>JAPKHL010000067.1 GCA_026646875.1 Rhodocyclaceae bacterium | reverse complement strand
ACGGTCACTCGGGCCATGGCGGTTTTCCTACGGAATCAGAACAGGGTTGCGAACAGGGCTGCATGGCGCCGGGCCTGTGCCCGGTAGGCGAGCCGCGAAGCGCGCGTCACCGACCGGAGGTCTTCCAGCGCCTGCTGCAGATCGTCGTTGATAATAACATAGTCGAATTCGCCGACATGCCGCATCTCGTCCCGCGCGGCGGCCATGCGGCGGGCGATGGTAGCGGCGCTGTCGGTCCCCCGCCCCGACAGGCGCCGCTCGAGCTCGCCGATCGACGGCGGCAGGATGAAGATGCCGATTGCCGCCGGAAAGACCTGCCGCACCTGCTGCGCGCCCTGCCAGTCGATCTCCAGCAGCACGTCACGTCCGGCAGCCATTTCGGCCTCGATCCAGCGCCGTGAGGTGCCGTAGTAATTGCCGTGCACCTCGGCCCATTCGAGAAAATCGTTGCTGCGGATCATTTCCAGAAAAGCCGCTTCGTCCACGAAATGATAGGCGATGCCGTTCTCCTCGCCGGCGCGCGGTGCGCGGGTGGTATGGGAAACGGACAGGCGGATGCCCTGATCGCGCTCCAGCAGTAGACGTACCAGCGTCGTCTTGCCCGCGCCCGACGGTGCGGTGACGATATACAGATGACCGGCCATGGATTCCCCCTTGCTCGCGCTGTCGCGCCCGGCACCCGCGACGCGGGTCGCCCAAGCCGGCGATTCTAACAAATCCGGGGCACCGCTCCGACGCACCGGAGGCCCACGCGACGGCCGAAAGTTCCCAGGCAGCTCGCCCCGCCGATTGTTGCCCAACAGGCGACAGTCATGTGCCACTCCACCGGCTTATGCAGCCTGCGCCACCCCCGTATGATGCCCCCGAATCCCTGCCGCGCATCTCGGCGCGTCGGGGTTTTTTCTTGTGAACGAGAGGATCTGACCATGGAAGCAAGCGAGCTCTTGATCGCCGACCGGGACTATGCGCGACTGTCCGTGCTGGCGCGCGGCAACGTGCTCGCGGAGGAACTTGGCCGCGCCACTGTCGTCCCCCTGGCGCGGATGCCCGGGGACGTGGTCCGCATGCATTCGCGCGTCACCTACCGGATCGAGGGGGCGGGCGACTGCCGCGAGGTCGAGCTGGTATTTCCCGAGCAGGCCGATCCGGCCTGCGGCCGGATCTCCGTGCTGGCGCCGGTTGGTGCTGCGCTGCTGGGACTCAGGGAAGGCCAGTCGATCGACTGGGACGATTTCCCGGACGGCAACGTGCGGCGCCTGCATGTGGTGCGCACCCTCGCCCCGCACGAGTGAGGCCGACAGCCCGGGCGGCGCCGGCAGCGCAACCCGGGGCGGCCCCACAATGCCCGTGATACGCGACCGGCCCCGGACGGACCCGGCCGCGCGGAGATGCTCCCGACGCGCGGCTTAACGCTGCCCCGGCCGGTCGAACTCGTAGCGCACCCCAACCCACAGGGTGCGCGGGGCGCCCGGTGCGTAGAAGGTTGCGCCGACCAGGGCATCGTTGTCCGCCGGACCGAAGGGGCGGGCCACGAAATTGCCCCGGGCGTCGAAGCCGGTCGAGCCAAGCTGGGCTGCGGTAGCGTACTTGCGGTCGAAAAGGTTGTTCACCTGTCCGAAGAAGCTCAGTTGCGGCGTGGCGCGATAGCGGCCACTCAGATCGAACACCGCGTAACCCGCCGATTTCCCGGCACCGAGGTAGTAGAGCCCGTCAGCCTGGTGCTGGTTGTTCTCGTTGCCGCGCGCGTACGCGCCGGCCACGGCGACCATCCCCAACCCCACCGACCAGGCATGGCTGACCTGCCAGTCGGCACGCGCCCGCAGCAAGTGCCTGGGGATCAGCGGAATGCGCTTGCCGGGCGAGACCTCGATGTTCCCCTCGTACCCTGCACCGGCATCGTTGGTGCTGTTGCCGGGGCCATTGACGATTTCATGGCTTTGGTAGGTCGCATCCAGCCAGGTGTAGTTGACGCCCACGTCGATCTGCCCGATGCGGCTGTTCAGGCCCAGCTCGAGTCCCTGGCGGCGGGTCTTGCCGAAGTTCTTGAAGTAGCCGAAGCCGGCCTGATCGTCGGCCACGAACATGATGTCGTTGACATTCTCGGCGCGGAACAGGCCGGCGCTCCAGGCAGCGGATCCGGCCACGCTGCCCCGCACGCCCGCCTCCCAGGTCTTGGTCACCACCTGTTTGAGGGGCGGATCGCCGGCCATCGCGTTCGGCAGCTTGCAGGGCGAGGCCGGATCGGCGCACCCGAGCTCGATCGCGGTCGGGGTACGGCTGCCTTCGTTGTAGCCGGCATAGGCGTTGAATGCCGGAGATGGCGTGAAGGTCAGGCCGATCGCCGGATTGAAGCGGCTGAAGGTATGGTCGCCGTCCAGGGAGCCGGTGCCGCCACCCGGCGTAATGTGGTCGCGGTTGCGAATCTGCGTGCGGTTGTAGCGGCCGGACAGGGTGAGGTGCCAGAGATCGCGGATGGACAGGGTATCGGTGGCGAACACGCTCCAGGTGCGGCTGCGCCCGGAAAGATCGACCCGGCTGTCGATGGGGCTGCCGTCATCGTCGAATGACGTGCCATCTGCGAAGAAATCGACCGGGGTAACGCTCCGATCAGGGTTGAGATAACCGAACTGGGCAGTCTGCCTGAAGTCCATGCGGCTGGCGTCGAAGCCCGCACCGGCGGTGAACTGGTTGCGCTGGCCGGCCAGCGTGCCGAGCACGGTGAACTGTCCGGACAGGCCGTAGTTCTCCTGCTCGGTGCGTGTCCGGTTGATCAGTCCGTTGCATTTCTCGGCCGGCTCGTCGCCGAGCAGCACGTTGGCAATGCAGCGCCAGTAGGGGAAGGGGGTGTTCGCCGCGTTGGCGCCAGCGGTCGGGAAACCGCTGTAACCGGCGGCCGCGAGGGCGGCCTGTTCAGCGGCCCCGGGCTGGTAGACGGACTGCTCGAGCGACTCCTCGTTGATGTCGCCGTTGAAGGTCGTTGTCTTGATCTTCCGGTAGTAGACGTTGCCGGACAGCAGCACGGCATCGTTCAGGGCATGTTTGCCGGTCAGGTTGAGGAACAGGGACTCGTTGTTCGTCTCGTCGGGCTTGGTGTAGACGCTCTTGTAGTCGCGGTCGAGCAGGCGTTGTTCCTGCAGACCGTTGCCGGTGAGCCGGTTGTCTGCGTAGGCGAGGCTCAGGGCCAGATCGGTCCGGGCATCCGCCCAGCCGAGCTTGCCGAACAGCTGACGGACGTCCGACGGCGAATCGTCGCGCCAGCCGTCCTCGCGGAAGAGATTGCCGGTCAGGAACCAGTGCAGTCCGCGCGCGTTCGCACCGCCATGCTCGAACTCGACGGCCCGCCGCGCGTGCGATCCGGCGATCGCCTGCAGCGCGCTGCCCGGATGGCTGCGGCCATCCTTGGTCTGCAGGGAAAGCGCGCCCCCCAGCGTGTTGAGCCCGAACAGCGGATTGGAACCCGGCATCAGCGCGAGGGAAGCAATCGCCGAACGCGGAATCAGATCCCAGCTCACCACGTCGCCGAAGGGCTGGTTGAGACGCACGCCGTCCAGATAGACGGACAGCCCCTGGGGCGTGCCGAGCAGGGGCGAGGCGGTGTAGCCGCGATAATTGACATCCGGCTGGAAGGGATTGTTCTGGACCTCGTTCACGTGCACGCTGCCCAGCCCGCGACTCAGGAAGGCACTGAGGTCCAGCGCCTGGCTGCGTTCGATGTCGGCACCGGTGGCCGACTGGACCGGCGCCGGGATTTCGTTCAGAACCTGTCCGATCCCCGGCAGCGGCGTCGTTCCGACGACATTCACCGGCCGCAGCCGCACGGGATCCGTTCCGCCATCGGCAAGGACGGCGGACGCCTGCCCGACGGCGAAGAGCGCGCCCAGCGCAACGGTGACGGCACGCGGTGCCGACTGACAAGACGAGCGCGGCGAAGCGCTTGCTGCAACCTCCTCGCCGGATGACAACGCGGTTCTGACATGATGCTTGCGTGTGAGCACGATCCCTCCTGTTATTGGTATGAGTGCAGCCTGCGAGGATAGTCAGCGCCTCCCCGGTTGTCGCGGGAGTGACTCCCGGTTAACCCGGGAATTTTTCCCGGGCTTGGTTTCCGTTTCTCCGGGTGTCGCCCGCACCGGAAATCCGCAAGAACCGGCTTGAAGGCCGGCCCTCCGGCCCGCTATCGTCGAGTCATCCATCCCCCGCCCGGAAGCATCCAGGAGAAACGACCATGCCGTCCGACACGTCCGCACAGGCCCGGCAATATGCGCGCGTTGCACGCGCGATTGCATTCATCCGGGAGAATGCGGCCCGGCAACCCTCCCTCGAGGAGATTGCCGCCGCGGTTCACCTCAGCCCCTGTCACCTCCAGCGCATTTTTTCCGAATGGGCCGGAATCTCTCCCAAGCGCTTCCTCCAGTATCTGACCAAGGAATTTGCAAAAGGGCAGCTGGCGGCATCGCGCGACCTCCTGACGGTGGCTGAAGACACCGGCCTGAGCAGCACCAGCCGGCTACACGACCTGATGGTGAGCTGCGAAGCCATGACGCCGGGAGAGATCCGGCACGCGGGCGCCGGGCTGGAGATCGCCTTCGGTTTTGCGCCCTCCCCCTTCGGTGAAGCGATCGTCGCGTGGACCGGACGCGGCATTTGTCACCTCGCATTTTCCGTCGCGGCCCCGGCGTTCATGACGGCCGAGCTGATGGGACGCTGGCCGAAGGCGGCCTTCCGCCGCGACACCGCCGCTGCGCGGCGCCTGCTGGAGGAGATATTCCCGACCGAGCCGACACGCGGGAAAGTGCATCTGTTGCTACGCGGCACCAATTTCCAGATCAAGGTCTGGGAAACCCTGCTCCATACCGAATTCGGACAGGTCATCTCCTACCAGCGGCTCGCCGCGCGGGCGGGCTGCGCCCGGGCACAGCGCGCCGTCGGCAGCGCCCTGGCGGCGAACCCGCTCGCTTTCCTGATCCCCTGCCACCGCGTGCTCCGCGAAAACGGCGAGGTTGGCAACTACCGCTGGGGAGCCGACCGCAAGCTTGCCCTGCTCGCCTGGGAGGCGGCCGGCGCCGAGCGCCCGCGCGAAACGGCCTGACGGCAAGCCCGGCGCATGCCGGCAGGACGTCCGTATCGCCGGTGTGCGGCGGCCCGCTTGAAATTCACGACGCCCGCCCCTATTATTAGCACTCGTTAGCTTCGAGTGCTAACAGTTCAGCCCGTGCGCCAGGCCACAACGGCGCAGCTGGCATCGATCCGTTAGTCATCATCCCTGCTCAATACCAAGGAGAACCCGCATGAAAATCCGTCCGTTGCACGACCGTGTGATCGTCAAGCGCCTCGAGGAAGAACGCAAGACCGCTTCTGGCATCGTCATTCCCGACACCGCCGCAGAGAAGCCCGACCAGGGCGAAGTCCTCGCCGTCGGCCCGGGCAAGCGCGACGAGAACGGCAAGCACGTCGCACTGGACGTCAAGGTCGGCGACCGCGTGCTGTTCGGCAAGTACGCCGGCCAGGGCGTCAAGGTCGATGGCCAGGAACTGCTGGTCATGCGCGAAGAGGACATCATGGGCGTGGTCGAAGCCTGAGCTTCGCGGTCCGTCAAGTAACCCTTTGAATTCAGGAGTATTTCGTTATGGCAGCCAAAGAAGTCAAGTTCGGTGATTCCGCCCGCGCCCGCATGGTCGAGGGCATCAACATCCTGGCCGACGCGGTCAAGGTGACCCTCGGTCCGAAGGGCCGCAACGTCGTGCTGGAGCGCTCGTTCGGCGCTCCGACGGTGACCAAGGACGGCGTTTCCGTCGCCAAGGAAATCGAACTGAAGGACAAGTTCGCCAACATGGGCGCGCAAATGGTCAAGGAAGTCGCCTCGAAGACCTCCGACATCGCCGGCGACGGCACCACCACCGCCACCGTGCTGGCCCAGTCGATCGTCCGCGAAGGCATGAAGTTCGTCGCCGCCGGCATGAACCCGATGGATCTCAAGCGCGGCATCGACAAGGCCGTCGCCGCCACCATCGAGGAGCTGAAGAAGATTTCCAAGCCGTGCACGACCAACAAGGAAATCGCCCAGGTCGGCTCGATCTCCGCCAACTCCGACACCTCGATCGGCGACATCATCGCCCAGGCCATGGAGAAGGTCGGCAAGGAAGGCGTCATCACCGTCGAGGACGGCAAGTCGCTGCAGAACGAACTCGACGTCGTCGAGGGCATGCAGTTCGACCGCGGCTACCTGTCGCCCTACTTCATCAACAATCCGGAAAAGCAGATCGCCATTCTGGACAACCCCTACGTCCTGCTCTTCGACAAGAAGATCAGCAACATCCGCGACCTGCTGCCGGTGCTCGAGCAGGTGGCCAAGGCCGGCCGCCCGCTGCTGATCGTCGCCGAGGACGTCGAGGGCGAAGCGCTCGCCACCCTCGTGGTCAACAACATCCGCGGCATCCTCAAGACCTGCGCCGTCAAGGCTCCGGGCTTCGGTGACCGGCGCAAGGCCATGCTCGAGGACATCGCCATCCTGACCGGCGGCCAGGTGATCGCCGAGGAAGTCGGCCTGACCCTCGAGAAGGCCACCCTGGCCGACCTCGGCCAGGCCACCCGCATCGAGATCGGCAAGGAAAACACCACGATCATCGACGGCGCCGGCGTTGCCGCCAACATCGAGGCCCGCGTCAAGCAGATCCGCGCCCAGATCGAGACCGCGACCAGCGACTACGACAAGGAGAAGCTGCAGGAGCGTGTCGCCAAGCTGGCCGGTGGCGTGGCCGTGATCAAGGTTGGCGCCGCGACCGAAGTCGAAATGAAGGAGAAGAAGGCCCGCGTCGAGGACGCCCTGCACGCCACCCGCGCGGCCGTTGAAGAAGGCATCGTCCCCGGCGGCGGCGTCGCGCTGCTGCGCGCCCGCGCCCAGCTGTCCGGCCTCAAGGGCGACAACCACGACCAGGATTCCGGCATCAAGATCGTCCTGCGCGCGATGGAACAGCCGCTGCGCGAGATCGTCGCCAACGCCGGCGACGAGCCGTCGGTGGTCGTGAACGAAGTGGTCAAGGGTTCCGGCAACTTCGGCTTCAACGCCGCCAACGGCACCTATGGCGACATGGTCGAAATGGGCGTGCTCGATCCGACCAAGGTGACCCGCACCGCGCTGCAGAACGCCGCTTCGGTTGCCGGCCTGATGCTGACCACCGAGTGCATGGTCGCCGAACTGGCCGAGGAAAAGCCGGCCGCCGGTGGCATGGGCGGCATGGGCGGCATGGGTGGCATGGGCGGCATGGATATGGGCATGTAATTTCGCCCCGGGCCCGGCCCACGAAAACCCCGCGGGAAACCGCGGGGTTTTTTTATGCGCCAACGCCGCCATGCCAGCGGTCTTGTGCGCTGCAAAATCCGGGAGGCGGGGTTTTTGATACACTCCGCAGGTTAATGCGGAACGCCCGGCGATGGGCATCAGCGGGCCGGACGGGCGGTCCAGCGGGCGTACGAGGCGTGCGGGGAAGGAAAAGTGGCGGGGAGCGCCCGGTGCAGGATTCGGACACTCCCCGAGTTCCAGCCGAGGCAGGAACTCCTGAGACCATAAAAGGAGAACAGCGCGCGCAGTCTAGAACCGCTCGCTTACAAAAAACTTACGCGCGCCAACGATTTGACGGAACCTCATGCGGATTCTCCTGGCTGAAGACGACCAGATCATCGCCGACGGGCTGTGCCGCTCCCTGCGCCAGACCGGCTACGCGATCGACTGCACCTACAACGGCATCGACGCCGACACGGCGCTGATGACCAACGCCTACGATCTCGTGATCCTCGACCTCGGCCTGCCCAAGCTGCCCGGACTGGACGTGCTGCGCCGCCTGCGCGGCCGCAAGTCGCAGGTGCCGGTGCTGATCCTGACCGCACTCGACGGCATCAACGACCGCGTCAAGGGACTCGACCTCGGCGCCGACGACTACATGGCCAAGCCCTTCGAGCTGCCCGAACTGGAAGCCCGCGTGCGCGCCCTGACCCGCCGCTCCGCCGGCGGTGCCCCGGTGATCCAGTGCGGATCGCTGACCTTCGACCGCTCCGACCGCAGCGCGCATCTCAACGGCGCCCTGCTCGATCTCTCGGCCCGCGAGCTCGGCCTGCTGGAAATCCTTCTCTCGCGGGCCGGCCGCCTGGTCAGCAAGGATCAGCTGGTCGACCACCTGTGCGGCTGGGGCGAGGAAGTGAGCCACAACGCCATCGAGGTCTACGTGCACCGCCTGCGCAAGAAGCTCGAACCGGGCGGCGTTCGCATCGCCACCGTGCGCGGCCTCGGATACTGCCTTGAAAAGCCCGCGGAAGAGCGCAAACCCTGAGGGACAGCGCTCGCTGTTCGGCGAGATCCTGGACTGGATGCTGGCACCGCTGCTGTTCGTCTGGCCGGTCAGCATCGCGGTGACGCATTACTTCGCCAACAGCGTGGCGAGTTTCCCCTACGACCAGGCGCTGCGCGAGAGCGTCGGCGCCGTCGCCCGCCAGATCCGCTTCGTCGAGGGACGGCCGCAGGTGCAGCTGTCCGGCTCGGCGCGCGCCTTCCTGCGTTCCGACGAAATCGACAGCGTCTATTTCCACGTGCTCGGCCGCAACGGCCGCCTGCTGGCCGGCGACCGCGAGCTGCCGCCGGCGCCGGACCCCGCCGGCACTGCCGTCGAGGCTGGCGAGGTCCATTTTCTTGATACCGAATACAAGGGACAGGATTTGCGCGTCGCCTACCTCTATCTGGCCGAGGCCGGCGCCCCGCGCGAAGCCTGGGTGCGCGTCGCGGTCGGCGAAACCGTGGAAAAGCGCTCGCAGCTCGCCAACAAGATCATCGCCAGCGTGATCCTGCCGCAGTTCGTCATCATCCCGCTGGCCGTGATCCTCGTCTGGTTCGGACTCTCGCAAGGCCTGCGGCCGTTGACCCGCCTGCGCGAGCGGATCGAGGCGCGACGCGAGGGCGACCTCTCGCCGATTCCGGCCCGGCGCGTGCCCGAGGAATTGCAGCCGCTGACCGAGGCCTTCAACGCCATGCTCGGCCGCATGCAGCACAACATGGAAGCGCAGCGCCGCTTCATCGCCGACGCCGCGCACCAGATGCGCACCCCGCTCACCGGCTTGAAAACCCAGGCCCAGCTGGCCATGCGCGAGAGCGATCCGGCCGAACTGCGGCACGCCCTGCGGCAGATCGCCACCAGCGTCGATCGCGCCTCGCACCTGGTCAACCAGCTGCTGGCGCTGGCGCGTGCCGAGGCCAGCGAACATTCGCAGCAGGAACTCGCACCGCTCGATCTCGAGCAATTGCTGCGCGAGGTCGTCGAGGGCTGGGTGGAGCGGGCGATGTCCGGCAACATCGACCTCGGCTTTGAATCGACCGGGCCGGTCAGCATCCCCGGCAACCGCTTCCTGCTGCGCGAGATGCTCAACAACCTGATCGACAACGCCCTGCGCTACACCCCGGCTGGCGGCCGGGTGACCTGCCGCATCGTCGCGCAGGGCGATTTTGCCGTGCTCGAGATCGAGGACAACGGGATCGGCATCAGCGAAGAAGACGCACAACGGGTGTTCGACCGCTTCTACCGGGTCGACGGTACCGGTGTCGAGGGCAGCGGCCTGGGCCTGGCGATCGTGCGCGAAATCGCCGAGCTGCACCGGGCCGCCGCCAGTCTCCGCCCGAACCAGCGCGAAAGTGTCGATGGCACCGCGCATGGCGCGGTGGCGCGCGTGGTCTTTCCGATCGATCGCCCGGGCGGCGACGCTACCGGCGAGGCGCGCGGCAACCGCGAGGACGTTCCCCTCCCGCTGGCCTGAGCGCGTTCGCCCTCAGCCGCGCGGTTTGAAGCGGATCTCGCCGGCCTGTTCCGGATAGCGCGCCCGCTTGCCGGCGTAGTAGGCGCGCAGCGTCTCGAGATCGGCGGCCTCGTCGCCGCTCAGCTCGATCCAGCGTTCGATGCCGAGCGTGCGGCTGCCGTAGTCGATGAACCCGAGCCCGACCGGTACCCCCGCCTGACGGGCGATGCGGTAAAAACCGTCCTTCCAGTACGCGGTCCGGGCGCGCGTGCCCTCCGGCGTGATCACGACATGGAAGCTCGCGCTGCGCGCGAAGCGCTCGACGATCTGCCCGACGATCCCTGCCGGAGCGCGGCGGTTGATCGGAATCCCCCCGATATGGCGGAAGAAGGCGCCGACCGGCCCGCGGAACAGCGTGTCCTTGGCCGCCCTGTGGATGAACATCGGGTACTGGAAGCGGAACAGCAGGCCGAGCGGAAAATCCCAGTTCGAGGTATGCGGATAGACGAGAATCACCGTCTTCGGCCCCGGCGGCGGCGCATAGACCGTCCGCCAGCCGATCAGCCTGAGGAGCAGGATGCAGAACAGGCGGGCCACGGACGCAACCGCGCTTATTCGATGCCCTGGCTGGCGAGATACTCCTCGTAGGTGCCGAGGTAGTTCACCACCGTGCCGTCCATGCGCACCTCGATGATCCGGGTGGCCAGGGAGGAGACGAATTCGCGGTCGTGCGAGACGAACACCAGCGTACCCTTGAACTTCTCCAGTGCCGTGTTCAGCGACTCGATCGACTCCATGTCGAGGTGGTTGGTCGGTTCGTCCATCACCAGCACGTTCGGCTTCATCAGCATCAGCTTGCCGAAGATCATGCGGCCCTGCTCACCGCCGGAGATCACCCTGACCGCCTTCTTCACGTCGTCGCCCGAGAACAGCAGGCGGCCGAGCGTGCCGCGGATCAGCGTTTCCAGATCCTCCCCCTCGCCGGCGTTGGCGCGCGCGTAGCCGGCCACCCATTCGGTCAGGGTGGTATCGCTGGCGAAATCGGCGGCATGATCCTGCGCGTAGTAGCCGGGGCGGGCCTTCTCGGTCCACTTGACGCTGCCGTGCTGCGGCTGCAGTTCGCCCATCAGCAGCTTGAGGAAGGTCGTCTTGCCGACGCCGTTTTCGCCGATCACCGCAACCCGGTCGCCCGCGTTGATCGTCAGGTCGAGATTGTTGAAGATACGGCGCTCGCCGCCCGGATAGGCGAAGGCGAGGTTCTCGATCTCCACCGCCTGGCGGTGCAGTTTCTCCTTCTCGTCGAACTCGAAGCGGATCCACGGATACTGGCGCGACGAGGGCTTGATATCCTCGGGCCGGAGCTTGTCGATCAGCTTGAGACGGCTGGTCGCCTGCTTGGCCTTGGATTTGTTGGCCGAGAAGCGGCGCACGAATTCCTGTAGCTCGGAGATCTTCTCCTTGGCGCGCGCGTTGGCGTTTTGCTGGCGCTCGCGGGCCTGCGTCGAAGCTTCCATGAAGTCGTCGTAGTTGCCCGGATAGAGGGTGATCTTGCCGTAGTCGAGATCGGCCATGTGGGTGCACACCTGGTTCAGGAAGTGCCGGTCGTGGCTGATGATGATCATCGTGCTGTTGCGCTCGTTGAGCACGTCCTCGAGCCAGCGGATGGTGTTGATGTCGAGGTTGTTGGTCGGTTCGTCGAGCAGCAGGATGTCCGGATTGGCAAACAGCGCCTGCGCCAGCAGGACACGCAGCTTCCAGCCCGGCGCCACCTCGCTCATCGGTCCGTAGTGCCGCTCCGCCGGAATGCCGACACCGAGCAGCAGTTCGCCGGCGCGCGCTTCGGCGGTGTAGCCGTCGTACTCGGCGAAGCGCCCCTCCAGCTCGGCGGCATGCAGGTAATCCTCCTCGGTCGCCTCGGGATTGGCATAGATGGCGTCCTTGTCGCGCATGCAGGCCCACATCTCCTCGTGCCCCATCAAGACCACGTCGATCACCCGCTGCTCCTCGTAGGCGAACTGGTCCTGGCGCAGGTAGGCCATGCGCTCGTGGCTGTCCTTGGAGACATTGCCGGCGGTCGGCTCGAGCACCCCGGCGAGGATCTTCATGAAGGTCGACTTGCCGGCACCGTTGGCGCCGATCAGGCCATAGCGATACCCCTCGCCGAACTTGACCGAAACGTTTTCGAAGAGGGGCTTGGCCCCGAACTGCATGGTGATGTTGGCGGCGATGAGCACGAAGAAACCTCGGGAAAATCAATGGTTTTCAGAAGCGCGCTATTGTACCCGACGGCGCCGCCGCTTGCCCGGCGGGCGGGCAGCGAATGTATCCCCGCCAGGCCATGATAGTCACCGGCTATTCATCAAATGAACACAATCAATTGGAACAATTGTTCGACACTCCCTAGAATGATCCTCGTCGCAACCCACTTCATCGACAACCCACAAGGAGATCAACCATGTCCGCTTCCCTGATCAACACCGAAGTCAAGCCGTTCAACGCCACCGCCTTCCACGCCGGCAAGTTTGTCGCCGTCTCCGATGCCGACCTCAAGGGCAAGTGGTCGGTCGTCTTCTTCTACCCCGCCGACTTCACCTTCGTCTGCCCGACCGAGCTGGGCGACCTGGCCGACAACTACGCCGAGTTCAAGAAGCTGGGCGTCGAGATCTACGCCGTGTCGACCGACACCCACTTCACCCACAAGGCCTGGCACGACACCTCGGAAACCATCGGCAAGATCCAGTACCCGATGGTCGGCGATCCGACCGGCACCATCAGCCGCAACTTCGGCGTGATGATCGAGGAAGCCGGCCTGGCCGAGCGCGGCACCTTCGTGATCGACCCGCAGGGCAAGATCCAGATCATCGAAGTGAACGCCGGCGGCATCGGCCGCGACGCCGCCGAACTGCTGCGCAAGGTCAAGGCCGCCCAGTACGTCGCCAGCCACCCGGGTGAAGTCTGCCCGGCCAAGTGGAAGGAAGGCGACGCCACCCTGGCCCCGTCGCTCGACCTCGTCGGCAAGATCTGACGCGCGAGCAACACCGCAACGCCGCGCCCGGAGCCCCGCTCCGGGCCTTCAGCGCAAAACGGCGGCGGCAGCCGCCGTTTTGCAGTGAAGTCCGGAACCCGTGCAAACCAGGGAGAGAACGATGCTCGACGCCAACATCCAGAACCAGCTCAAGGCCTATCTCGAAAAACTGCAGCAGCCGATCGAACTCGTCGCCAGCTACGACGACAGCGCCCGCGCGCAGGAAATGCGCGGCCTGCTGACCGACATCATCGCGCTCTCGCCGAAGGTGAGCCTGCGCGAGAACGGCAGCGCCCCGCTGCGCCCCTCGTTCGCCGTCGGCCGTCCGGGCGAGGCCGCCCGTATCCACTTCGCCGGCATTCCGATGGGACACGAATTCACCTCGCTGGTGCTCGCCCTGCTGCAGACCGGCGGCCACCCGCCGAAGGTCGAGGCCGAACTCATCGAGCGGATCCGCACCCTGCCCGGCACCTTCCGCTTCGAGACCTTCATCTCGCTGTCCTGCCACAACTGTCCGGACGTGGTGCAGGCGCTCAACCTGATGGCCGTGCTCAATCCCGGCATCAGCCACACGATGATCGACGGCGCGCTGTTCCAGGGCGAGGTCGACAAGCGCCAGATCATGGCCGTGCCGACCGTTTTCCTGAATGGCGAACCCTTCGGCCAGGGACGCATGACCCTCGAGGAAATCGTCGCCCGGATCGACACCGGCGCCGCCGCGCGCGACGCCGCGAAGCTCTCGGCCCGGGACACCTTCGACGTACTCGTCGTCGGTGGCGGCCCGGCCGGCGCCGCCGCCGCGATCTACGCCGCGCGCAAGGGCATCCGCACCGGCGTCGTCGCCGAGCGCTTCGGCGGCCAGGTGCTCGACACGCTGGCCATCGAGAATTTCATCTCGGTCAAGGAAACCGAGGGGCCGAAGCTGGCCATGGCGCTCGAACAGCACGTGCGCGAATACGAAGTCGACATCATGAACCTGCAGCGCGCCGTCGGCCTGACCCCCGGCGAGGTGCACCAGGTGACGCTGGAGAACGGCGCCACGCTGAAAGCGAGGGCGGTGATCCTCGCCACCGGCGCCCGCTGGCGCGAGATGAACGTGCCCGGCGAAAGGGAATTCCGCGGCAAGGGCGTGGCCTACTGCCCGCACTGCGACGGCCCGCTGTTCAAGGGCAAGCGTGTCGCGGTGATCGGCGGCGGCAATTCCGGCGTCGAGGCAGCGATCGACCTCGCGGGCGTGGTGGCACACGTCACCCTGCTCGAATTCGGCGACGCCCTGCGTGCCGACGCGGTGCTGCAGAAGAAGCTGTACAGCCTGGCCAACGTGACCGTCATCAAGAGTGCCCAGACCACCGAGGTGACCGGCACCGACAAGGTTAACGGCCTGCTCTACACCGACCGGACCAGCGGCCAGTCGCACCGCATCGACCTCGAGGGCATCTTCGTGCAGATCGGCCTGCTGCCGAACACCGACTTCCTCAAGGGCACCGTCGAAACCAGCCGCTTCGGCGAGATCGTCATCGACGCCAAGGGGCAGACCTCGGTGCCCGGCGTGTTCGCCGCCGGCGACTGCACCACGGTCCCGTACAAGCAGATCATCATCGCCATGGGCGAAGGCGCCAAGGCCTCGCTGTCGGCCTTCGACCACCTGATCCGCAGCTCGGCGCCGGCCTGACGGCCGCGGGCGAAACCCGCCCGCGCACGCGCGGCCCTACGGCCGCGCGAAGGTCACCCAGCGCGGCGCCGCCGGCGGCACGTAAATGCGCAGCTGCAATGCCGAGGCGGCCCGTCCGTCGGGCAGGGCGGGAAGGTGCAGGCGGCGGGGCGCGCAGTGCCCGCCCGGACCGGCGGGCGCGAGCGGCCGGAGGAACGGACGGCCATCGCCGTTGCGATAGTCCACCGCCAGCAGATCGGGCGGCAGCGGTCCCGGCAGCGTCAGCGCATCGCCGTGCCACAGCACCGTCCAGGGTTCGCGCCGGAAGGCCGGCGGCGGCGGCAGGGTCGAGCGCCAGCGGCGCCCATCCGCCGCCTCCCAGTACACCCGCAGCTCGGGCAGCGGACGGCCTGCCGGCAACAGCACGTGCAGATCGTCGCCATCGCGGCACAGCCAGTCCGGCAGATTGATCAGCACATCGCGCTCGACCCCGCTCGCGCCCACGCTATCGACGCGGATGACGCGCGTCGCGGGGACGGCCTGCCAGGCGATCGCGTGCAGCACCGTGGCCTCGTCCAGGACCAGCGCGCGCGCCACCGGCACGTGCGCCGGCGCGGCCTCGGGCAGACGCGCGAAACGCTGTTCGCGCAACTCGCGGGAAGCCTGGTGCACCCAGGGCTGCGCCAGGTTGAACACCGCCACCGGGACGGCAGCGATGCACAGGCCGCTGACGCCGATCCACAGCGCGACGGGAGAGGCCAGCCCCAGCAGGCGGCCGAGCACGGCATGCGCCGCGAAATAGAGGAGCGGCGCAACGGTGAACAGGGCGCCGTAATGAACGGCCAGCGCCTCCATGCCGGAAACGCCGCTGGCACGCCCGACGGCGAACGCGCCCAGCAGCGCGGCCGCCAGACAGGGCAGGCTGGCGGCGCGCAGCCAAGCCCAGGGCCGGACAAGACCGCGCCCGCGAAAATGGCGGCCCTCGAGGATCACCAGCAGGGTCACCAGCGCCAGGGCCAGCAGCGCCACCCCGCCCCACAGCACGCGGACGAGCGGCTCGATCCGGCCGATCTCGGCGAGCACGCCGTTCACGCCGGTTCAGCGCTGCGCCCAGCCCCCCTGCGCGGTGCGCACCCACCAGCCGGGCCGGGCCTTGTCGATCCAGCGCTGCGCGAAGGTATTGCGGATGTCGGCCTCCCATTCGGGGTGGCCGTTGGC
>JAPKHL010000066.1 GCA_026646875.1 Rhodocyclaceae bacterium | reverse complement strand
CTGGCCGCGATGAACGTCATCGGCCTCTGGGGCTGGATCGGCATCGTCCCCCTGCTCACCGGCCTGATGGGCTGGTGCCCGGCCTACACGCTGTTCGGCATGAACACCTGCCCGCTGAAGAAATCGCAGTAAGCCCGGCCGGCCCCGGCAATCTCCCGGGCGACAAAAAGGTGCACTCACGGGTGCGCCTTTTTGTCGCCCGCCGTCAGGCGGGGGCGGTCGCGTCGCGCGGCGGCGCGCGGTCGACGAGGTAATTGGCGATGCGCACATAGGCGTCCACCGGCAGATCCTCGGCGCGGGCGGTCGGCGCAATGGCGAGGGCACTGAAATCGGTGTCGTCGAGCAGGCCCTTCAGCGTGTTGCGCAGCATCTTGCGCCGCTGCGCAAAGGCGGCGGCGACGACCTGTCCGAAACGGGCCGCGTCGCGTGCGCCCAGTTCGGCCGACGGGCGCGGAATCATGCGCACCACCGCCGAATCGACCTTCGGGGCCGGATCGAAGCACTCGGGCGGCACATCGAGCAGCCAGTCCATCACGAAGCGGTACTGCAGCATCACCGAGAGGCGGCCGTAGTCGTTGCTGCCGGGCGCGGCGACCATGCGCTCGACGACTTCCTTTTGCAGCATGAAGTGCATGTCGTACACCCGGTCGCCATAGGCCGCCAGGTGAAAGAGCAACGGCGTCGAAATGTTGTACGGCAGATTGCCGACGACATGCAGCGGCTTGCCAGTGCCGGCCACCAGCGCGCCGAAGTCGAAGGCCAGGGCATCCCCCTCGTGAATGCTCAGATGCTCGGGCGGATGCCGCCGGCGCAGGCGGGCGACGATGTCGCGGTCGATCTCGACGACGTGCAGATGATCCAGCCGTGCGAGCAGCGGTTCGGTCAGCGCGCCGAGGCCGGGACCGATCTCGACGACGCAATCGTCGCGGCGCGGCGCCACGGCATTGACGATGTCGTCGATTACCTGCCGGTCGATCAGAAAATTCTGCCCGAAGCGCTTGCGGGCGATGTGCCGGCTCATGCCCCCTCCGGCCGGCGCCGTCGCGCCATCTCGATCGCCTGCTCGACGGCGACGAACAGGCTGCCGGGATCGGCGCGGCCGCTGCCGGCCAGATCGAGCGCGGTACCGTGATCGACCGAGGTGCGGATGATCGGCAGGCCCAGCGTGACGTTGATGCCGTGACCGAAACTGGCGTACTTGAGCGCGGTCAGGCCCTGGTCGTGGTACATCGCCAGCACGCAGTCGCCCTGCGCCAGCACCGGTTGCGTGAACATCGTGTCGGCCGGCAGCGGACCGACGAGACGCATGCCGTCGGCGCGCAGGCGCTCGAGCACCGGGGCGATCACCTCGATCTCCTCGCGGCCGAGGTAGCCGCCCTCGCCGGCATGCGGATTGAGGCCGGCGACCAGGATGCGGGGATCGTCGATGCCGAACTTGCCGCGCATCTCGGCGTGCAGGATGCGCAGGGTCTGCTCGAGCGCCTCCGCCGTCACGGCCTCGGGCACCGCGCGCAGTGGCAGGTGGGTGGTGACCAGCGCGACGCGCAGGCCGCCGCCGGCGAGCATCATCACGACCCGCGGCGTCCCCGTGTGTTCGGCAAGGTACTCAGTATGGCCGGTGAAGGGGATGCCGGCCGCGTTGATGATGCCCTTGTGCACCGGCGCGGTGACCATCGCGGCGAACTCGCCGCGGCGACAGCCGGCCAGCGCGCGGTCGAGCAGACGCAGCACCTGGCCGGCATTGGCCGCGTCCAGCCGCCCTGCTTGCGCGGGGGTGGCCAGCGGCAGGTGCAGCACGTCGAGCGTGCCTGCCTGCGCAGCCGCCTCCGGCGTCCAGTCGCGCAGCGTCACCGGCAGGCCGAGCGCGGCGGCGCGCTGCGCGAGAAGATCGCGGTCGCCGAGCACCACGGGATGGCCGGCGAAAGCGCGGTCGGCCAGACGCAGGCAGAGCTCGGGGCCGATGCCGGCCGGCTCGCCGGCGGTGACCGCGATCAGGGGCTGGCCGCTCACGCCTCAGCGCTCCTCGAGACGCAGCTCGACGTAGGCGCGATCACGCGCCTGCCGCAGCCAGTCCTGGTAGGCCTCGTCGAGCTTGCGCTCGCGCAGCGTCTGCCGCGCGGCCATGCGCCGGCGATCCTCGGAGACGTCCTGCACGCGGCGCTCGAGCACTTCGATCAGATGGAAGCCGAACGGCGACTTGACCGGCTGGCTGAGTTCGCCCGGCGCCAGCTCGTTCATCGCACGCTCGAACTCGGGCACGGTGTCGCCCGGATAAATCCAGCCCAGGTCGCCCCCCTTCGGTGCCGAGCCATCCTGTGAATAGAGACGGGCCAGTTCGGCGAAGTTGCCGCCGTGCTTGAGGCGATCGCGCAGGCCCTCGAGCTTGTGCCGGGCATCGCTCTCGGAGACCAGCTCATTGACCTTGATCAGGATGTGCCGGACGCGTGTCTGCTGCACCGCCGGGATCACGCCGCCACCGTGCCGGGCCACCAGTTTGACAATGTGAAAACCATTCGGGCTGCGCAGCGGCGGTGCCACCTGGCCAGGCTGCAGCGCGGCGACCGTTTCGGCGAAGATCGAGGGCAGACGATCCAGCGTGCGGCGGCCGAGATTGCCCCCCTTCAGGCCGTCCGGAGCGTCCGAATAGGCCGCTGCCAGCTGCGCGAAATCCTCACCGCGCCCCAGCCGGGCCAGCACCTCGTCGGCCTTCGCCTTGAGCTTCTGCAGTTGCTCCGGGCTGGCCGACTCCGGTGCGCGCAAGAGAATGTGCGCCACCTCGTATTCCTCGCGGCTGCTTTCGCCCGATTCGCCGGAGAGGAAATTATCGACCTCGCCCTCGCTGATCACGATGCGGCTCTCGACCTCCCGCTCGCGCACGCGCGCGATGGTGATCTCGTCGCGGATGTCCTCGCGGAAGCGGGCAAAGGCGATGCCATCGGCCTCGATGGCCTGACGGAACTGCGCCAGCGTCATCTTGTTGTTGGCGGCGATGCGCTGCAACGCCTGGTCGAGCTGAACGTCATCGACGCGCAGTCCGTTCTCGCGCGCATGCTGCAGCTGCACGCGATCCATCACCAGTCGGTCGAGCATCTGCCGCTCGAGCACCTCGCGCGGGGGCAACGGCGTGCCCTGCCGCTGGAGCTGACCGAGCGCGCTGTCGAGACGCGCCTGCAATTCGCGCAGGGTGATCACCTCGTCGTTGACCACGGCAACGATGCGGTCGACCGGCACCGGCTCCCGTGCGGGCTGGGCGGTCTGCGCCGACAGCAGCGAGGAAAAAACCAGACCGGCGAAGAGAAGCAGCGAGCGGAACGGAAGCGGCATGAGCAAGACCTCTGGAAGACCTGTTACTGACCGAAGACCGGATCGTCGGTCGGCTGGTTGATGCGGCCGTAGCCCTGGATGTTGCGCTTGAGCAGTTCGAGCGGGTTGGAGCCGATGCGCGAGAACTCGCTCAGTTCGAGCTGCAGGAAGAGCGCCGTCGACGCCGTGCCCGCGGAGGTCGCGAGCCGCTGGCCGACCATGCGCACGATCCAGCAGCCGCCATCGTATTCCAGGCCACCGATCGTCTCGACCGGCTGCTTTTCCTTGAGCGAGTAGTTGTAGCGGCCGACCGCGTGCCAGCCGCCGAAGAGCGGCCACTGTCCGGAGAAGTCGACCTGGTCGAGCGCGTCGCGGGTATACCGGTAGGCCGCGTTGAACACCTTGCCCGGCTCCGGCTGCCAGCGGCCGCCGAGCGCCATGCGCTCGGTGCGCGCGTTCTGGAAGTTGTACTGCAGCGCGGCGTCGGCATACACGCGCGGCAGCACCTGTCCGCTGAAGGCGGCCAGGAAGTCGGACTTGTTCCACTCGCGGCGGGTTGCGCCGTCGAGCGTCACCTGCTGGTCGCTGAAGTAGAAGCGCTGGCCGATCATGCCGCGCATGATCTCGGCGCCGGTGGCCGGATCGACCAGGCGCGAGGTGACGGCAGCGGTGAGCTGGTTGGCGTCGTTGAAGCGGTCCTGTCCGACGAACTGGTTCTCGGCGAAGATCTGCGCGAAATTGAAATCGGCCAGCGCGGTGTCGAAGAGCGGAATCCGGCTCTGGTCGCGGTAGGGAACGTTCAGGTAGTAGAGGCGCGGCTCCAGGGTCTGGGTGTAGTCGCGGCCGAACCAGTTGCTCGGGCGCTCGAAGGTCATCCCGGCATCGACGCTGACCACCGGCAGCGTGCGCGTGAGCGAGTCGGGCGTACCCTCCGCCTGGCGCGACAGCGTCCAGTGCGTGGCGTGCACGCCAACCTTGGGCGTCACGTACCAGCCCGGCGTGACGAAGGGCAGCGCCACCTGCGGGTAGAGCACGGTACGCCGGCCCTCGACCTTGCTGCTGTGCGTGAAGGCGGTGTACTGACCGAGCAGCGCGCTGTCGGTCAGGTACCAGTCGGGACGGCGCGCGTTGAAGGTGATCTGCGGCAGCAGGCGATAGGGCTCGACCACCGGGTTGTTGGCATCCGGCTGCAGCGTCTGGTACGACTGCAGGTTGCCGGTCACGTTCCACCAGCTGCCCGGCGCCCAGGTCAGCACGCCCTGCTGCAGCAGCTGCGTCTGCGAGGTGTTGGCGATGCGGCTCGAGAGGTCGGTGTAGTAGTTGTCGTCCGACACCTTGTTGTAGTTGAGGCTGCCGGTCAGGCCATGCCCGAAGTTCTGGACGTGCTGCAGGGAGACGCCATAGCGGTTGGCGTCGCGCACCTTGTCGCCGGGCAGCATCTCGACGCGCGCCTGGCCGCTGAACGCCGCGTCGAGATAGCGGAACTCGGTGTTCATCTGCAGGCCGCGCTTGGAATAGATGCGCGGAGTGATCGTCGCGTCCATGTTCGGCGCGATGTTCCAGTAGTAGGGCAGCGCCAGTTCGATACCGCTCTTGCTGGTGGTGCCGAAGGTCGGCGACAGCAGTCCCGACTTGCGCTGGCTGTTCAGCGAGAACGACAGCCAGGGTGAATAGAGGATCGGCACCCCCTTGAAATACACCGCCGCATCGCGCCCGTCGGCGACCTCCCGATCGTAGTCGAGCGCCAGTTCGCCGACGCTGGCGTACCAGTCGTCGTTGCCCGGCTTGCAGGTGGTGAAGGTGGCATCGTGCATGCGCATCCGGTTTTCGCCCTCGAACTCGAAACGCTCGGCCTCGCCACGCGCCTCGGTGACGCCGCCGGCGCGCAGGCTCTTGCCGGACGGCATGCTCGAGGCAGGCGGAGCGAAGCCGGCGAAACCGGTGTCCGAAGCCACCCCGAGCTGCACCGGGGTGTAGCCGGCGGCGGGCTTGGGCTGGCGCTTCAGGAAATACGCCGGCTGCTCGAAAAAGCCGACCTGCTCCTCGACCCGCAGGCGCATGCGCGGACCGCTGAGCACATCCTCGTTCTGCTGCAGGCGGACGCTGCCCTGCGCTTCGAGTTCATCGTCGAGCGGCCAGTAGGTCAGGGTGTCGGCATTGACCACGGTACCGATCTTGCGCAATTCGACCTCGCCCTCGGCCAGCATCTCCCGTTCGGCGACACCGGACATGCGCTGCGCGCTGATGAAAGCCGGACGCGGCACGTCGCTCTTCGCCGGCGGTGGCACCATGCGGGCGGTGAGGCGCAGGGACAGGGCCTCCGGCCCATCGTCCGGCAGGACCTCGAGGCCGGGCATCCCGTCCGGCCCAGCGCCGGGAGGGGCGGCGCGTGCCGGCACGGCGACGGCCGGCGCGGCAGCCACGGCCGGCAGGCCAAGCAGCGCCGGATCGACGCGCAGCGGCGGCAGGGTGCCGGTCACGCGTTCGGCAGGGGCCGGCGGACGCACCGGTGCAGCGGCGCCGGCCGGCAGGGTTTCCGGCGTACCACCGCCGGCCGTGGCACGCTCCTCGCGTGACGGGCGGGAAGGAACGATGACCGCCGCCGGCGCCGGCTCGAGCGGGCGCGGTGGCGGCGCCGGCTGCGCCTCCACCGGAGCCGGTGCCGGTGCGGCGGCGCGGGACGGGATGGCGCCCGGGGTCGCCGGACGCGGCGCCTGCCGCGTCCGGGCCGCCTCGGGCGCCGCCGGGGCAGCGCCCGAGGCGGTTCCGGCACGCTCCGCGCCGTCGACGGCCTCGACGACGGCCGGTGCGACCGGTCGCACCTCCGCGCGGCCCGGATCGGCCTCGGGGGCCGGCGAAGGCGCGGGAGCGGGGGAAGGCGAGGGACTGGACGCAGGCGCAGGCGCGGGCGCCGTCGCCGGGGGCAGTCCGAGCAGCACCGGATCGACCCGCAGGGGCTGCATCGACTGGGCCTGGACGCCGCCGGCCAGGGCCATCAGTTCACAGCAGACGATCACGGCCAGCGGTTTGCGGTGCGCATGCGACATCGGGGGGTCCGGAGCTGAAAGCGGGGAAAACACGCGCCGGCCGACGGCGCATCGGCTGTCGGAGCGGGTGATAAAATCGCCGCATTTTAGCATCATCATCCGAGGAGAAGCGGCATGCCGCGTACCGCACTGCTGCGCGACTGGGTCGCCCGCCAGTTCCCTGAAACCCCCTTCGAGATCGCCCCGGCATCGGCCGACGCGAGCTTCCGCCGCTACTTCCGCGTCACCCTGCCGGACGGGACGACGCGCATCGTCATGGACGCCCCGCCCGAGCATGAGGACTGCCGCCCCTTCCTGAAGGTCGCCGCGCTGCTGCGTCAGGCCGGCGTCCACGCCCCCGAGGTGTTCGCCGAGGATCTGGCGCAGGGCTTCCTGCTGCTCTCCGATCTCGGCGGCACGACCTATCTCGACCGGCTCGACGCGACCAGCGCCCCCACCCTCTACCGCGAAGCCTGCGCGGCCCTGATCGCCTTCCAGCGCGCAAGCGCGCCCGGCGTGCTGCCGCCTTACGACCGCGCCCTGCTCGAGCGCGAGCTGCGGCTCTTTCCCGAGTGGTACGTCGGCCGCCATCTCGGCACCACGCTCGACGAGGCGCAGCAGGCGACCCTGCACGCGGTGTTCGAAGCCCTGCTGGCCAACGCCCTCGCTCAGCCGCAGGTCTTCGTGCACCGTGACTACCATGCGCGCAACCTGATGATCAGCACGCCCAACCCCGGCGTGCTCGATTTCCAGGATGCCGTCCACGGGCCGATCACCTACGATGTGGTCTCGCTTTTCCGCGACGCCTACATCGCCTGGGAGGAGGACGCCGAACTCGACTTCGTGATCCGTTACTGGGAAGCGGCCCGCCAGGCGGGGCTGCCGGTTCACGCCGATTTCGCCGATTTCTACCGCGACTACGAATGGATGGGCGCGCAGCGCCAGCTCAAGGTGCTCGGAATCTTCGCCCGCCTCTGGCACCGTGACGGCAAGGAGGGTTACCTGAAGGACATGCCGCGGGTGCTCGCGTATCTGCGCCGCACCTGCGAGCGCTATCTCGAACTGCGTCCGCTCGCCCGCCTGCTCGACACCCTTGAGAAGCGTACGATCGATGTCGGCTATACCTTCTGAGCCCGCCGCGATGAAGGCGATGATCCTCGCCGCCGGGCGCGGCGAGCGCATGCGCCCGCTCACCGACCATACCCCCAAGCCGCTGCTCCGCGCCGGCGGCAAGCCGCTGATCGTCTGGCACCTCGAACGCCTGGCCGCCGCCGGCTTCCGCGAGGTGGTGATCAATCTCGCCCACCTTGGCGAACGGATCGAGGCGACACTGGGCAACGGCAACGCCTTCGGCCTGTCGATCGCCTACTCGCCGGAACCGCCGGGCGCCCTGGAAACCGCGGGCGGCATCGCCCGCGCACTGCCGCTGCTTGGCGACGCCCCCTTCCTGACGATCAACGGCGACATCTGGTGTGACTGGGACGTGCATCGCGCGCGAGCGCTGCCGGGTGTCGCCCCCGCGCATCTGGTCCTGGTCGACAACCCGCCGCACCACCCGGGCGGCGACTTCCGTCTGCGCGACGACGACGTGCTCGCCGCCGGAGACGCGGCGGGCGGCACGCTGACGTACGCCGGCATCGGCGTCTTCACGCCGGCCTTCTTCGCCGGCGTGCCGCCCGGCGCGGCGATGAAACTGCGCCCGCTGCTCGACGCGGCGATCGCCCGCGGCAACCTTCGCGGGGAACGCCACGGCGGCCGCTGGGTCGACGTGGGAACGCCGCAACGCCTCGCCGAACTCGACGCCACGCTCACCGGAGCCGCCGCCCCATGACCCACTCGCCCTACGCCAAGCGCCGCCAGCAACTGCTCTCCCGCCTCGGCGACGGTGTCGCCATCGTGCCGACCGCACCCGAACGCGTGCGCAATCGCGACTCGCACCACCCCTACCGTTTCGACAGCTATTTCTGGTACCTGACCGGCTTTCCCGAACCCGAGGCAGTCGCCGTGCTGGTCGGCGGCAGCACACCGCGCAGCATCCTGTTCTGCCGCGAGAAAAACGAGGAACGGGAGATCTGGGACGGCTTCCGCCACGGCCCCGCAGCCGCGCGCGAGGCCTTCGGCTTCGACGAGGCCTGGCCGATCGGCGAACTGGTGCAGCGCCTGCCCGAGTTGATCGCCAACCGGCAGACACTGTGGCATTCGCTCGGTCACGACGCGGACTGGGACGCACGGATCGCCGCCGCGCTCAACGCCGTGCGTGCGCAGAGCCGGGCCGGCAAGCGCGCCCCCGGCGAGCTGCGCGACCTGCGCGGCCTGCTCGACGCGATGCGCCTCGTCAAGGATGCACACGAACTCGACACCATGCGCCGCGCCGCCGACATCGCCTCGGCCGGTCACGCGCGCGCCATGCGCGCCTGCCGCCCGGGCATGGCCGAATACGAGCTGGAGGCCGAGCTCAGCCACGAGTTCCGGCGGCGCGGCGCCGACGGACACGCCTACACCCCGATCGTCGCCGGTGGCGCCAACGCCTGCATCCTGCACTATGTGGAAAACCGCCGCCTGCTCGCCGAGCACAGCCTGGTGCTGATCGACGCCGGTTGCGAGCTCGACGGCTACGCTGCCGACATCACCCGCACCTTCCCGGTCGGCGGACGCTTCAGCGGGGCGCAGCGCGAAGTCTATGAAATCGTTCTGGCGGCGCAGGCCGCCGCGATCGCCGCAATCCGCCCCGGCGTGTCCTTCATGGCCTACCACGACGCCGCCCTGCGCGTGCTGACGCAGGGCCTGATCGACCTCGGACTCCTCACCGGCAGCCTCGACGACGCCCTCGCGCAGGAGGCCTACAAGCCCTGGTACATGCATCGCACCGGCCACTGGCTCGGACTCGACGTGCACGATGCCGGCGACTACAAGACCGGCGATGAATGGACGATGTTGCTCCCGGGCATGGCGCTGACCGTCGAGCCGGGTCTCTACATCCGCCCGGCCGAGGGCGTGCCGGCGCACCTGCACGGTATCGGCGTGCGCATCGAGGATGACGTCTTCGTCACGCCCGGCGGCTGCGAGGTCTACACGACGGCGCCCAGGACGGTCGCCGAGATCGAGGAAACGATGCGCCGTGACTGAGCCCGTTCCGCCCGCCGCCCTGCTCACCCACGACGCGACGCTCGACACCGACATCGTGGTGATCGGCGCCGGGCCGGTCGGCATGGCCTTCGCGCTGGCGCTCGCCGACACCCCCTGGCGCATCGCCCTGCTCGACCGGCAGCCCAGCGGCGCCTGGGCGGGCGACCCGCGCGCGCTGGCGCTGTCGCACGGCACGCGCCAGCTGCTCGGACGTCTCGGCGCCTGGCGCGAGCAAGCCGGCACGCCGATCCACACCATCCACGTCTCGCAGCAAGGCGGCTTCGGCCGCACGCTGATCGACACCGCCGATCTCGCACTGCCGGCGCTCGGCCACGTCATGCGCTACCGCGACCTGGCCGCCGCGCTGGCCGCCGCCATCGCACAGCGGCAGCCGGCGCTGCAGTGGCTGCACGGCTGCGAAACGCTGGCCATCGACGCCGGCGACGCCCGCGTCACCGTGCGACGCGGCGCGGAAACGCTGCGCATCGCCGCCCGCCTGGTCGTGCATGCCGAGGGGGCGCCGGCAGCCGCTACCGAGGCCCACGTTTTCGACTACCGGCAGCACGCGGTGCTCGCCGAGGTCCGTCCGCGTCCGGGTCACGGCCACCGCGCCTGGGAACGCTTCACGCCCGACGGTCCGCTGGCGCTGCTGCCGCTCGGCGAGAATTACTCGGTGGTATTCACCGTTCCCGCAGAGCGCAGCGCGACGCTCTGCGCGCTCGACGATGCCTCCTTTCTCGCCGCGCTGCGCGCGCGCTTCGGCCGCCGCCTCGACTTCAGCGCCTGCGGCCCACGCAGCGCCTGGCCGCTCGCCCTGCGCCTGCGGCGCACGCGGGTCGCCCCGCGCGAGGCCTGGATCGGCAACGCCGCGCAGACGCTGCACCCGGTTTCCGGTCAGGGCTTCAACCTCGGCCTGCGCGATGCCTGGGAACTCGCCGAGCGCCTGGCTGCCCTGCCGCCCGGCAGCGACCCCGGCGAGGCCGCGCCGCTGGCCGCCTGGGCCCGCGCCCGCAACGCCGACCGCCTGGGCAGCGCCGCCTTCACCGACGGCATCGTCCGCCTCTTCTCCAACGATCTGGCACCGCTGCGGGCCGCGCGCGGCCTCGGCCTGCTCGCCCTCGACCTCGCCCCGCCGCTGCGCCACTTCGTCGCCCGCCGCATGATCTGGGGCGCGCGCGCCTGGCCCTGAGCCAGCCATTCCCGACACCGTATTCCGCACCTTCGAGGCTTCCCGATGCGCAAGACCCGCACCCAGCAACTGATCGAATTCAAGGGCATGACGGTTCCCGTCGTCGCCGTCACCCTGCGTACGCTCGACATCGACGATCTGGCGCACACCGCCAGCGATCTGTTCGGCGACAGCGACTTCTTCGATGGCGACGCGGCGCTGCTCGAGCTGGCCCAGGCCGGCCCGGCCGAGGATGCCGACTGGCCCGCCCTGCGCGCGCTGTTCGCCCGGCACGGCCTGCGCCTCGTCGGCGTTCGCGGCGGCAGCGAGGCGCTGCGCGCGGCGGCGGCCGCCGCGGGCCTGCCCACCTTCGCCGCGCACGAACGACCGGCCCGTGCCGGCGCACCGGCCGAGGCTCCGCCCGTCGCCCCGGAACCCGCTCCGGAGCCTGCGCCGCTGCCCGTCGAGGCACCACCCACCGCCGCTCCCGCGCTGCTCGAAGCCGCGCCCCCCGCCCCCGTTCTGGTGATCGACCGCCCGCTGCGCTCCGGACAGCAGGTCTATGCGCGCGGCGGCGACTTGGTGGTGCTGGCTGCGGTCAATCCCGGCGCCGAGGTGATCGCCGACGGCAGCATCCACATCTACGCGCCGCTGCGCGGCCGGGCGCTGGCCGGCGCGCGCGGCCAGCCCGGCGCGCGCATCTTCACCACCCATTTCGCCGCCGAGCTGGTCTCGGTCGGCGGTGTCTACCGGACCTTCGAGGGGGGCGTGCCGGCCTCGCTGGCGGGCCAGCCGGCACAGGTGCAGCTTGAGGAAAGGGAGGGCGGCAGCACCCTGCGAATCGATGCCATGCGCATCGACTGAGCGCCTGCGACAGGCCAGCACAAACCGCCGAGCGCGGGTAAAATCGCTTTTTTATTTTGCGGAGACGCATCCGTGCGCATCATCGTCGTAACGTCCGGCAAGGGCGGCGTGGGCAAGACCACGACCAGCGCCAGTTTCTCCTCAGGCCTCGCCATGCGTGGCTTCAAGACTGCCGTCATCGACTTCGATGTCGGCCTGCGCAACCTCGACCTGATCATGGGCTGCGAGCGGCGCGTCGTCTATGACCTGGTCAATGTGATCAACGGCGAGGCCTCGCTGAATCAGGCGCTGATCAAGGACAAGCACTGCGAAAGCCTGTTCGTGCTGCCTGCGTCGCAGACGCGCGACAAGGACGCGCTGACCGAGGAGGGGGTCGAGAAGGTGCTCAGGGAACTCGAGCACATGGGCTTCGAATACGTCGTCTGCGACTCACCGGCCGGCATCGAGCGCGGCGCGGTGATGGCACTGACCTTCGCCGACGAGGCGATCGTCGTCAGCAACCCCGAAGTTTCCTCGGTGCGCGACTCCGACCGCATCCTCGGCATCCTTCAGGCAAAATCGCGGCGCGCCCAACAGGGCGGCGAGCCGGTCAAGGAACACCTGCTGATCACCCGCTATTCGCCGAAGCGCGTCGACGACGGCGAGATGCTTTCCTACAAGGACGTGCAGGAAATCCTGCGCGTGCCGATCCTCGGCGTGATCCCCGAATCGGAAATGGTGCTGCACTCCTCCAACCAGGGATCCCCGGCCATCCACCTCAAGGGCAGCGACGTTTCCGAGGCCTACCTCGACGTGGTCGCCCGCTTTCTCGGCGAGGACAAGCCGCTGCGTTTCGTCGACTACGAGAAACCCGGCCTGCTCAAGCGCCTGTTCGGAGGGAAATAGGCATGTCCTTCCTCTCGTTTTTCCTTGGCAACAAGCCGAAATCCGCGAGCATCGCCAAGGAACGCCTGCAGCTGATCATCGCGCACGAACGCAGCGATCACGCCAGCAAACCCGACTTCCTGCCCGCCCTGCAGCGCGAGCTGATCGCGGTGATCTCCAAGTACGTCGCGGTCAACCCGGACGACATCAAGGTCTCGCTGGAGCGCCAGGACAACTACGAGGTGCTGGAAGTGAACATCGTGCTGCCGGAACCCGGCAACACGCGCTGACCGCAGCGCACCGCCACCGACGGTGCGAAGCCAGGACGGTGCGGCGAGGGAGGGGGGGGGCAAGGAGGCGACGACCGCTCGCCGGCAATCGGACGAAGGCCCGCGATTGACTATTTTTTAGGCGGCAAACAGGGTAGAATCCGCCCCTTCCCGTGCACCACCCCCGCCCGTACCGCCCATGGAATTCGTCGGCTTCACGCTCAGAAACAACCTGTTTGTCGCGCCGATGGCCGGGGTGACCGACCGCCCGTTCCGCCAGCTGTGCAAGAAGATGGGGGCCGGGCTGGCAGTCTCCGAGATGGTCACCTCCAACTCGCTGCTCTACGGCAGCGCGAAGACGCAGCGGCGCGCCAACCACGACGGCGAGGTGGCGCCGATCTCGGTGCAGATCGCCGGCGCCGACCCGCGCATGATGGCCGATGCCGCGCGCCACAACGTCGAGCGCGGCGCGCAGATCATCGACATCAACATGGGTTGTCCGGCCAAGAAGATCTGCAACGTGATGGCCGGCTCCGCGCTGCTCCGTGACGAGGTCCTGGTCGGACGCATCCTCGCGGCGGTGGTAGCCGCCGTGCCGGAAACGCCGGTGACCCTGAAAATCCGTACCGGCTGGGACAAGGGCAGCCGTAACGCACTGCGCATCCTGGGAATCGCCGAACAGTCGGGAATCCGAGCGCTGGCCGTGCATGGCCGGACGCGGGCCTGCGGGTATACCGGGCACGCCGAGTACGAGACCATTGCCGCCGTCAAGGCTGCGGCACGCATTCCGATCATCGCCAATGGCGACATCACCTCGCCGGAGAAGGCCAGGCACGTGCTCGACGTCACCGGCGCCGACGCGGTGATGATCGGTCGCGCCGCCCAGGGCCGCCCCTGGTTGTTCCGCGAGATCGAGCACTACCTGCGCACCGGCACCCGCCTGCCGCCACCCCGCGTCGAGGAGATCCACGCAGTCCTGCTGGCGCATCTTGAGGATCTCTATGCCTTCTACGGGGTGGACACCGGCGTGCGCGTGGCGCGCAAGCACATCTCCTGGTACACGCGCGGCCTCGTCGGCTCGGCCGTCTTCCGCCACCGGATGAACCAGCTGCCGGACATTGCCCAGCAACGCAACGCGGTAAACGACTTTTTCTACCGGCTCGCCGAGCACGACGAGCGCCTCAGCTACCAGGAGAGTAGCGGGGAAAACGACAACGAGGCCGACAACGAACCCGGGGGGCTAGCTGCATGAAACGCCACAACGATATTTCCGCCTGCGTCTATGGCGCGCTCGAAACCTACTTCCACGACCTCGGCGGCGAGAAGCCGGTGGCCGTTTACGACATGGTGCTGAAAAGCGTCGAACGGCCGATGCTCGAGGTCGTGCTGCGCCAGGCCGGCGGCAACCAGACGCTGGCCGCCGAGATTCTCGGCATCAACCGCAACACGCTGCGCAAGAAGCTCGTCGACTACAAGCTCGTCGCCTAGGCTCCGGACACACCGCCGCCCTCGCAGCCCCAGCCTTCCCTTCCAGACCTTCCGCAAGCATCCGACCATGAAGATCCGTCAAGCCCTGATCAGCCTCTCCGACAAGCGCGGCGCGCTCGAATTCGCCCAAGGCCTCGCCGCCCAGGGCGTCAAGCTCCTGTCCACTGGCGGCACCGCCAAACTGCTGCGCGACGCCGGCCTCGCCGTCACCGAGATCGGCGACTACACCGGCTTTCCGGAGATGCTCGACGGCCGCGTCAAGACGCTGCATCCCAAGGTGCATGGCGGCATCCTCGCGCGCCGCGACCTGCCCGCGCACATGGCGACCATCGAGGCGCACGGCATTCCGACCATCGACCTCGTCTGCGTCAACCTCTACCCCTTCCGCGAGACGGTCGCCAAGCCCGGCGTCACGCTGGAAGACGCCATCGAGAACATCGACATCGGCGGCCCGGCCATGGTCCGCTCGTCGGCCAAGAACTACGCCGGCGTCGCCATCGTCACCGATCCCGACGACTATGCCGCCCTGCTCGAAGAGATGCGCACCAACGACGGGGCGCTCTCGCTGGCGACCCGCTTCGGCCTTGCCAGGAAGGCCTTCGTGCACACCGCGCGCTACGACTCGGCGATCGCCAACTGGCTGACCGCGCTCGAATCGACGGCGGAGGAAGCGCCCCGCCTGTCGCCCTTCCCGACCGCGCTGCAGACCGCCTTCGACCGCGTCGAAACCCTGCGCTACGGTGAGAACCCCCACCAGCAGGCAGCCTTCTACCGCGATCCGGCGCCGACGCCCGGCGCCATCGCCAACTACACGCAGCTGCAGGGCAAGGAACTCTCCTACAACAACATCGCCGATGCCGACGCCGCCTGGGAATGCGTCAAGACCTTCGCCACGCCGGCCTGCGTCATCATCAAGCACGCCAACCCCTGCGGCGTGGCGATCGGCGGCCGGCTGCTCGAAGCCTATGAAAAGGCCTTCAAGACCGACTCGACCTCGGCGTTCGGCGGCATCATCGCCTTCAACGGCACCGTGGACGTCGACGTGGTCGAAGCCATGAACGCTCGCAAGCACTTCGTCGAAGTGCTGATCGCGCCGGACTTCACGCCGGCCGCCAAGGCCCTGCTCGCCGCCAAGGCCAATCTGCGCGTCCTTGAGGTGCCACTCGACAACGCTTACCACGCTTTCGAGCTGAAGCGCGTCGGCGGCGGCCTGCTGGTGCAGACGCCGGATATGTTCAACGTGCAACCGTCCGACCTCAAGGTCGTGACCAGGAAAGCACCGACCGACAAGCAGCTCGAAGACCTGCTCTTCGCCTACCGCGTCGCCAAGTTCGTCAAATCCAACGCCATCGTCTTCTGCGGCGGCGGCATGACGCTCGGCGTCGGCGCCGGCCAGATGAGCCGCGTCGACTCGACGCGCATCGCCGTGATCAAGGCGCAAAATGCCGGCCTGTCGCTGGCCGGTGCCTGCGTTGCCTCGGACGCCTTCTTCCCCTTCCGCGACGGCGTCGATGTGCTCGCCGAGGCTGGCGCCACGGCGGTCATCCAGCCGGGCGGCTCGATGCGCGACGAAGAAGTGATCGCCGCCGCCGATGAGCACGGCCTGGCAATGGTACTGACCGGCGCCCGCCACTTCCGGCATTAACCCCCCGCTCCTCACCCCCCCTCGCCCACTATGAAACTACTCGTCATCGGTTCCGGCGGCCGCGAACACGCGCTGGCCTGGCGCCTCGCCAAGACTGCCGGCCTGCAGAAGATCTACGTCGCCCCCGGCAATGCCGGCACCGCGCGCGAGCATGAACTGGAG
>JAPKHL010000065.1 GCA_026646875.1 Rhodocyclaceae bacterium | reverse complement strand
GGCCATCCTGGCTGCACGCATGGCGACGCCGGCGCGCCCGAGCATGCGCATCTGCACATGCTCGATATCGATGGACACCAGCATGGCGGCACCGGTTCCGACCAGGCCGACGGCAATGCCTGCGAGCAATGCGGCGTCTGTCACCTGGCCTGTTGCGTTCCCCTGCCGGCCAGCCACCGCACCGGCGTGGTCCCGCTCACCGTCACCGTTCCCCTGCACCTGTCCGTCCGCTACGTCGGCTGCCCGCCCGGCCGCCTGCAACGACCCCCCATCGCCGCCGCCTGAACGGCGGCTGAATCCTCCCGGCCTCGCACCGTCGCGTTTCGCAAGCGCCACGCTTTCGCGTGTCGTGCAGCGTCCGCTCTCCGTGCGCCAGAAGCCGGGCACCGCTCCGGGATTCCGCCGCATCCTTCGCCCGACCTTTCAGTCACGAGGCAACGATGCGCATTCTTTCGATGACCTGTACCTTTTTGCTGAGCTACACCCTGCTTACCGGCGCCTACGCCGCCGACTGGCAGGAAACGCTCGACGCCGCCTGGCGCCGGCTGCCCGAGGCACGCGCCAGCGCGGCACTCGGCAACGTCGCAGCGGCCCGCCGCGAAGCCGCGGACAGCTGGTTCCCAGAAGCCCCCACTCTGACCATAGGCGAGCGTAGCGACCGCTTCAACCGCAAGCGAGGTGCTGTCGAATACGAAACCGAGCTGGCGCTGCCTCTGTGGCTACCGGAACAACGCGCCGCCAGCCGTGCGGCCGCCGAAAGCGGCGCCAGCGTGCAAAGCGCGCAGCACGATCGTCTGCGCCTCCAGCTCGCGGGCGAACTGCGAGAGCTCGCCTGGTCGATCCATCAGGCCGGCGAGCAACGTCGGGAGAACAATGCGAAGCTGCAGGCCACGCTGTCTCTGGAAGACGACATCGCACGCCGGGTCCGGGCCGGTGAGCTCGCGCGAAGTGATCTCAACCTGATCCGCATCGAGCGCAGCGAAGCCGAAAGCGACGTCGCCGAAGCGGACGCGCAGCATGCAGCCCTGCTGCGACGCTGGCATACGTTGACCGGGCGCGAAACTCTGCCTGATCCGCTGCTCGAAACCTTGCCCGCCGCCCCCCTGCCCGACGACGACGAGCATCCGCTGCTGCGCGAGCGTACCGCTGCAGTCGCAGCCGCCCGCACCGCACTGACGCTGAGCCGGCAGACACAGCGCAAGCCCCCCGAGCTGGCTGTCAGCTACCGGCACGAGCGGGGCGAATACGGCGAAGGCTTCGCGGGCAGCGTCGGCATTGCACTGAAGATTCCCTTGGCCAGCACAACGCTCAACGCGCCACGACTGGCCGAGGACAATGCCACCCTGATCGCAGCCGAGGCCGGACTCGAGGATCTGCGCCGCCGGCTCGACGACGAGTGCAACCAGCAGCAGGCCGCGTTGACCGCCGCTGCCCGCCGGCAAGCCCTGGCCGAGGACAACCGCCGGGCGGCCCGGGACAACCTGGCGCTCTTCGAAAAAAGTTTTGCCCTCGGCGAACTCGATCTGGCCAGCCTGCTGCGTGCGCGAACCGCCGCCCAGCGCGCCGACAGCGCCGTCCGCAAGGCGGCCGGCGATCACGGCCGGGCCATCGCCCGGCTCAGACAGACTCTCGGACTCCTGCCATGACCTCTCTCCGCCTACTCGCCCTGGGCACGACACTGCGTCGTGCGGCCCTCCTCCTGACCCTGCTCGCCGCCACGCCGCTGACCGCCCACGAAGGACACGACCATGCCGAAGAAGCTCCGCTGCCGGGCACGCTCGCGCCGCGCTTCGAAGCTGTCGGCGAACACTACGAAGTGCTCGGCGTGCGCGAGGCCGACCCGCACCGCCTGACGCTCTACGTGGATCGCTACGCGGACAACCATCCCGCCACGATCGCCCAGCTGGAGATCGAGGCCGGCGAGCAGCGGCTCGTCGCCCATCCGGCCGCCCCCGGACTCTTCTCCGTCGACGCCGAATGGCTGGGCAGCGAAACGCCGCTCGATCTGACGCTCACCCTGAACGGTCCCGAAGGCGATGACCTGCTGCTGGGCACCCTGCCGCCAGCGGTCACCGCGCCGGTCGCGGCCGGCGCGGCGCTGACCCGAAACTGGCTGGCGCCGGCAACCGCGCTTGGCGGCCTGCTCCTGCTCCTCATCCTGGCCAGCCGCTGGCGCCGCCACCGCGCGCCCCTCGCCGGAACACTGATCGCCGCTGCGCTGGCATCGGGCGTCCCGCCCCCCGCACATGCGCATGGCGACGAAGATCACGCGCACGCAGAAGCCACGCCTCCCGCATCCCCCGCACTACGCGCGGGAGCGGGCGAGCGGCCGCAGCGCCTGCCCGACGGCAGCCTCTTCCTGCCCAAGGCGAGCCAACGTGTGCTCGCCGTGCGCACGCTCGTCGCCCGGACGGGCGAACACCGGCCAGCGCGGACCCTGCCCGGCCAGGTGGTAGCCGATCCAGCGCACGGCGGCATCGTGCAGGCCCCCTTCGCCGGGCGCATCGAAGCGCCGCGCGAGGGCCTGCCACCGCCCGGCCGCGCGGTCCGCCGAGGCGAAGTGCTGGCCTGGCTGGCTCCGCTCGGCAGCGGCCTCGAACAGGCCGGTGCACGTGCCCAGGCCGCCGAGCTGCGAGCCCAGCTGACGCTTGCCGAGCGGCGTGCCGAACGGCTTCACCAGCTCGAGGGCAGCGTCGCACGGAAGGACATCGAGGCCGCCGCCATCGAAGCCGACAGCCTGCGTCGCCGCCTGGCCGCCATCGACGGCGCGCTGCTCGGGCGCGAAGCCCTGCGTGCGCCGGTCGACGGCATCGTCAGCGACACGCGCAGCGTCAATGGCGCCATCGTTGACGCCCGCGCAACGCTGTTCGAGATCGTCGACCCGCGGCACCTGCAGGTCGAGGCGCTGGCCCATGCCGCTCTCCCCGGCGGAACGGTCGAGGCCAGCGGCCTGGCCGGACGTGGCAGCGATGCGCTGCCGCTGCGACTGGTTTTCATCGGCGCCGGCCGAAGCCTGCGCGAGCAGGCGCTGCCGCTGCGCTTCCGCATCGAACCGGTTGCCGGCGACGCCCCCCCCCTGCTCGCCGTCGGCCAGCCGGTGAGCGTGTTCGTGCGCGTGGGCGCACCGCGCACGGGCGTCGCACTGCCCGCCGAGGCCGTCGTGCGCGGCCCCGACAACCAGCCGCAGGTGTGGGTCCACAGCGCGGCCGAGCGCTTCGAGGCACGCCGCGTCGACACGCAGCCGCTGAGCGCCGGCGAAGTGCTCGTCACGCGCGGACTGAATGGCGGCGAGCGGGTGGTGACCACCGGCGCGGCGCTGCTCGCGCAGATCCGCTGACGGGGAGGCCGCATGTTCAATGCGATTGTCACCGCCAGCCTGAAGAACCGCCTGATCGTCCTCGGAGCCGCCCTCTTCCTGATCATCTACGGCAGCCTGACCGCCGGCCGCCTGCCGGTCGATGTGCTGCCCGACCTCAACCGGCCGACCGTCACGCTGATGACCGAGGCCGGCGGCATGGCCCCCGAGGAGGTCGAACAGCTTGTCACCTTCCCGCTCGAAACGGCGATGAACGGCACCCCCGGCGTACGCCGCGTGCGCTCGGTGTCGGGTGTCGGCCTGTCGATCGTGTACGTCGAATTCGACTGGTCGACCGACATCTACCGCAACCGGCAACTGGTCAGCGAGCGCCTCTCGCTCGCGGCAGCACAGCTGCCGGCGGGCATGGTCCGGTCACCTCGATCATGGGCGAGATCATGCTGATCGCCCTGCCCATCGCGGCGCCGGAGGAGCACGGCAACAACGCAGCGGGTACGGCAGCGACGCCGATGGCCGTACGCGAATACGCCGACTGGACGATGCGCCCGGCGCTGCTGACGCTCCCCGGCGTGGCGCAGGTGATTCCGATTGGCGGCGAGGCGAGACAATATCGCGTGGCACCGGACAGCGCCCGCATGCGCGATTTCGGCGTCGGCGTCGAAGATCTGGCGCGTGCCATCGAAGGGTTCGCGGCCAACAGCAGCGGCGGTCTCGTCGACGTGGCCGGACGCGAACTGCTGGTGCGCAACCTGGCGCGCAGCGTGCGCATCGAGGATCTGCGCGCACTGCCGGTGCGCGTCCGTAACGGGCAGCCGATCCGACTCGAACAGGTCGCCGGGGTCGACTTCGCAGCGGCCTTCAAGCGCGGTGACGGGAGTTTCAACGGCCGGCCGGCAGTGGTGATGTCGGTGCTCAAGCAGCCGGATGCCGACACCGTCGAACTGACCCGCCGCATCGAGGCGAAGCTGCCCGAGCTGGCGCGCGCCATGCCGTCGGGCATGGCGCCGCCGCAGATCGTCTTCCGCCAGGCCAGCTTCATCGAAGCGGCCATCGGCAACGTCGTTGAAGCGCTCCGCGACGGCGCACTCTTCGTCGCCGTCATTCTCTTCCTCTTCCTGCTCAACGTGCGCACCACGCTGATCTCGCTGACCGCGATCCCGGTCTCGATCCTGGTCACGGCACTGGTCTTCAAGTTTTTCGGCCTGTCGATCAACACCATGACGCTGGGCGGCCTGGCCATCGCCATCGGCGAACTGGTTGACGATGCCGTCGTGGACATCGAGAACATTCTCCGTCGCCTGCGCCTGAACCGCGCCCTGCCGCAACCGAAAAGCGCCTTGCAGGTGGTTTTCGAGGCCTCGGTCGAGGTCCGCTCGGCGGTCGTCTATTCGACACTGATCATCGCGCTGGTATTCCTGCCACTGTTCGCCCTGCCCGGCATCGAGGGGCGCCTGTTCATGCCGCTCGGCATCGCCTATGTGGTCTCGATCCTCGCCAGTCTGGTCGTCGCGCTGACCCTGACGCCGGTGCTCGGCTGGTATCTGCTGCGACGCGAGGGCGAGCGCACTGCCACCGGTGCCGGGGAACACAGTCCGCTGGTGCGCACGCTGCGTGCGTGGGACACCCGTCTGCTGCACTGGTCCTTCGACCGCCAGCGCCTGCTGCTCGGCAGCGCCGTGGCCGCCGTCCTGTGCGCCGCTGCGGCACTCCCCTTCTTCCCGCGCACCTTCCTGCCGCAGTTCAACGAGGGCACCCTGATGGTCAGCGTGATCCTGACGCCGGGCATCTCGCTGGCCGAGTCGAACCGCGTCGGCACGGCGGCCGAAGCCCTGCTGCGGGAGGTGCCGGAAGTCACGCACGTCAGCCGGCGCACCGGACGCGCCGAACTCGACGAACACGCCGAGGGCGTGCATGTCAGCGAAATCGACGTGGACCTGAAGCCGGGCACGCGCAGCCGCGCCGAGATCTTTGCCGACATCCGCGCACGTCTGGCGCCATTGCCGGCCTCGGTGGCGCTCGGACAGCCAATCTCGCACCGCCTCGATCACCTGCTCTCCGGCGTGCGTGCCCAGATCGCCCTGAAACTCTACGGCGAGGATCTCGACACCCTGCGCACGCTTGCCGCACAGGCACGCGACCGACTGGCCGGCATTCCCGGGATCGTCGACCTGCAGATCGAGAAACAGGTGGAGGTGCCGCAGGTGCGCATCGAGATCGACTACGCGCGGGCCGCCCAGCTGGGCATCTCGCCCGGCGAGATCCTGCGCACGTTGCAGACCCTCGGCGAGGGCGAGCGCGTCGCCCAGGTCATCGACGGCGGCCGCCGCTTCGCCGTGGTCCTGCGCCTGGCCGACGAGGCGCGCGGACCGCAGGCGCTGGCCGGGCTGCTGATCCCGACACCGGCCGGCGCGGTGCCGCTGACGACGCTGGCCAGCGTCGGCGAGGCGCTCGGTCCGAACCAGATCCTGCGCGACGACACCCGGCGGCGCATCGTCGTCTCGGCCAACGCCGATAGCGGCGACCTGTCGGCGATCATCGGCGCGATCCGCGAGGAAATGGCGCGGGTGCCCCTCCCCGAGGGCGTGCATTACGCCCTCGAGGGCCAATTCCAGGCCCAGGAAGAGGCGACGCAGCGCATCGCCCTGCTCTCGCTGGTCTCGCTGGCGATGATCTTCCTCATCCTCTACGGTCGCTACCGCTCGCCCCGCCTGGCCCTGATGATCATGGCCAACGTGCCGCTGGCGCTGGTCGGCGCGGTTGCCGCGCTGTGGATATCCGGGCAGGCACTCTCGGTGGCGGCCCTGGTCGGCTTCATCACCCTGGCCGGCATCGCCACCCGCAACGGCATCCTGAAGATCAGCCACTACATCAACCTGTGCCGCAGCGAGGGCGAACGCTTCGGCCGCGCCATGATCGTGCGGGGATCGCTCGAGCGGCTGACACCGGTGCTGATGACCGCGCTGGTCGCCGCCTTCGCGCTGACACCGCTGCTGCTCTCGGCCGATGCGCCGGGCAAGGAGATCCTGCACCCGGTCGCGGTGGTGATCTTCGGCGGCCTGATCAGCTCGACGCTGCTCGACACGCTGCTCACCCCGGTGATGTTCCTGCGCTGGGGCGAACAGCCATTGCAGAAACTGCTCGCCGAAAGCGAAGGAGTGGACGCGCCCGATGCCTTCTGAGCGAAGTACCGACCTTGCCCCGATCCACTCAACCGATCATTTCCGACCCGCCACCAAGGAGACGCCCATGACCCTCCCCCATATCCTGAAAAAGACCGCCGGACTCGCTGCCGGCATGCTGCTCGCCGCTTCCGCACTGGCCCACGACGATGCCTGGCTCGATGCGCAGAAGACGCCGCACGGCGGGCAGATGCGCGCCGCCGGTGAACTGCATCTCGAGCTGGTGCTCGACCGCGAGGCCAGCGCGGCCAGGACCTCGACGGTCGCCGTCTATCTCACCGACCATGGTGGCAAGCCAGTCGATGCCAAGGGCGCGCAGGGCAAGGTGACCCTGCTCGGCGAAGGCGGCAAGCGGGAAATCGCGCTGCAGCCCGCCGAAGGAAACCGCCTGCAGGGCAATGGCACCTATGTTGCCAGCGCGGCACTCAAGGGTATCGTCTCGGTAACGCTACCCGGCCGCAAGGCGGTGCAGGCACGCTTCACCCCGTTCGCAGCCGAGCGCTCGGACGCTCACGCCGGACACAAGCACTGAGACTGAGGAAAACAACATGAACGAAAACCGGTTCACCCGCCTCCCCGCGCTCGCCCGGGCCGCACTCGGCTTGCTCCTGCTCGCCACCGGCGGCGGTGCCGTCGCCGGCCCGAGCGTTGCGACCGGCACCCCGGCCGGAACCGCCGTCACCGTCTACAAGACGGCCACCTGCGGCTGCTGCGGCGAATGGGTCAAGCACATGCGCGATGCCGGCTTCAGCGTCCGGACGGTGGATCTCGAGTATCCACAGCTTGAAGCACGGCGGCGCCAGCTTGGCGTACCCGACGCGCACGCCAGCTGCCACACGGCGACGGTGGGCGGCTATCTGATCGAAGGTCATGTGCCGGCCGCCAGCGTGCGCCGCCTGCTCGCCGAAAAACCGGCGATCGTCGGACTCTCGGTTCCCGGCATGGTCGCCGACTCACCGGGCATGGGCGAGCATCGGACCGGAACGCTGAAGGTCTATCGCATCGAGCCTGGGCAGGCGCAACCCAAGGCATACACGCTGGATTGAGTGAGCCCCGGGCGCACGCGCCACGGCTGGCGCCGCGCCTCAGCCGCGGCGTCGTGCGAGAAGCAGGGTCAGCAGCAGCGCGCCGAGCACCGCCGGCGCATTGCCCCAGCGCACGTAGGGCGTGCTGCCGGCATGCGCGCGCACTTCGCCGGTCAGGGCACCGCGCGTGAAAGGTGGCAGCGTCGAGCGGACACGTCCGTCGGCATCGACGATGGCGGTCATGCCGGTGTTCGTCGCGCGCAGCATCACGCGGCCGCTCTCGAGTGCGCGCAGCTGCGCGATCTGCAGGTGTTGCGCCGGAGCCAGCGAGTCGCCGAACCAGGCGACGTTGGACAGATTGACGAGCAGGCCGGCCTCCGGCAGCGCGCGCGCGATCTCCTCGCCGAAAGCATCCTCGTAGCAGATATTGACCGCCACGCGCTGCCCCGCGATCTTCAGCGGCGGCTGATCAGCGCGCCCCGGCGTGAAATCGGACATGGGAATTCGTGCCATCGCCATGAACCAGCCGAAGCCGGCCGGAACGAATTCGCCGAAGGGGACCAGATGCGACTTGGCGTAACGCTGCTCGGGCGAGGCGCCGAGACTGACCGCCGCATTCATGTAGTCACCCTCCTCGCCGACGGCAACGCCGAGCAGCAGGTCGCCCTGCTCGCGCAACGCCAGTGCCTTCATCGCCGCCAGGTAGTCGCCCGGGACCCGTTCGAGAAATGCCGGCAGCGCGGTTTCCGGCAGTACGGTGAGCCGCGCCGGATGCGCAAGCGCGAGATGGTGATAGATGCGCAGCGAATCGGCGAACAGCTCCGGCCGCCATTTGAGATCCTGCGGGATGTTGCCCTGCAGCAGCGCCACCGTCAGGGGCTCGCCCTGTGGCTCGGTCCAGCGGACCTCGCGCAGTCCTCCGCCGATCGCCAGCAGGCCGCCGACGATCAGCACGGGCAGCACCGGGCTGGCGCGCCAGCCATGCACGGGCGGACAGGCCGTGGCGGCGAACCAGCGCCGCAGCCACAGGCAGCCCAGCGCGCCCAGCAGGGCGGTGAACAGCGAGACGCCGTAGACCCCGAACAGGGGCGCGTAACCGGCAAGCGGACTGGGGGGCGCCTGGGCATACCCCGCGGCAAGCCAGGGAAAACCGGTGAACAGCCAGCCGCGCAGCCATTCCGCGAGCATCCACAACGCGGCGAAGAAGACGGCCCGCGACAGCATTCCGGCCGGTGCAAAGCGCACGAATACCGCACCGACGAGCGCCGGGTAAAGGGCAAGGACGCCGCAGAACAGCAGCGTGGCCAGCCCGGCCACCGGCGCCGGCATGCCGCCGAAGACGCTCAGGCTGACATGGATCCACGAGACACCGGCGAGGAAGAAGCCGAAACCGAAAGCCCCGCCGAGCAGCGCGCCGCGGCGGGCGCCCCGCGCCTGTTCGACGGTCCGGCAGAGCAGCTCGAAAAGGAGGCCGAGAGTCAGCCAGAGCAGCGGAAACGCGCCCGCCGGGGCAAAGGCGAGGACACTCGCCGCGCCGAGCAGCAGCGCGCCGAAACGCTGCGACCGCAGGGGATTAATTCGCATCGCCCGCGTGGCGCGGGTTGGCGACGAGCAGGGTGTAGATGCGCCGGCTGTCGGCACGCAGAACCTGGAAGCCGGTGCCGTCGATTTCGACCGTTTCGTTGCGCCGGGGCACGCGGCCAAGCTGGTGCAGGATCAGGCCACCGACGGTATCGCACTCCGCATCGCCGAAACGGGTGCCGAAGGCGGCGTTGAAGTCGGCGATGCCGGTCTGCGCCTTGACGCGATAGCGGCCGGCATGGTCGAGCTGGATATTGTCGTCGGCTTCGTCGAAATCGTATTCATCCTCGATGTCGCCGACGATCTGCTCGAGCACGTCCTCGATGGTGACCAGGCCCGAAACCCCTGCGTACTCGTCGACGACGATGGCCATGTGGTTGCGCGAAACGCGGAATTCGCGCAGCAGGACGTTGAGGCGCTTCGACTCGGGAATGAACACCGCCGGCCGCAACCAGTCGCGCAGCCGGAAACCCTCCTCGGTGCGCATGCGCAACAGATCCTTGGCGAGCAGGATGCCGATCACGTTGTCACGGCTACCGTCGATCACCGGAAAGCGCGAATGCGCCGTGCGGTTGACGAAGGCGACGATCTCGTCGAGCGGATCCTCGATCGACACCACGTCCATCTGGGAGCGCGGCACCATCACGTCGCGCACGCTGGTCTCGGAGGCCGACAGGGCACCCTCGGTGATGGTCAGGGCGTCGGCGTCGAGCAGGTTGCGCTCGAAGGCGGAGTGGAGCAGCTGGATCAGCTGCGCACGGTCCTCCGGCTCGCGCAGGAGCAGGGAGGAAAGTCGTTCGAAGAAACCGGGCTTGTGGTCTGGGCTACTGTCCATTTCGTCGGCGGAGCATGGGGCGTGAAGGGTCTCGTTCCGGCAGGGCGCGGGGATCACCCCGCGTAGGGGTCGGGATAGCCAAGTATGGCCATGATGCGCCGCTCGCAATCCTCCATCCGCTGCGCTTCGGCCTCTCCGTCCTCGTGATCGTAGCCCTGCAGGTGCAGGATGCCGTGCACCACCAAGTGGGCATGATGTGCCTCCAGCGGCTTGCCCTGCGCGGCGGCCTCGCGTGCGACGACACCGGCGCAGATCACCAGGTCGCCGCAGACCACCGGCTGCGTGTCGTAGGAAAAGGAGAGCACGTTGGTCGCGTAATCCTTGCCGCGATAGTCGCGGTTGAGTGCTTGCCCCTCCGCCTCGTCGACGAAGCGCACGGTGATCTGCCCGCCGCGCGGGCCCTCCACGTCGAGCGCGGCACGCACCCATTTGCGAATCTCGGTTCGCAAGGGTAGGTCCGGCGCATTACAGGCGTATTGCACGCTGAGATTGAGGCGTCGGCTCACCGGCATGTCCGGTCTCATGGGGCCGCCGTCCGGCCGCCTCGGGAGGCCCGGGAAGCGTCCTCGCGCGCCTCCTGCGCGGCGCTGTGGGCTTCGTAGGCGGAAACGATGCGGGCGACCAGCGGATGGCGCACGACATCGTCCTTGAGGAATTCAGTGAAGGCAATGCCGCGCACCTCGCGCAGGATCTCGCGCGCCTCGACCAGGCCGCTGCGCTGCCCGCGCTGGAGATCGATCTGGGTCACGTCGCCGGTGACCACGGCCTTGGCGCCGATGCCGATGCGCGTGAGGAACATCTTCATCTGCTCCGGCGTCGTATTCTGCGCCTCGTCGAGGATGATGAAAGCATGATTGAGCGTGCGACCGCGCATGTAGGCAAGCGGTGCGATCTCGATGGCGCCGCGTTCGAACAGCTTGCCGACGCGCTCGAAGCCCATCAGGTCATAGAGCGCGTCGTAGAGCGGCCGCAGGTAGGGATCGACCTTCTGCGAGAGATCGCCGGGCAGGAAGCCAAGCCGCTCCCCGGCCTCGACGGCGGGGCGGGTCAGCACGATGCGCTGCACCAGCTCGCGCTCGAAGGCATCGACCGCCGAGGCGACGGCGAGATAGGTCTTGCCGGTGCCCGCCGGGCCGGTGCCGAAGGTGATGTCGTGCTCCTGGATCGCCTTCAGGTATTCGATCTGGCGTGGCGTGCGCCCGTGCAGCTCGCTCTTGCGCGTGAGCAGCGCCGGCGAGGCCCCCCCGGCGGCGGCGATGTGGCGCACCGGCCGGTTGAGCAGTTCGATCAGGCCGAGCTGGATCTCATCGACCGACAGGGTTTCCCGCGCGCGTGCGTAAAACTGCTGCAGCGCCTCGGAAGCGCGTGCGGTCTGTGCGGTTTCGCCGCGCAGGGTGAAGCGCTCGCCGCGGCGGGCGATGGAAACGTCGAGCGCGGTCTCGATCTGGCGCAGATTCTCGTCAAGCGCGCCGCAGAGGTTGGCCAGCTGCTTGTTGTCGACCGGCGAAAGCACCAGCTCGAGTGCCTTCGCGGTCTTTTCCCTCGGTCCGCCGTGTTTCACGCTCAGGACTCCCGCGTCACGATTTCGCCACGCAGCGAATGCGGCAGGGCCGCAGTGATGCGGACATCGACGAAACGATGGATCAGGCGCGGATTGCCCTCGAAATTGACGATGCGGTTATTGTCGGTGCGCCCTGCCAGCTCGTGTTCATCCTTGCGCGAGGTTCCCTCGACGAGCACCCGCTGGACGCTGCCCACCATGCCCTGCGAAACCGCCTGCGCCAGCTCCTCGATCCGCTTCTGCAGGCGCATCAAGCGCTCGAGCTTGAGGGGCTGCGGCGTGTCGTCGGCAAGGTCTGCGGCCGGCGTGCCGGGGCGCGCGCTGTACATGAACGAGAACGAGGCGTCGAAGCCCACCTCGTCGATCAGCTTCATCGTCTTCTCGAAATCCTCGGCCGTCTCCCCGGGAAAACCGACGATGAAATCGGAGGAGAGCGATAGATCGGGCCGCGCGGCGCGCAGCTTGCGCACCAGGCTCTTGTACTCGAGTGCGGTGTAGCCGCGCTTCATCGCCGCCAGAACGCGGTCGGAACCCGATTGCACCGGCAGGTGCAGGTGCGAGACGAGCTTTGGAATCCGTGCATAGACATCGATCAAGCGCTGCGACAGCTCACGCGGGTGCGAGGTGGTGTAGCGGATGCGCTCGATGCCGGGAATCTCGGCGATGTATTCGATAAGCAGCGCGAGGTCGGCCATCTCGTCGCCGGCCATCGGCCCGCGATAGGCGTTCACGTTCTGTCCGAGCAGCGTCACCTCCCCGACGCCCTGCGCCGCGAGGCCGGCGACCTCGGTCAGCACGTCGTCGAAGGGCCGCGAAACTTCCTGGCCGCGCGTGTAGGGAACGATGCAGAAGGTGCAGAACTTGCTGCAGCCCTCCATGATCGAGACAAAGGCACTGGCGCCATCGACACGCGCCGGCGGCAGGTTGTCGAATTTCTCGATCTCCGGGAAGGAAATGTCGACCTGCGAGCGCCCCTGGCGACGCCGCTCGGCGATCAGCTGCGGCAGGCGGTGCAGGGTCTGCGGGCCGAACACCACGTCGACGTAGGGCGCGCGGGCGACGATGGCGGCACCTTCCTGACTGGCCACGCAGCCGCCGACGCCGATCACCAGGTCGGGCTTGGCCTGCTTCAGCAGGCGGACGCGGCCGAGGTCGTGGAACACCCGCTCCTGCGCCTTCTCTCGCACCGAGCAGGTGTTGAAGAGAATGATGTCGGCGTCTTCAGGGGTGTCCGTCTTGACGATTTCTTCGGAAGCACCGAGCACGTCGGCCATCTTGTCCGAATCGTACTCGTTCATCTGGCACCCGAAGGTGCGGATGAACAGTTTCTTTGCCATCTTTGCTGAGTTGCCTAGTTTGAACCGGAGGAAGCGATTTCCGAGGGGGTGAGTATCCAGACGCGGTGCACGGCGCCCGTCGCGTCGAGCTGGTAGCGGGCCCGCACCGGGCGGTCGAGCGACGACGGCGGGATGATCCGGTTGTCCTCGCTGCGCACCTGTGCGGCGACCGACAGAAACACCTTCTCACCATCAACCAGCACTTCCTGGAAGGACAGCGGCGCGATGATCCCGGTGCGCGATTCCGCAGGGAAGGTGCGGCGCGGCCCCTCCATCACCACGATGTCCTGCGAGGGCGCAGAATCGACGATGCCGCCGATGATGCTGCCCAGAATCGCCGGAATGAGAGTGGATGCAGGCATGGTCATGGCCTCCGTTTGTCCATGAGTCATCTTAGCACGCAGGAATGCCGGCGCCATGGACATCCGGCAGCAGCGTTTCCCGGCGCCGCGGCGTTTATTTCCGTCCCAGCCCGCCGAGCAGCGCGGCGACCACGCGGCGCGGCTTGTGCGGATGTTCGAGATGCGCCGCCGCACGGGCGGCTTCGGGATCGACCGGCGCCGCCGCCGGATGGGGCTCGCCGCTGGGCTCGTAGGGCTTGCTGAAGTCGAAGCCGTCCGCGGCGATATGGCCCGGACGGCGAGGCGGCCGGCCCGTGGCACCGCCGGTCGCGCCGGTGCGCTCGCGGCGCGGGCCGCTGCGTTCCGGGGCGGCCGGGGCCGGTGCGTGCGCGGGCGCGGGGCGGCGATGGCCCTTCTTGCGTCCGCTCGGCGGGTATTCATAGTCGTATTCGGGCTCGAAGCCGGGGATCACCACCTGCTCGATCTGCAGCTTGATGAGTTTCTCGATGTCGACGAGATACTGCACCTCGTCGGCGGAAACCAGCGATACGGCGTTGCCGCGCTTGCCGGCACGGCCGGTGCGGCCGATGCGGTGGACATAGTCCTCGGGGGTGTGCGGCAGTTCGAAATTGATCACGTGCGGCAGTTCGTCGATGTCGAGACCGCGCGCCGCGACGTCGGTGGCCACCAGCACGTCGACCGTGCCATCCTTGAAGGCCTCGAGTGCCTTCATGCGGTCGAGCTGGCTCTTGTCGCCGTGGATCGCGTCGGCCTTGACGCCGGCGCGCTGCAGTTCGCGCGCCAGCCGCCCGGTTTCCAGCTTGGTGCGGGTAAACACCAGGACCTGCCGGAACTCGTCCGAGCGCAGCAGCTTGACGAGCAGGGCCCGCTTGGCGTCGGCGGCCACGGGATGCACGCGGTGGGTGATCGTTTCCGAAACGGTGTTGCGGCGTGCCACCTCGACGAGCACCGGCGATTTCAGCATGCTGTCGGCGAGCTTCTTGATCTCGTCGGAGAAGGTCGCCGAGAAGAGCAGGCTCTGCCGCTGCGCCGGCAGCAGGTTGAGGATGCGCTTGATGTCCGGGATGAAGCCCATGTCGAGCATGCGGTCGGCCTCGTCGAGGACGAGCGCCTGCACGCTGCCGAAATTGAGGCATTTCTGTTCGTACAGATCGAGCAGGCGGCCGGGCGTCGCGACAAGCACCTCGATGCCCATGCGCAGGGCGGCGATCTGCGGCTTGATGTCGACACCACCATAGGCACAGAGGCTCTTGAGCGGTACGTGCTTGCTGTAGGCGGCGACCGACTCGTGCACCTGAACGGCGAGCTCGCGCGTCGGTGCGAGGATCAGCACGCGCACCGGATGCCTTGCCGGGGAGGGACTCGGCGTGGCAAACGGCAAGATGCGCTGCAGGAGCGGCAGGGTGAAGGCGGCAGTCTTGCCGGTACCGGTCTGGGCACCGCCCATCAGGTCCTTGCCCTGGAGGACGAGGGGAATGGCCTGCGCCTGGATCGGCGTCGGGCTGGTGTAGCCCTGCTCGGTGATGGCTTTCAGGATTTCCGGCGCGAGGCCGAGTTCGTCAAAACGCATCGGCAAGGCCTTTAAACAAATTTCGAATCAATGGCATAGGGCGGTGATTATACACGCTTGCGCGTGTGCTCGCCTGCGCCGGGATGCGGGCTTCGGTCTCAACGGGTGCCCAACTGGGCCAGCGCGCGCTCGGCAGCCTGATCGAAGAGGGCCTGGGACGAGGGCACGCGGGTTTTCGGATCGCGCAGACACTGGTCGAGCGCCGCCGGGGCCAGCGCAATGGCGCGCGGCCAGTCCGGATTATGGATGAGCACGGTGCCGCTGGCCGGGTTCTGCCAGCAGAGCTCGCCGCAGAGCGGATCGCTGCCGCCGTCCAGCACGAACTGCAGCCAGTCGCCGACCTGCGGCCGCACGGTCGTGCTGCGGTAGCCGGCACGCGGATCGCCGGCGGGCGCCCGATAGCGCAGCTGCCGCCCATCCGCCTCGACGATCTCATCGACCAACGCCGCACTGGCCGGCAGCGCGGCGCGTTCTGCCGGAGCGGCCGGAGCGGCCGGAGCGGAAGCGCCAACCGACGCGGCGGTGCCGCGCAGAGCGTTGGTCTGAAGGCGGAAACAGGCGTCGAGAAACGGCGCGCGCTGCTCGGGCGGTGTGCCGATCCGGTCGAAGCCGGCCCGGATGCGACCGAGCAGATCGGGAATCAGGGCCGCCAGGCGCTGCCGCTCCTCGGCTCCCTGCTTCGGACGCAGGCTCCACAGGAGATCGTCGACGGTACCGCGAGCGGCCGCCCAGGCCGCCCCCTCGCCGCCGTCCTCGCGATAGGCCTCGCGCATCACGGGACGCCAGTGCGCGGCGAGAAAGGCATGGATCTCGGGGGCCAGTCCGGCCGGGTCGATCTCCTCGAACCAGCGCTGCGCGACGGCCTCGCCGAGGGTGCGCGATTCGCGCTCGCGCAAAAGCGACACCCAGGGCTGCGCGGCCTCGCGCACCGACTGGTCGCGCTCGGCGATCAGCACGTCGAGGTCGGCCAGCGGCGCGGCCAGCACGCCCGGATCGTCCTGCAGGGTTTCGGCGACGCGGCTGGCCAGCTGCCACAGGTGCGCGGACACGGGATGCGCGCGGCCGACATTGCGCGGCAGGCCGACCGCGGCGCGCGCCATGCCGTTCACCAGCCGGCGGGCCGGATGGGTGCTGTCGGAGAACAGTCCCGGGTCGCGGATCGCCAGCCGCAGCAGGGGGATCTGCAGGCGGCCGATGGCCGTCTTGACGGTATCGGGCAACTCCCAGGTCTCGAAGATCGCGTCGAAGATGCGCGCCAGCGTGTCGAGGGCAACCGCCTCGGACTGCCCGAGCGGAACACCGAGATCGTCGGCCCGCACGGTGTGCGGCCGCCCCCCCTCGCCGGATGGGGGTTGCAAGGCATCGAGGCGCTGCGCGAGCTGCTGCAGCATGGCGAGGGTGGCCGCACTCAGGGCGGCGCTGCCGGGTGCGCCGGCAGCGGCCGTGCTGTTCTGGCGACGCACGCCCTCCTGCAGGGCGGCCAGCGGATTCTGGGAATACGCCCCCGCTGCCGCGGTGCCGGCGGGCAGCTCGCCACCCCGCGCGCCGCCGGGCGACACCGGCTGCACCTGCGCCGCATCGACGCTGCGGCTGGTGAGCAGCTGGTTCAGTTCGGCGTACAGCGGCGACAGCAGCTCGCCGAGTGAGGCCTCGACCCGCGCGAGCAGGGCGAGGTTGGCCTCGACGTTGGTGCCGTGCGCGTGGCACAGCGCCCACAATCCCTCGCTGATCGCCGCCGGACCGACCGGATTCTGCTCCTGGCTCATCTGCGTCCGATGCAGCAGGTTCATGTAGCGCAACTGGGTCCGCCAGAGCGGGTTGCCGCCGAGGTCCGGAATGCGGCGGGCGATATCCCCGATCCGGATTTCCAGCTCGAGGTCGCTGTCGCACATCAGCGTGATGCGAGAGGCGGTCAGTCCGGCGGCCTGCTCGAAGCCCTCGCGCTCGCGGGCGGCGACCAGCGCGTCGTGTGCCTCGCCAATCGCCTCGGAGAAGGCGTCCAAGGCGGCGGCCGACCCGACGCCGGCGTGACGGGCGATGTCCACCATCCGCCGCTGGAAGAGCGCGCGCGCGTCGCGCAGGATGAAGAAGGGATCTTCACTGCTGACGGAACCGCCGGGCAGTTCGCCGCCGGATGGATTCATGGGTGGCACCGGTGATGGTCGCGATAGGAAAAGAAAGAATCGAAGAGGAAAGCGAAAGAAAAAAACTGCCCGCAGTATAGCCGAGGCGCGGCCCGGGTTCAGCCCGCCAGCCCGGTGACATGCAGGAAGATGGCCACGATGGCCAGCGGCGAGACATAGCGCAGCGTTCCCTGCCAGAGCCGAAAGCCCGAGTGCGGCAGGGCGATCTCCTCGCGGACGTGGCCGCGCTGCATGACCCAGGCCACGAAGACGGCGATCAGCAGACCGGAAACCGGCATGAGTATCTTGGTGGTCAACGCGTCCAGCAGATCGAAGATTCCCAGTTCGAACAGGCGGACGCCGCTCCAGGCGTTGAAGGAGAGGCAGACGGCGACGCCCAGCAGCCAGACGCCGGTGCCGCTCGCCCAGGCAGCGACGGCGCGACGGACGCCGAAGCGCTCGATCAGCAGCGAGACGAAGGGCTCGAGCAGCGAGATCGACGAGGTCCATGCGGCGAACACCACGAGGACGAAGAACAGGATACCGACGATCTGCCCCCCCGGCATCTGGGCGAAGGCCAGCGGCAGGGTCTGCAGGATGAGACCGGGACCGGCCGCCGGGGCCAGCCCCTGCGCGAAGACGATGGCGAAGATCGCCAGCCCGGCAAGCAGGGCGATGCCGGTATCGGCCAGCGCGACGTAGAAGCAGGTGCGCGCGATCGAGGTGTGTCTTTCGAGATAGGAACCGTAGGTCATGATCGCGCCCATGCCGAGACTGAGCGTGAAGAAGGAATGGCCCATCGCCGAGAAGACCACCTCGCGGGTCACCGCCGCCGGGTCGAAATGGAACATGAAGCGCAGGGCCGCCGGCATGTCGGCGGTCAGCGTGCCATAGACGATGAGCAGCATGATCAGCGCGAACAGCCCCGGCATCATGATCCGGTTGGCCCGCTCGATGCCGCTGGTGACGCCGCCCGCCACGACGACCACGGTCAGCGCCATGAACACCGTGTGCCAGGCGACCAGCCTTGCCGGATCGGCGAGCAGGGCAGCAAAGCCGGCTTCGGCGGCGGCCCGGGTGATGCCGGAAAAACCGCCGGCGGCACGCGTGGCGTATTCCAGTATCCAGCCGGCGACCACGCTGTAGAAGGACAGGATGAGCAGCGCGCCGACGATCCCGATCAGGCCGATCACCCGCCAGAAGCCGCTCGCGCCGGCCTCGCGCGCAACGGTCGTCATGGCATCGTAGGGATTGCCCTGGCCACGCCGCCCGAGCAGCGTCTCGGCCATCAGCAGCGGCACGCCGATCAGCGTGATGCAGGCCAGGTAGACCAGCACGAAGGCGCTGCCGCCGTTGGTGCCGGTCATGTAGGGAAATTTCCAGATGTTGCCGAGACCGATGGCCGAGCCGGCGGTGGCGAGAACGAAGGCCCAGCGGCTGGACCAGTGGGCGCGCGGGGCGGACGGGAGAACGGAGGTTTCCATGGACTTCGCGGACGACGGGAGAGGAACGGCGCGATTCTACCGCGCCGCCCGGGCAAGCGGACCTGAACGGGAATCTTTCTCGAAACGGCAGCGCACGGTAAGCTGCACGGCTGTTTTCCCGGAACCCCGCCATGAAACAGCATCTAGACGAACTGCTCGAACGCATCCGGCTGCTCCAGGACGAAGTCGAGGAGGAATACCAGAAGACGCGGGAGAACTTCGCGCAGAGACGGGCACAACTGGCCGAGGAATTCCTGCGCCAGCAACGGCGCTACAAGACCGGCCTGTTCCGCTTCCTCCTGCGCACCCGGCTGCTGGTGGCGCTGACCGCGCCGGTGATCTATTTCGGCTGGATTCCCTTCCTGCTCATGGATCTCTTCGTCACCCTCTACCAGACCATCTGCTTCCCGGTCTATCGCATTCCGAAGGTGCGTCGTTCGGATTACATGGTCTTCGACCGCGAGGACCTCCCCTACCTGAACATCATCGAGAAATTCAACTGCTTCTACTGCGCCTACGGCAACGGCGTCGCGGCCTACACGCGCGAGGTGGCGGCCCGGACCGAGCAATACTGGTGCCCGATCAAGCACGCACGGCGGATCCGCGCCGCACACGAGCACTATCCGAAATTCTTCGATCACGGCGACGCCGAAGCCTTCCGCCAGGGCATCAACCGCCTGCGCCGGCAGTACGACGGGCAGGACTGAGCCCGCGCCCGGGAGCACGGCGGAAGCGGCGGCGGATACCCGATATACTGGCGCCCCGAACCCCGCTCCCCGCTCCACGCACGCAAGACACCATGAAATTCACCGCGCACCCGCTCTGGCTGGTCGGCTTTCGCCCCTTCTTCTCGCTCGCCTGCCTCGCCGGCATGCTGCTGCCGCTACTCTGGGCGCTGCTTTTCTCCGGGGTGCTGCCCGCGCCCGCACTGCCCTTCACGCCCGCGCAGTGGCACGCGCACGAAATGTTCTTCGGCTTCGGCTGGGCCGTGCTCGGCGGTTTCCTGCTCACCTCGACGAAGAACTGGGTGAAGATCCGCGGCTATCACGGCACCGCGCTGGTCGCCCTGGTCGCCGCCTGGCTGCTCGAGCGTGCCGGCATGTGGCTGGCCGGCGACCTGCCGCCGCTGCTGTTCCGCCTGAGCAACAACCTGTTCCTCGGCGGCATCGTGGCGATGTTGCTCTGGACCCTGCTGCGTCACCGCGAAAGCGACAGCTACCGGACGGACAACCTCTTCTTCCTGCTCGTCCTGCCGCTCTTCCTGCTCGCCAAGAACCTGCTCCTGAGCGGCCACGGTGAATATGCCGAGGCGGGAGAG
>JAPKHL010000064.1 GCA_026646875.1 Rhodocyclaceae bacterium | reverse complement strand
TGCATGGCGTTGCGTGCACTAATCAAGTGCAACCGGTGCGTCTTCCGCCTTGTCATCCGCTTTCCTACCATGCGTACACCGTGTTCAAGGAGTCCGAAATGGTCTGGAAAGCACTACCCGAACGGGGCGATCCCGGCAATGCCAGCGCCGATCCGCGAACATGCGACAACGCACGTACCGGCGCGTCGCGGCAGCCGGCCGTACGCCGCGCGATCGCCAGCCTGTCGCTCTCCATGTTGCTGTCCTCGCTCGGGAGCAGCATCGCCAACGTGGCCCTGCCGACGCTGGCCCGGGCTTTCGATGCCTCCTTCCCGGCGGTTCAGTGGGTGGTGCTGGCCTACCTGCTCGCCATCACCGGAACGATCGTCGGCGCCGGGCGCCTGGGCGACCTCCTCGGCCGGCGGCGCCTGCTCCTGGCCGGCATCGTCGTGTTTACCGTGGCCTCCGTGCTGTGCAGTGTCGCGCCAGCCCTGGGGTGGCTGATCGCCGCGCGCGCCCTCCAGGGGGTCGGGGCAGCCATCATGATGGCGCTGGCCATGGCGCTGGTGACGGAGACCGTGCCCCGGGAGCGCACCGGCCGTGTCATGGGTCTGCTGGGCAGCATGTCCGCCGTGGGCACTGCCCTCGGCCCGACGCTGGGCGGCCTGCTCATCGCCAGCGGTGGCTGGCCGGCGATTTTTCTCGCCAAGCTCCCGCTCGGTGTCGCGGCGCTGCTGCTGGCGTGGCGTTGTCTGCCGACCGATCCCCGGCCGGCCGGAACGACACGACCGCCTTTCGACGCGACGGGCGCAGCGGTGCTGGCCATGACCCTTGCGGCCTATGCCCTGGCCATGACGCCGGGCCGGGGCGGTTTCGGGCTTGCCAACGCCGCGCTGCTGCTCCTTGCCATCGGTGGCGGCGGGCTGTTCGTCCGGGTCGAGGCGCGGGCGCAAGCGCCGCTGGTGCGCCTCGGCATGTTCCGTCAGGCGACGCTCGGCGCCGGGTTCGCGATGAGTGCCCTGGCCACCGCCGTGGTGATGGCGACGCTGGTCGTGGGGCCGTTCTATCTTGTCAGCGCCTTCGCACTGGACACGGCGCGGCTCGGTTTGGTGATGTCGGCCGGTCCCCTCGCGGCAGCCCTGTCCGGCGTCCCCGCCGGCCGCCTGGTGGACCGGCTGGGGGCGCAACGCATGACCGTCACCGGCCTTGCGGTCATGGTGCTGGGCGCCTTCGCGCTGCCGCTCCTGTCTGCCGGCGCGGGCCTGTCCGGCTATGTCGGCGCACTGGTCGTCACGACTTCGGGCTACGCGCTGTTCCAGGCGGCCAACAATACTGCGGTGATGACCCACGGCAGTGCGGGGGAGCGTGGGCTCGTCTCCGGCCTGCTAAGCCTCTCGCGCAATCTCGGGCTGATCACCGGTGCCTCCTTCATGGGCGCGCTCTTCAGCCTGGGCGCGGCGACCCCTGACCTCGCCGCGCTGGCTCCGGAGGCAGCCTCGTCCGGACTCGTGGCCGCCTTCCTCGCTGCCGGCGGCTTCGTGCTTGCCGCCTTGCTGATCGCCCTGCGCACAAACGCCGCGGCGCGACGCGCTTAGCTTCCCCGCGCCGGCTGTTTTTCCCCGATTCCTCCGGATGCGAGCGGAAAACCGCCGAATCCCGGACCCGGCGGCGCAGGGATGGCCGCCATTCCGGCCGAACGCTGCAGCCGCCTTGCGGTAGAATCTTTCCAGGACGCCACTGCGCCAGCCGATTCCCGGGCTTCCGGAGGATCGCGCGGCGCGGATTTCCCGCAGGTCCAAGCCCGCCGCACAAGAATCCGGGCTGACAGATGTTCTCTCCAACCCCCAACGAATCGATGTTCGACAGGATTTCAATCCGCTACAAACTGATTGTCCTGCTCGGTCTGAGTGCGGCACTCGCGCTGTTCATTTCCTCGGCGTTCACGATCTACTCGACCTATCTGAGCGAGTCGAGGTCATCATTGCGCGTGCTGCACCAGCTGACCGACGTTATCAGCGAGAACATGCGTGCCGCACTGGCCTTCAGCGACGCGGACAGCGCCCGCGCCATGCTGGCTTCGCTGCATGCGGACCCGCACATCCTGCTGGCCGTGGTCAGCGACGATGCCGGCCGGATCCTTGCCGAGTACCGCTCGACCGCGCTCGACGCGGGGCGCGAGCAGGTATTCAAGCAGGTACTGCGTCGGCATGCCGGAGAGGACGCCGGAGCGCCGCATGGCGCGGCGGGGGTGGAAGAGCGGATCGGCGACGGCTTCATGGGCGTTCTGCATCCGATCTTCTTCGAGGGAAAGCCGATCGGTTCCCTGGCGATCGTTTCGGACACGCAGCTCCTGTGGGCCAAGATTCGCGAGTTCGTGCTGATGCAGCTGGCCAGTTCGCTGCTCACGCTGGGGCTCCTGCTGTTCTTCTCGCTGAAGCTGCAGGCATTGTTCACCCAGCCGATCATGGGACTGGTCAACGCCATGCAGGCGGTTGCCCGGACCAAGAACTACCGGGCCGCACTGGCCTCGGACCGGCGCGACGAGTTCCGCAGCCTCTACGACGGCTTCAACGCCATGCTGGCGGAGATCCGCGAGCGCGACGACCGCCTCAGCCGGCTGGCCACCACCGATGCGCTCACCGGTCTGGCCAACCGCAGGCAGGCCATGGAGATCATGCAGGCCATGGTGACGCGCGCGCAGCGCAAGGGCGAGCCGCTCGGGGTGATCATGCTGGACATCGATTTCTTCAAGCAGGTCAACGACCGCTATGGCCATCCGGTCGGCGACCGGGTGCTGCAGGAAATCGCCCTCGTCCTGCAGGCCAGCGCGCGCGAATACGATCTGGTGGCGCGTCTGGGCGGCGAGGAGTTCCTGGTGCTCTGCGAGAGCGGCACGCAGGAAGCCACCGTGGCGGTTGCCGAGCGCATCCGCCAGGGCGTCGAATGCCGCCGCATCGAGCACCGGCCGGGTGGGTTCCTCAGCGTCACGGTCAGCCTGGGGGTGTATTTCGCGGTGCCGCAGCCAGCCGAGGCGCGCATCGAAAGCATGATCAAGGCCGCCGACGAGGCCTTGTTCCAGGCCAAGGAGGCGGGGCGCAACCGCTACGTCGTGGCGTCTACGGAGAGGGCATGAGGGGAGTGTGCGTGAGAGTGATCGTCTGGATGGCGTGCCTGCTGTCCCTGCTGAACGCGCCTGCGGCGCTGGCCGGCGACGAGGAAAGGAAGCTCGAGGCCGTCTTCATCGGCCGTTTCGCCAGCTACGTCGAATGGCCGGATCGACCACGCGAGCGTTTCGTCATCACCCTGCTGGACGACAACCCCTTCGGCAAGCTGCTCGACGACCTCTATCTCGACAAGCGCATCCACAACAAGCCGATCGAATTGCGCTACGCCACCCGGCTTGACCAGGTCGGCGAAACCGATGTCCTCTTCATCACCCTGAGCCGCGCGGCCGCGCGCGCGGAGGCGATCGACTACGCACAGCGGAACGGCATCCTGACGATCAGCGAGATCAAGGGGTTTGCCGAGAGCGGCGGGGTCATCCAGCTGGATTTCGTGGAACAGAAGGCCCGCATCAAGATCAACCACGCCGCCGCCCTGCGTTCCGGCCTGCGGATCGGCGCGCCGCTGCTGTCGATTGCCACCGTGCTGCGGGGAGAACGGCCATGAAGCATCTCGTCTGCATCGGTCTTTTCCTGGTCGCCGGCGTCACCCTCGCCGCCGATCGGGCCGTCCAGGAAACCAACGACTACTACCGGCGTCCGCTCGATCACCTGCTGACGATCGAAACCCAGGCCAAGGCGGCGGTCGGCTCGCGCAGCGGCGACCGCGACGCGCTCGATGCCGAGGTGCCGATCGACGTCATCACCTCGGCGCAGCTGCAATCGACCGGGCAGACCGAGTTGACGCGCGCCCTGGCGGTGCTGCTGCCCGGCTTCAACGCGCCGCGTCCGAGCATCGCCGACGGGACCGACCACGCCGCGCCCTTCACCCTGCGCGGCCTCAATCCCGACCAGGTGCTGGTGCTGATCAACGGCAAGCGGCAGCACCAGGGTGCCCTGCTGCACAACAACGGCACGGTGGGGCGGGGCACCTCGGGGGTCGATCTCAACACCATTCCGCTGCGCGCCATCGAGCGCATCGAAGTCCTGCGCGACGGCGCGGCGGCGCAGTACGGCTCCGACGCCATCGCCGGCATCATCAACATCATCCTCAAGGGCTACGGCCAGGGAAGCCAGGCCAGCGCCACCTACGGACGCACCCGCCAGGGCGACGGCGTCACCTGGCAGGGCGGCGTGTTCTTCTCGCAGCCGCTGGCCGGCGACGGTTTCATCAATCTGAGCACGGAGTGGCGCGATCGCGGTCCGACCAACCGTGCCGGTCCCGACGCCAACGACGGCGGCCGCATCAACACGCATTTCGGCGATGCCGATACCCAGGACGGGCTGCTGGCGCTGAACGCCGAGATTCCGCGCGGCGATACCACGTTGTACGCGCACGGCCTGTTCGACAACCGTCGCAGCAGCGCCGGCGCCTTCTTCCGGCGTGCCGGCGATGCGCGCAACATTGCCGCGATCTACCCGGACGGCTTCCTGCCGCTGATCGAACCGAAGATCGTCGATTACTCGGCCACCGCCGGCATCCGGGGGCTTCTCGAGAACGGTACCCGCTGGGACGTGAGCTACACGCACGGCCACAACGATTACCATTTCTACGTCGACAACTCGCTCAACACCTCGCTCGGCGGCGCCACGCCGACCCGCTTCGACAGTGGCGCCACGCGCTACACGCAGCAGATTCTCAATGCCGATTTCAGCCGCCGGATCGGCCGCCACACGCTGGCCGGCGGCTACGAATTCCGCGCCGAACACTACCGCATCGTCAAGGGCGAGCCGGCCTCCTACCTGCTGGGGCCGGAGGACAATTTCGCCTACGGTGCGCAGGGTTTTCCCGGCTTCAGTCCGGAGAACGAGGTTTCCGCCAGGCGTACCGCGCATGCGCTGTACGGCGACCTGAAATACGGCGTTTCCGAGCGCCTGATGCTCGACGCCGCGCTGCGGGGGGAGCACTACAGCGATTTCGGATCGACCGTGAATGGCAAGCTGGCGCTGCGCTACCGTGCGCACGAGGATCTGCTGTTCCGCACCAGCGTCAGCTCCGGCTTCCGCGCCCCGTCGCTGTCGCAAAGCCATTTTTCCTACACCGGCAGCTACCGCAACAGCCAGGAGGAAGCCCCGCAGTTCTGGGGCAACTACGCCGTCGACCACCCGGTGGCGCGGGCGCTCGGCGCCACCGACCTGAAACCGGAAAAATCCCGGCATTTCACGCTCGGGATGGTCTACCAGCCGGCCGCACAGCTGACTGCCAGCGCCGATCTCTTCGTTACCGACATTGCCGACCGCATCCTGCCGACCGGCTACATCGCCGGCTGGAATCTCGCCACACTCAGCCCGCAGGCCGCCGCCGTCCTGACGCAGAACAGCATCGACGGCGCGGTGTATTTCACCAACGCCATCGGCACGCGCACGCGCGGTCTCGACCTGCGGCTGGACTACAAGCGCGAGCTGCCCAACGGCGCCTGGCTGAAGCTCGTCGGCGCCTACCAGCGCAGCCGCACGACTCTCACCGACATCAATCAGGCGCCGGGCATCCTCGGTGTGGACATGACCGATCTGATCCTCGATCCCTTCACCCGGGTGCTGATCGAGGACAGCCAGCCGCAGGACGCGATCAAGCTATGGACGAAATACTCGACGCGTGATTACGACCTGGTGGTCAATCTCAACCGTTTCGGCGAGTTCTCCAGCGTCAAGGGCTACGACAAGATCACCTTCGCGGCGAAATGGACGGTCGATGCCGAGTTCGCCTACCGTCTGGCGAAGGATGTGACGCTGGCCGTCGGCGGCGTCAACTTGCTCGACGCCAAGCCCGACGAATGGGGCGAGACCGACGACAGCCTGGCCGGCTCGGGCAAGGTGATCCGCTACTCGCTGTACGCACCGTTCGGCTACAACGGCGCCTATTACTACCTGCGGCTCGGCGTCGACTTCTGAGGCCCGCGCCGGAGGCGCTCACCCGCGCATCAGGTGCAGGCCGAAGTGATGCCGCAGGAAGCCCTGGAACTTGGCGACGCCTTCCAGGGCGATGCGCAACCGCCCCTGTTCCATCGCGTTGAGCTGCTCGAGGACGACGTAGTTGTCGGGCGCGCGGCCGGCGCGCACGGCTTCCACCTGAGCGCGCAGGCGCAGCAGGACCAGGAAGTCGAAGCATTCCGCGACGTTCTCGGCGTCGGCTTCCGGCAGCGTGCCGTCGGCGCGCAGGCGGGCCAGGCGCTGCCAGCTGCTGCCGTCGAGGTTGCCGGCCTCCATGGCCAGCGCCTTGATCCCGTCGGTGAGGGCGAAGATGCCGGCCTTCTTGATTTCCAGCATGCCCGGATGCTCCCCGCCGCTTTCCCCCTTGATGCGGCCGAACCAGCCGAGCGGCGGGGCGAAGCGCAGGGCGTTCTCGACCATGCGCATGAGGAACAGGCGGTTGGCCCGCACACTCTCGTACAACTGTGCCTTGAGCGCCCGTTCGAAGGCCGGATCGCCGTCGAGGGTGCGCAGGTCGACGAAGGTGCCGCAGGCGATGATGTTCTCCGGCGTCGGTGTGCGCAGCCAGGCATCGAGCTGCCGGCGCCATTCGCCGAGCGGCCGCCGCCAGGCGGCGTTGCACGCCATGATGCCGCCCTTGCACTCGGGGACCCCGATGGCGATCAGGCCGTCGATCAGCGCCCGCGAGAATTCCTCGATGCGACGCACGGCGGCGGCATCAAGATCGTCGGCGTAGATGATCGCGTTGTCCTGATCGGTGGAGAGTGTCTGTTCACCGCGCCCCTCGCTGCCGAGCACGACGAAGGCGCAGCCGGCCGGCAGATCGGCGAAGCCGGTGCGGCGCAGCAGCCCGATCAGTCGCATCAGGATCTGGTCGTTGAGGTGGGCGATCAGGCGCACCATCTCGTGCGTGCCGAGGCCGGTCCCGGAGAGGTGCAGCACCAGCGCCTGGATGCGCGCGTGCAGGGTCCTGAGATCGTCGAGGCTTTCCGCCCGCTCGATGTCGAGCACCAGCTGGTGCGGCGAGTGTGCCTGCAGGCGGAGGATGTCGCTGTCGGTGATGATGCCGCTCAGCCGCCCGGTGCCGTCGACCACCCCGAGGCGGTGGATGCGCAGGCGCGACATGCGGTAGAGCGCCTGGTAGAGCGGCGCGTCCTCCTCGATCACCGCCAGCGGCGCGTTCATCACGGCGCGTACGGCGAGACCGCGCGGATCGCTGCCGGCGGCCACCACCTTGTTGCGCAGGTCGCGGTCGGTGAAGATGCCGAGCGGCTGGCCGCTTCCCCCGTTTTCCCCATCGGCCCTTTCGGTGACCACCATGCTGGAGATGTTGCGCTCGCGCATCGTCGCCACGGCGTCCACCAGCGGATCGTCGGGCGCGCAGGTGACGACCTCACGCTGGCAGCAGTCGCGCACCGGACGGAAAAACTGGTTGTCTTCGCTCATCGGAAATCCTCCTCGGGGCAGGTGATCCTGGGGGGGGGCGGTGCCCCGCGTCAGCGCGGGGACCAGCGGGCCAGCCATTCCGCAGCCGCCTCCGGACGGCCGTACAGATAGCCTTGGTGGATGATGCGGCCGCGCGCGTTGAGAAAATCGGCCTGCGCCCGGGTCTCGACGCCCTCGGCGACGACCTGCAGGCGCAGATGGGCGGCCACCGCGAGGATGGTCTCGACCAGTGCCGCGTCGTCGGGGTTGTCGGGGGCTTCCCGGATGAAGGCCTGGTCGATCTTCAGTTCGTGGATGGGCAGACGCTTGAGATAGGCCAGCGATGAATAGCCGGTACCGAAATCGTCGACCGAGAAGCGGATGCCGAGGTCGGTCAGCTCGCGCATGCGCGCGGCAACCGAGTTTGCGTCGTCGATCATCAGCCCTTCGGTGATTTCGAGCACCAGCCGCACCGGCGCGGCGCCATGCCGGTCGAGCAGTGCCCGCAGGCGCGGTACGAAGCCATCGCGGCGGAAATGGCGCGGACTCAGATTGACCGACAGCGAGAACTCCTCCGCACGGGTGGCGGCCAGCACCTGGCAGGCCTGGTCGAGCACCCAGTCGCCCAGCTCGGCGATCAGGTCCGAGGCTTCGGCGACCGGGATGAAGACGGCCGGCGACAGCAGCCCGCGCTCCGGATGTTGCCAGCGCACCAGCGCTTCGGCGCCGACCAGGTGGCCGTCGGCGTCGACCTGCGCCTGCAGGAAAAGCCGCAGTTCGCCGGCGGGAATGCCGCGCCGCAGGTCGTGCTCGATGGCGAAGCGGTGCTCGATGTCGGCGGCCATGGTCGATTCGAAACACTCGCTGCGCGCGCCGCCGGCCTGCCGTGCGCGGTCCAGCGCCATGTCGCAGCGGCGCAGCGCTTCCTGCGGCGAATCGTCCTCGCCTTCCGGGCAGACAGTGGCGCCGATGCTCGCATCGAGCTGGCATTCCTCGCCGTCGGCGAAGCGCAGCGGCTGCCGCAGGCTGGCCTGGATCTTGTTGGCCACCTCCAGCGCGCTGCGCAGGGCAAGATCGCTGCGCCCGGCGGCATCCTGGAGGAAAACGGCGAACTCGTCGGCGCCCAGGTGGGCGAGCAGGTCTTCCTCGCGCAGCAATCCCGCGAGATTGCGGCCGAAGGCGACCAGCAGACGGTCGCCGGCGGGGTGGCCGCGTGCATCGTTGAAATTCTTGAAGCGGTCGATGTCGATCAGGAGGAGGGCGCTGCAGTGCCCGCGCCGCCGGGCCTGCGCCAGTCCCGCCTGCATCCGGTCGAGCAGCTGCGTCCGGTTGGGCAGGCCGGTGAGCGGGTGGAAGTAGGCCAGCCGGTGGGCGCGGGCCTCGGCCTCGCGCTGGCCGCTGATGTCCTGCTCGACGGCGAGGTAGTGAGTGACCTGGCCGGCGCTGTCGCACACCGGGCCGATCACGCTGGCGGCGACGAATTCGCTGCCGTCCTTGCGCCGGTTGACCAGTTCCCCGCGCCATACCCGCCCGGCCACCAGCGCCTCCCACATCGCCCGGTGGGTTTCCGGCGGCGTTGCCGGCGAGCGCAGCAGGCGGGGAGTCTGCCCGATCGCCTCGGCGCGCGGGTAGCCGGTGTGCTGCTCGAAGAAATCGTTCACGTATTCGATCCGGCCCGCGGTGTCGGTGATCAGGATGCTCACCGGGCTCTGCGCCACCGCCTGGGAGAGCAGCCCGAGCTGGCGCTCGCGGCTGTCCACGGCCTCGGCCATCTCGTTGAAGCTTTTTGCCAGCGCGCCGATCTCGTCGCTGCCGGCCAGCGGCATGCGCACCGCGCGCTCGCCGGCGGCGAAGCGCTCGGCGCCGTCGCGCAGGCGCACCAGCCGGCGCGTGAGCAGGCGGTCGAGGATGAGGCCGAGCATGCAGAAGAGCAACAGGTAGCCGAGCACGCTCTTGACGATCTGGCCGCCCCAGACCTGCCGGAAGCGGGTTTCGAACTTGCTCTTGGGAATCCTCACGCTGACTGCGCCATGCACGTCGCCGACCGCGAGATCGAAGGCGCTGTCGTAGGCGTCGCGGATGCTCGGCGGTGCCTCGGCACGGCTGCCGTGACACTTCAGGCAGAAGGCCTCGATGCGGATCGGCGCGGTGTAGAGCAGGAAGGCGTTGCCCTGCGCATCGACGATGTCGTCCAGCCGCTCGGCCGTCTCCGGGTGAGCGCGGAACCAGGCGATCGCTTCGGCCTCGAAGCGGTCAGCCTGGTTGTCGGGGTTGCGCGGTGCGTCGCTGACGTTGTTGAAGATCACCCCGTCGGTGTTCCAGCGGGCATATTCCCGGGCGATCCGCGAGAAGGAGTGCGCCGGCAGGAAGCCGATGGTGCGGGCGTTGACCGGCAGCTCGCTGTCGATGAACTGCTGCTGGTAGATGCGGCGCGTGGCCATCACCACACCGTAGACGGTGCGGGCGTCGAATTCCGTTTCCCGGCGCAGCTCGTTGCGCAGCTGGCGATAGCCGAGCGAGAGGTCGACAGTCAGGATGAGCAGCATCAGGATGCCGAGGATCGACCAGATTTTTGTTTTCAGGCGCATCCGGGAACGAGGATTGGCGGGACGGGGAAAGCGCTGTGCGGCGGGAGCGGGTGAGTATAACCCCGTCCGGAGCGGGGAGATTGCATCGCGCGCGGCGCGGATTTCGCGTTATTATGCAATCAGGATTTTCCGGAGGGCAGGGCATGGGTCTATTCGAGCAGTTCCGCACGCTGGTCGGCAGGAGGGGGGATGCCGGCATCGCGCCATCACCGGCGCCGACTCCGGTTCCCGCACCGCTCGGGGCCATCGTGGCCCCGGCCGCCGGCGGTTCGATCGAGCGGCGGCAGCGCAAACGCATCAATGCCCGTTCCGGCACGCGTATCCTGATCGTCGACGATTCGCCGACCGTCGTCGCGGCGCTCAAGAAGATGCTGCGCGGGCAACGCTACGAAGTACTCGAGGCCGACAGTGCCGAGTTGGGGCTTGCCCTGATGGAGAAGGCGCGGCCCGAGCTGGTCTTCCTCGATATCATCCTGCCGGGGATGAACGGTTTCGCCGCGCTGCGCAAGATCCGCCGCGACCCCGTCCTGGCGGAGACGCCGGTGATCATGATCAGCGGCAACGAGCATGCCACCGAGCAGTATTACGCCAACCGCATCGGTGCCGACGATTTCATGAAGAAGCCGTTCTCGCGCTACGAGGTTTTCGCCCGCATCGAGCGCTTGCTCGATGCCGAGCGCGTGCCGCGCCGTCCGGTGGCGGCGGCCTGAGCCTCCGTCCGGGCGGCCCGGCTGCCCCCGCCGGCTTCCCCAAGCCGCAGCCGTCCCGTATGCTTGCCGCCGTCGAACGAAGGTTCTCGGAGCGTGGACGATGCTCGATCGGAGCGGTAACCGGCTGACCCAGTGGATATGCGACGCCGTTGCGGCGGAGAAGGATTCGCTCGCGCCCTACCGCGACCGCATCATGATGTCGATGGGGGCAGTGACGGTGCCGGTGCTGGTTCCGTTCATCATCAACCATCTCCTGCAGGAGCGCCTGCTGCTGGCCCTCTCGCTCTGTGTTGTCGAACTCTGCATCCTGGCCAACACGCTGGCGCTGTGGCGCGGACGGCCTGCACCGGTTCCGCACGCGCTGCTGCTGGTCCCCTTTGTTGCCGGAATGTCCGCTGCCGTCGTCCTGCAGGGTATGCCAGGGGTGCTGTGGAACTACCCGGTGATCGTCTACTGCTATTTCGCGCTCAACCGGCGGGTGGCCATCTTCTGCAGCCTCGCATTGCTCCTGCACGCCTCGCTGCTGGCTCTCCTGTTCATCGACCCGACCCTCGCCCTGCGGCTGTTCGGTACACTGCTGCTGACGATCGTCATGATCAATATCGTCCTCAACGTGATTTCCGACCTGCACCGCAGCCTGGCCCGGCAGGCGCTCACCGACCCCCTCACGGGGGCCTTCAACCGGCGGGTGCTGGACGACGCCCTGCAGGCCATCGCGGCGCGCGCACGGCGCCGGCCGCTGGAGGCGAGCCTCCTGCTGATCGACATCGATCATTTCAAGCGGGTCAATGACGAACTCGGCCACGACCGGGGCGACCGCGTGCTGCAGGCGCTGGTGCGCATCGTCGCGGCCCGTACTCGCGCCGGCGACCGGCTGTTCCGCTGGGGCGGCGAGGAGTTCGTGCTGCTGCTCGAGGAGACTTCCCTGGCCGGTGCGCTGCAGGTTGCCGAAGACCTCCGGCACGCCGTCGGCAGCGCCGATCTCCTGCCGGGACGGCGGATCACGGTCAGCATCGGCGTTGGCCAGTACCGGCCGGGAGCGACGCCCGACGATTGGCTGCGTGAGGCCGACAGCGCGCTCTACCAGGCCAAGGCGGCCGGACGCGACCGGGTGGTCGCGGCTTCGTCAGCATCGTCGGCCATGGGCGACGCGCCGCCTGCTCAGTCGAAGGAGAAGGTGTAGAACAGGTCGAGCGCGTTGTCGGCGCCGGCACGGGTGACCAGCGAAACGCGCGGCGTCAGCGCATAGGAGAGCTTCATCGCGCCGGCCGTCGCCGAGAGCCCCTGTTCGTAGCTCAGGAAGGCGCGCGCAGAGAGCCGCTTGCCGACGGTCAGGATCTGGCTGGTCAGCGGGTCGCCCTCGCGCGCCTGGCGCAGCGCCAGTTCATCGACGCCGAGTGCCTGCGCCAGCTGGCCGGTCAGCCCGTCGGCCTGGCCGCCGAGAATGGCACCGGCGGCGGTGAGCAGCAGCGAGGCGTCGGTGCCTCCGGCATCGGGCACCCGGCCGAGCACGATCCACGAGAGCTTTTCCGGGTCCGGCACGGCCGGTGTCGACACCAGGCGCACCACCGGTCGCTGCACGGTGCCGCTGACCGCCACGCCGGCCTCGACGCTCAGGCCCTTGCGCACGGCGAGCACGTTCAGTCCCGGATCGTCGAGCGGTCCCTGGAAGTTGACGATGCCGCGCTCGACCGTCAGGCGTTGTCCGTAGGCTTCGAAGATCCCATCGTGTGTGGCGATCATACCGCTGGCGCGCAGCGGTCGACCGGGTTCGCCGCGCAGGCGCAGCTGGCCGCCGAGGCGCGCTTCCAGTCCGCCGGCGCGCAGGTGGAAACGCTCGCCGAGATCGAGTGCGATCTCGCTGTCGATGCGCAGCGCACGCCGGGGCGCGGCGTCGCGCCCGACGATCACCACGTCGTCGGCCAGCTGCGGCTGACCGGCGCCGGCCTGGGCGATGAAGCCGGCGTCCGCCACGATGCGCGCGCCAAGGCTCAGCAGGTCGCCGGCGAAATCGGCCTGGCCGCGCCCGGAGGCAACGATCCAGCGCTCGGGGCGTTGCGCCAGCGGCAGCCGCTCGAGCGTCGCCTCGAGGCGGCCGCTGCGTGCGGCCAGGTCGAGACTGCCCTGCAGGAGCAGGCGGCCGGGGGCCTGCGCGGCGGAGAGCCCGGCGATGCGGGCGGCGCGCGCCGGCGGCGCGTGCGGCGCACTGAATTCCAGCCGCTCCAGGCGGATCCGTTCCTGCTCGAAGCGCGCGTCGAGGGTGCCTTGGCGCAGGCTCACGTTCTGATCGAGCCAGCCCAGCGCAAGCCCGCTGCCGCGCAGGTGGCCGCGCGTGCGCGGCTGCCGCAGGGTGCCGGCCAGCTCACCGTCGATTTCCAGACGGCCGCTGCTGGTCAGGTTGCCGTCGATGGCCGGGCCGACCCAGGACAGGTCGGGCACCTGGGCGCGCAGGCGGCCGGCCAGCGGCGCCAGCGGCACGATGCGCCAGTCGCCGCGATCGCGCGCCAGCGGCACGCGGGCGCTGGCCTCCCAGTCGCCGAGCCGGCTACCGTGCGCAACGAGCGTGGCCTCGACGCTGCTGTCCCGGGTGCGCGCCTCGATGCGCAGCGCCTGCAGGCCGAGCGGACGCGGCACGTAGCCGGGGAGGGTCCAGTCGCCGCTTTCCCGGTGGACCGTGAAATGGCCGTCGATACGCTCGCCGACCGCCAGCGACCACTCGCCGCCGAGGCGCAGCAGGCCGGCCGTGTCCAGCGCGCGCGGCCCGGTGCTGCCCCCGCTACCCTCTTCGTTCCCACTCTCCGTGCCGCCGAGACCGCCGGGACGCAGCGCGATCCCCGTGAAGCGCCCGGTGCTGCGCCAGCTTCGCGGCGTCCATTCGCTGGTGTGGAACTCGATGCGGCCGTCGGCGAAGGCGAGGCGGGCAGGGCCAAGATGCACGCCTGCACGGTCGATGGCAAGGGGGGCCGGTGCCTGCAATTCGGCCGGCAGGGAGCCCTGCATCCGCAGTGTGGCGAGGGTGCCCTGCCAGGCGCTGGCGCGCCAGTCGACGGGGGGGTCGAGGAAACCGCCCTGGACGCTGGCCGTCACGTCCGGTCCGTCGGCCAGGCGGGCGTCGAGACGCAGGCGATGCTGCTGCCGCAGACCCTCGGCATCGAGGCGCAGACGCGCCAGTCGGAGTGCATCGCCCTGCCGGTAGTCGGCAGCGGCCAGCTCGAGATCGACCATGTCGTCCTGCAGGCGGACGCGGGCGTCGAGGCGTGCCAGCCGGTGTCCGCCGGGCAGCGTCAGATCGCGGGCGCGCAGCCGGGCATCGATGTCCGGCCGGGTCGGACGGCCGCCCAGGGTTGCGGAGAATTCTAGCGCGCCGGCGAGGCCGTGGCCGTGTCGGGCCAGCGCCGGGGCCTCGAGGGTCGCGCGCAGGGTGTCGCCGCTTTCGCCCCAGGCGCCGGCCAGCCGCAGACGGCTGTCGGCCAGGCGCAGCTCGAGTGTGCCGGCGGCGCGCAGCCCCGGCCCCAAGGTGAGGTCGCCGTGGCCGTCGAGCCGTTGCCCGGCCAGCCGGCTGTCGTCTGCATCGAAGCGCAGGCGGCCCGCCGGCGTCGGGGTCAGGGTACCGCTCGCTTCGAGGCGGGCGTCGATGCGCGACGGTGGCGCCGCAAGCAGGGTGGCCAGGTCGAAGCGCCGCAGTCGGCCGGAGAAGCGGAAGGGGTGCGCGCCCGTGAGCGCCACGTCGCCGCTGCCCTCCAGGCGGGCCTCGCCGTGCTGCAGTCGCAGGTCGTCGAGGGTCAGCTGCTCGCCGCTGCGGGTTAGCCGCGCTTCGGCCCGCAGCGTGCCATCGCTCAACGCCAGCGTGGCCGTCTGGCGCGCGCTGTCGCCGGCGAGCCGCAGGCGGCCGCTGAGGCGCAGGGGACGCAGCGCGCCGTGCGCCGCCGCCGGATCGATGCCCCGCAGGGCGAGGTTGGCGTGGCCGCTCAGGCGGGCCAGCGCGGCCGGCAGCGGCAGCGAAGGGCCCGGGGGCGGCCAGTGCAGATCGAGCGTGCCGCGCATGTCGCCGCCAGCCAGCGAGGCGACGAGATCGTCCAGGCGCAGGGCGCCGCTGGCGAGCGTCAATCTGCCGTCGAGGGCGTCCAGCGGCAGGCCGCCGCGGTCGAGCGGCGCAGCGGCGGTGTTGCGCAGGCGCACGGGGCCGTCGAGGCCACCGCCGGGCATGCCGCGCAGATCGGCGGTCAGGCTCAGACGGGCGTGCGGTGCATCGTTCAGGAATTCGCGCGGATCGAGGTCGTCGCCCTCGATTTGCAGGGCGTCCAGCGGCCAGGCGGCGAAGGGGGTCAGGCGCGCCGTGCCGCCGGCTCGCAATGCCTCCCCGCTGGCGGTGAAGCGCAGGTCGATGGCGGCCAGCGTGCCGTCGGCGTCCACGCGGACGCGCGCGGCCACCTCGCCGGAGGTGTCCAGCACCGCCTGGCCGGCCAGCGCGAAGGGGGCGGTGCCGTCGAGCCGGGCGCTGGCCGCAAGCATGCCCGCGGGCAGTGTGGCGCGCAGCGCGTCAATGCGATGCCGCTGGCCGTCGCTTTCCAGGCGGGCGTGCAGGTCACCCGCCAGCAGGGACGGAGCGTCCCCGCCGTGGGCCTCGATTGCGTCGCTGCCGGCGGCTGTCCGCTGACGTAGCTGGCCGATCTCCAGGGTCTCGATGACGAGCGCCAACGGCAGGCGCAGCTCGGCGGGCGGAGTGGGCGGGGCGGGGTCGGGCGGCAAGCGCAGTTCGAGCGTCTCGATGGCGAGGTCGGCGATTTCCAGCCGGCCGGCGAGCAAGGCGCCCGGCCGCCAGTCGAGGCGCAGGCCGTGCAGGTCGAAGCGGCGTCCGTCGGCGAGCTGGAGGCGCAATCCGTCGGCGCGCAGGGGGCCGAGCAGGCGGCCGGCCGGGTGCTCGAGGCGCAGGGCGCCGTCGCTGGCGCCAGCCAGCCGCGCGGCCGCCCAGCGCAGTCCGCCCTCGCTGCCGAGCAGCCAGCCGGCGGCGACGGCGAGGGAGAACGCCAGGAGCAGGAGGGCGGCAAGGCGGCGGCCGGGCAGGGCGCCGGTCCAGCGGCGGCGTGTGCGGGGAGCGGGGGGCGGCGTCTTCATGCGTGGGTGGGGTTCGGCCGGCCGATGAGAGCGGCCGGCGGACAATCCGCCGCGCGTCGCCCCCAGCGTGACGATCAGCCTCTGCCCGGCGCGGATGTTCAAGCCGACCTTGACGATGGCTTCGGCGTATTTGGCAAGCATTT
>JAPKHL010000063.1 GCA_026646875.1 Rhodocyclaceae bacterium | reverse complement strand
CCCCAGGGGCAGCACCTCCCGCAGGGACATCCGGCCGGTGGTCAGGGTGCCGGTCTTGTCGAACACGAAATGCGTCGCCCGGGCCAGCGTTTCCACGGCATGGCTGCGGGTCACCAGCAGACCGGCACGGGCCAGCGCGCCGCTGGCCACGGTGAGCGCCACCGGCGTGGCCAGCGACAACGCGCAGGGACAGGTGACGACCAGCACCGAGACGGTGATCCACAGCGCGCGCGACGGGTCGATGACGTACCAGACCACCGCGACCACGGCGGCCACCAGCAGCAGCGTGGCGATGAAGCGGCTGGCGATGCGGTCGGCCAGCTCGACGATGCGCGGTCGCTCGGTGGCGGCCCGCTCCATCAAACGGACAATGGCGGATAGCCGGGTCGACTCGCCAACGCCCTCGACGCGCACGAAGAGCGGACTCTCGACATTCACCGCCCCCCCGGTGACCGCAGCGCCCGGCCGTTTGCTCACCGGCGCGCTCTCCCCGGTGAGCAGCGCCTCGTTGGCGCTGCTCACGCCCTCGAGCACGCACCCGTCGGCGGGAATCGTCTCGCCAGGCCGCACCAGCACCACGTCGCCCGGCTGAAGATCGGCCGCCAATACGCGTTCCGCCTCGCGGCTGTCCGGATAGCCGGCAACCCGCCCGGCAAAGGCCGGCATCAGACGGGCCAGCGCCTCGGTGACGCTGACCGCCCGCTGGCGCGCCGTCATTTCGAGGTAGCGGCCGCCGAGCAGGAAGAAGACGAACATCGTCACCGAGTCGAAATAGACCTCGCCCGCGGCAATGAAGGTGGCCCACAGGCTGGCCAGGAAGGCGGCGCCGATACCGAGCGCCACCGGCACGTCCATGCCGACGCGACGCAGCCTGAGGTCGCGCCAGGCATTCTGGAAGAACGGGGCCGCCGAATAGAAGACCACCGGCAGGGTCAGCACCAGGCTGGCCCAACGCATCAGCTGCTCGATGTCGGGCGTCATCTCGCCCTCGCCGGCCAGATAGACCGGCACGGCGTACATCATCACCTGCATCATCCCGAAGCCGGCAACGAAAACCCGCCACAGGGCGCTGCGCCGCTCCTTCTTCGCCAGTTCCTCGTTGCGCGCGGCGTCGTAGGGATAGGCACGGTAGCCGATCGCGGCCACCGCCGCCAGAATCCCCGAAAGCCGGATGCGCTGCTCGTCCCAGCGCACGCGCGCGCGGCGCGTCGCGTAATTGAGCTCGACACCGGTGACCCCGTCCAGCCTGGAGAGATGCTGTTCGTTCAGCCAGATGCAGGCGGCACAGGTGATCCCCTCGAGGATCAGCGAAGCCTCGCGCTCGTGCTCGCCGAGCGCGCGCACGAAACTCTTCTGGAAATCGGCGTGGTCGTACAGCGCCAGCCCGTCGAGAATCGCCGGCATCGCCTCGCGCGGCGAATCCGGCAGGGCGTCGCGGGTACGGTAGTAGTCGGCCAGGCCGTGCTCGACGATCGCCTGCGCGACCGCCTGGCAGCCAGCGCAGCAGAGTGCGCGCTCAGCCTCGCCGATCCGCACCGTCAGGTCGACATCGGCGGGAATCGGCTGCCCGCAGTGATAGCAGTTGCCCTTGCTCATCGTGGCTTGAAATGACTGTGTGGAACGGAGTTGGACCGGATGCACGCCACGCGGAACAGGGACGCGGGGCGCGCGCGAAAAAAAAAAGCGCCGGGCGGACCCCGGCGCCTTGCGGACCCGCGAGTATAGATTATTTCGCCGCCATCCGGATCGCGCCGTCCAGGCGGATCACCTCGCCATTGAGCATCACGTTCTCCATGATGTGGCGGACCAGCGCCGCGTACTCGGCGGGCTTGCCCAGGCGCGAGGGGAAGGGAACCATACGCCCGAGCGCCTCCTGCACCTCGGGCGGCATGCCGAGCAGCATCGGCGTCTCGAAGATGCCCGGTGCGATGGTCATCACGCGGATGCCCGATCGTGCCAGCTCGCGCGCGATCGGCAGCGTCATCGCCACCACGCCGCCCTTCGAGGCGGCATAGGCCGCCTGCCCGATCTGCCCGTCGAAGGCGGCGACCGAAGCGGTATTGACGATCACGCCCCGCTCGCCGGCGGCATTCGGCTCGGCCTGGCTCATCGCCTCGGCGGCCAGGCGGATCATGTTGAAGGAACCGACCAGATTGACGTTGATCACCCGCGCGAAGGATGCCAGCCGGTGCGCGCCATCCTTCCCCACCACCTTCTCGGCGGGCGCGATGCCGGCGCAGTTGACCAGCCCGTGCAGGCCACCGAAGGTGCCGATCGCCGTGGCGATCGCATTGCGTGCGCTGTCCTCGCTGGCCACATCGGTGTCGACGAAGCGGGCCCGGGGCCCCAGCTCGGCCGCCACCGCCTCGCCGGCCTCCCGATTCACGTCGGCCAGAACGACCCTGCCACCGTTCTCGACGAGCATGCGTGCCGTTCCGGCGCCAAGGCCCGAACCGCCGCCGGTCACGACGAACACCGAATTTTCGATCTGCATCAGCTTTCCTCCGCTTTGAATTGACGGAGGAATCTTACCATTTCCAGACGGTAGCGTATGGAAATCCGGCCCTGCGGGAGCATTCAGGCAAACAGCCGCCCGAGGGTCGCCAGTGCCACGGTGAGCAGGCCGAGGGCGAGATTGAATCCGACCAGCTGACGGATGCGCCCGAGCGCCGCGCCGCCGGCCTTCCAGTCCGCAGCAGCCACCGCTGCGCGCAGGGCAGCAAAGGGCACCGTCGCCACATAGGCGAATACCCCGCTCATGAGCAGACCGGTGGCCAGCATCAGGTGCCAGTGCAGCGGCGCCGCAGCAAAGCCGACGGCCAGCAGCATGGCCAGTCCGCTGAGCAGGATCACTCCCACCGCGCCCCACACCCAGGCGAAGAAACGCCGGAACACCCCCATCCACAGCGTCAGCCGCAGAGGGGGGTCGAGCGACTCGACAGCGGCCGGACGCAGGCAGACATACGCGAAGAACATGCCGCCGACCCAGACGACGACGGCCGCGACATGCAGGAACAGCAGGAAGGGTTGCGCAAGCATTCTCGATCTCCGGTCGGCAGGGTGCGCGCGGATGGCCCCTGTACAGGCTCGGAGGGAAAAATCCGGAATTGGTTCGCGGCAAATCGACCTGCAGCCTCGCGGGCGGCCCAGGCAATAGTGAAAAACTATGAATATTTTTACATCAATCAATTTGATGACAGACCCTGCTCCCGCCAGAATGAGCCTGAAGACAACCCCCCGCGAGGAAGCCGCCATGAGCACCTACATCATCGCCACCCTGCAAAGGCAGATCGGCGCTCACCGCCCGCCGACCCGGCGCGAACGCCTGGGCATGAGCATCGCCCTCGTCGGCGCCATCCTTCTGCTTGGCGAGGGACTGGCCCGTCTCGCCGGCATGCTCGAAACGGCATCCATCCGGCAGGCGCTCGCCGGCGGCATGCTCGGCGCGGCTGCGACCGCGCTCGGCGCCCTCCCCCTGCTCTGGGCCCGTCCCTTCTCCGCGGCGGTCCAGGGACGCCTGCTCGCGCTCGCCGGCGGCATCATGCTCTCCGCCAGCCTCTTCTCGCTGCTTCTGCCCAGTTTCGCCGCCGGCCGCGTCCTCTGGGGCGAGGGCCTCGCCACCGTAGCGACGGCCGGCGGACTGCTCGCCGGCCTCCTCGCCGTGCGCCTGCTCGAGCGGGCGTTGCCGCCGGGGACGCCGGATACCGTCACGGCAGGACCGGCGCCGCGCAGCCGCGGACAGATCTGGCTGTTCGCCGCCGCCGTAACGCTGCACAACATCCCCGAGGGGCTCGCAGTCGGCGTGTCCGCCGCATCCACCGGCGGACACGCGCTCTCCCTCGGCATCGCCGCGCAGGACCTCCCCGAGGGCATGGCCATCGCACTCGCGCTGCTCGCCGCCGGCCAGGCCCCCTGGATCGCCGTGGCCTGCGGCGCGGCCTCCGGCCTGGTCGAACCGCTGGCCGCCCTGCTCGGTGCCACGGCGGTCGCGACATCGGCTGCAACCCTCCCGTTCGCCCTGGCTCTGGCTGCCGGCGCCATGCTGCGGGTTACCCTGCACGACCTCCTGCCGGAAGCCCGTCGCCACGCCGGCGGGCACCCGACGATGGCGGCGCTCGGCGCCGGCTTCCTGATCATGCTGCTGCTCGACACCCAGCTCTGAGCCGTCCGCCATTTCGCCCCCCGCAGTCACCTTTTCGTCAAATCACCGCCATCTGATTGCAATCAAATCGTCACCGGACGCTTGCGGGGATAATCACACCCCTTGCGGCGCGATCCTCGCGCCCCGTGCACACGCCAAGGGCAGTCAGGGAGTTGCGGAAAATGGAGCTGAAACACCTCAGCGAGATCGAAAAGGCCACCCGGCGCGGGCGCTCAGAAATGTTCCGGATGGGCATGGCGCTGCTCTTCATCGTCGGCGTGATGCTCTACGCGGGCATGCGCGGCGAGGGCGAAGGCAGCCTGGTGCTGGTGGTCGCGGCGATGATCGGCGGCTACATGGCGATGAACATCGGTGCCAACGATGTCGCCAACAACGTCGGGCCGGCGGTCGGTTCGAAAGCGATGACCATGGCCGGCGCGCTGATCATCGCCGCCGTCTTCGAGGCTGCGGGCGCACTGATCGCCGGTGGCGAGGTGGTCGGTACCATCCGCAGCGGCATCATCGACCCGGCCCAGATCCCCGACGCCGACACCTTCGTCTGGGTGATGATGGCGGCGCTGCTGGCCGGCGCCCTGTGGCTGAACATCGCCACCGCCTTCGGCGCGCCGGTGTCCACCACCCACTCCATCGTCGGTGCCGTGCTCGGCGCCGGCATCGCCGCCAGCGGACCGGACGTCGCCAACTGGGACACCATGGGCGGCATCGCGGCCAGCTGGGTGATCTCGCCGGTGATGGGCGGCGTCATCGCCGCCGCCCTGCTCTACCTCGTCAAGCACACCATCACCTACCAGCAGGACATGCTCGCCGCAGCCCGCCGGATGGTGCCGCTGCTGATCGCCCTGATGACCTGGACCTTCACCACCTACCTGCTGCTCAAGGGGCTGAACAAGGTCTGGCAGGTCGGTTTCGTCGCCGCCGTGCTCTACGGACTGCTTTTCGCCGCCGTCGTGTTCGTCGCGGTCAGGCCGCTGATCGCCCGCGCCAGCACCCGGCTGGAGAACGGCAAGGCCGGGGTGAACCAGTTGTTCACCCTGCCCCTGGTGTTCTCGGCGGCGTTGCTCAGCTTCGCGCACGGTTCGAACGACGTGGCCAACGCCGTCGGCCCGCTGGCCGCCATCGTCGATGTGGTCACGCAGACGGGGGGCGCAATCGGTGGCAAGGCGCCGATTCCCCTGTGGGTGATGATGGTCGGCGCGCTCGGCATTTCGATCGGGCTGATGCTCTTCGGCCCCAAGCTGATCCGTACCGTCGGCAGCGAAATCACCGAACTCGACCAGATGCGCGCCTACTGCATCGCCATGTCGGCGACCATCACGGTGATCGTCGCCAGCCAGTTCGGCCTGCCGATCAGCTCGACGCACGTCGCCGTCGGCGGCGTCTTCGGCGTCGGTTTCCTGCGCGAGTACATCAAGCGCAACTATTCGCAGATGCTCGCCGACATCCGCATCCATCACCCCGAGGACGAGCAGGCGGCGGTCGACGCCTTCCTCGCCCGCTTCAACCGCGCCTCGGTCGAGGAAAAGGGTGCGATGCTTGCCGACCTGAAGCGGCGCGCCAAGCTGCACCTCGATCCGGCGCACTTCACCAAGATGGAGCGCAAGGAACTGCGCAACGTCTATCGCCAGGAACTGGTCAAGCGCTCGCAGCTGCTGCGCATCGCCGCCGCCTGGGTGATCACCGTCCCGGCCTCGGCGATCATGGCGGCGCTGAGCTTCTTCATGATTCGCGGGATGATGCTCCACTAGCCGCTTCGAGGACGCGCAGCAGCGCGGCGCTGTCCTGCCGGCCGCCGCCGAGGGCCATCAGCGCATTGAGCTGCTGCCAGACCTGGGCCGACACCGGCAGCGGCACGCCGCTGCGACAGGCGTCCTGCATCAGGATGTCGTAATCCTTGTGGTGCAGGCGGGCCTCGACGCCCGCCCGGAAATCGCGCTCGACCATGCGCCCGCCGAACACCTCGAGCACCCGGCTGCCGGCCGAACCGCCGGCCAGCGCCTCGCGCACCCGCGCCGGGTCGGCTCCCGCCGCCCGGGCCAGATGCAACGCCTCGGCGACGGCCTCGATGCAGCCGACCATGACCATCTGGTTGCAGGCCTTGGCGACCTGCCCCGCGCCCTGCCCGCCGACATGGACGATGCGCGGACCGAAGCAGGCCAGCAGCGGACGCACCCGCTCGAGCACCGCCGCCTCGCCACCGGCCATGATCGCCAGCGTGCCGGCGATGGCGCCGGCCTCCCCGCCGGACACCGGCGCATCGAGCATGTCCACGCCGCGCGCGGCCAGACGGGCCGCGATGTCGCGCGCCGTGGCCGGTGCGATGGTACTCATGTCGACGAACACCGCGCCGGGCGAAAACCCCTCGGCGAGACCCTGCGGCCCGAACACCACCTGCTCGACATCGGCGCCGGTGGTGACGATGCTGAACACCACCTCGGCCCACTGCGCCAGCGCGGCCGGCGTCGGGCAGCGCATGGCGCCGGCGTCGACCAGCGGCTGTGCGGATTCCGGCCGGCGCGACCAGACCGCCAGCGCGTGACCGCCGCGCAGGAGATGCAGCGCCATCGGCCGCCCCATGGCGCCGAGACCGACGAATCCGACCCGCATCACGCTTCCCCGCCGGACAGCCGCTCGAGCAGCTTGAGCATGGCGATCGAATCTTCCTCGCCGAGCCCCGCGCCGACCATCGCGTTGAACATCTGCGCGGCAGCGGCCGAGGCCGGCAGGCAGAGACCGAGCGCATGCGCGCTCTGCATCACGATGTTCATGTCCTTCTGGTGCATCCACGACTTGAAACCCGGCTTGAAATTGCGGTCGAGCATGCGCTGGCCATGATTCTCGAGGATCTTCGAGTAGGCGAAACCGCCCAGCAGCGCCTCGCGCACCCGCGCCGGATCGACGCCGTTCCTCGCTGCGAAGTTGAGCGCCTCGGCAACGGTCAGCACGCCGACCCCGGTAACGATCTGGTTCGCGGCCTTGGCCACCTGCCCGGCGCCGGAATCGCCGACGTGGACGATGTTCCGGCCCATGCACTCGAAGGCCGGCCGGGCCGTGGCGAAGGCTGCCGCGCTGCCGCCGACCATGATCGACAGCGTGCCGGCGATGGCCCCGACCTCGCCGCCCGAAACCGGCGCGTCGAGAAAATCGACCCCGGCGGCCGCCAGCCCGGCACCGATGTCACGCGCGGCGGCCGGCAGGATGGTGCTCATGTCGATGGCGACCAGGCCCGGCGCGGCGCCATGCACGACGCCGTGCTCGCCGAGCATCACCTCGGCGACATCGGGCGCATCGGCCACCATCGAGATGACGAGATCGCTGCCACGCGCCGCCTCGACGGGACTGTCCGCTGCGCGGGCCCCGGCATCGAGCAGCGGCTGCATTGACGCAGGACGACGTGCCCAGACGGTCAGCGCGTGACCGCCCTTGAGAAGATTCAGCGCCATCGGGCGCCCCATGATGCCCAGGCCGATAAAGCCGATCTGCATGCGGACTCCTGTTCGAGAGGAATTGAAACGTAGCGGGAAGCGGGAATACGGTGGAAAGCCGCAGGGGCGGCCCCCCGGACGCTCAGTCGTGCGAGAACGCCTTGAGATCCGGCACCACGAAGCGGCCCTGCAGCGAGAGCAGCTCGGCCCGGTGCAGACGGGCGAGCTCGACGAGGATCTCTTCGCCGCGCGGCAGCAGGTGGATCTCGACCTGCCGGCGGTCGGTCTGCGAGCGGCGGCGCTCGACGAAGCCGAGGCGGACGCAGCGCGACACCAGCGCAACCACACCGTGGTGCTGGGCCTGCAGGCGCTCGGCCAGTTCGCCGACGGTCGCCCAGTCGCGTCCCGGATAGCCGCGCACATTGAGCAGCAGCTGGTACTGCAGCGGCGTGATGCCGTGCCGGCGCACGACCTCCTCGCTGAAGCGGACGAACTTGCGGATCTGGTAACGGAAATCGGCCAGCAGCTCGAAATCGTGCTTGGTGAGCGGCGGCAGTCCGGCGGAGTGGTCTTCGGTGGTCACAACGGTATCCGGCAAGGGCAAAAGCCGGAGGATAAACCCAAACGTCCGCGTCGCGGCAGCCTCCCCTGCGCGGGGGCGGACGGCAGAGCCGCCCGCCCCCGCCGCCGCCGGCTCAGTGCCGCAGGACGATCTGCATCAGCAGCAGCCAGGCCAGCACCCCGACCGCCGCCACCACCGTCGCCATCTGCAATGCCTCGACATCCTCGTGCATGTGCAGCAGCGCGTAGATGCCGCGGTAGATCAGACCGACCGAGCAGACCAGCGCCACGCCGGTGAGCGCCAGGTTGAACATCAGGTTCGGCACGAACAGCCCGAGCGACGAGAACCACAGCGGCGCCGGCGCCAGCACGGCGATCGCGGCGCAGGCATAGAAGCTTGCCGGAACCCGGTTGAGGCGTGCCACGCCGTAGATGAAGGCGGCCATCGCCGGCACGGTGACGAGCTCGGCGAGGAAGAACAGCCGGGCGGCCGCCGTCCATTGCGCCGGAGTCACGTTCGGATCGAACACCTCGCCGTGGTGCAGACCCGCGTAGTGGATCATCAGCGGCGGCAGCAGCGAAAGCGGCAAGGCGATGAGCAGGAAAAGGCGGGCGATCGAGGGATGCTGTTTCTCGACCTCGTCCCAGCCGCCGTGGAACGAGAAGGCCATCCTGGGAATCTGCAGCATGTTCATGGCGAAACCTCCGTCAGAGTGGGCGAGCGTCGCTCGCCGCGATGGATCGATTCCTCCCTGCCGGCACTGTCGGATCGCGTGCCTTTCACCCCACTGTATCACCCCGTGATGTAATTTCAAGAAAAAAAAAGCGCCCCGTACGGGGGCGCCGAGTTCCGAGCTGTCGCCGGAGAGGGAAAAGCGGTGTGGCGGCGTCTCAGCGACCGCAGGCGGCGCCGTCGCTGCGCTTCATGCCGAGCCGGACCATGATGCTCTCGGCCGGACAGAAGCGGGTGAAGCCGCTCTGGAAGAGGTTGGCGCCGACGAAGGCGGTGAACCACAGGAAATGCTTGGACACGAAGAGCGGACTGCCCTCGACGCCCAGCGCCAGCGAAATGAGGATGAAACTGCCGGCCATGATGCGGATGGCGCGTTCGGTGGTCATGATGAGGTCTCCTTCCTGAAGGCTGCGAAATAAAGTACCGGAATGACCAGCAGGGTCAGCACGGTGGACACGAAGATGCCGAAGATCAGGCTGATTGCCAGGCCGTTGAAGATCGGATCGTCGAGGATGAACAGCGCGCCGAGCATCGCTGCCAGCGCGGTCAGCGCGATCGGCTTGGCGCGCACGGCGGCGGACTGGATCACCGCCTCGGCGAAATCCATGCCGGCCGCAACCTGCTGGCGGATGAAATCGACGAGCAGGATCGAATTGCGCACGATGATGCCGGCCAGGGCGATCATCCCGATCATCGAGGTGGCGGTGAACTGGCTGCCGAGCAGGGCGTGTCCGGGCATCACGCCGATGATGGTGAGCGGGATCGGAGCCATGATGATCAGCGGCACCCGGTAGCTGTGGAAGTGCGCCACCACCAGCAGGTAGATGAGGATCAGGCCGACGCCGTAGGCAATGCCCATGTCGCGGAAGGTCTCGTAGGTGACCTGCCACTCGCCGTCCCATTTCAGCGCGTAGCCGGCGTAGGGATCGGCCGGGGCGCGGATGAACCACTCGTCGAGCGTGCCGCCGACGCGACCGGCGCCCCCGGCCAGTCCATCGAGCGGCATCCCGCGCAGCGAGGCGCGCGCATCGAACATGCCGTAGAGCGGCGAATCGAGCTTGCCGCCCATGTCGCCATGAACATAGACCACGGGGAGCAGATCCTTGTGGTGGATGGCCTTCTCACGTGCCAGAGTACGCACCTCGACCAGCTCGGAAACCGGCACCAGGGCGCCATCGCGGGCCCGCACGCGCAGCTTGAGCAAGGCTTCGAGCGACCCCTGGCGCTCGGCCGGCAGCACCACGCGCACCGGAATGCCGAACTTGGCATCGGTGTTGCGCACTGGCGTCACGTCCTCGCCGGCCAGCCCCATGCGCACCACCTCGACGATGTCGCTCTGCGCCACCCCGAGCAGTGCCGCCTTGCTCTGCAACACATGCAGGACGGTCTTCGGCGCATCGGCCTGCACCGAATCGTCGATGCCGACAAGGTCGGGGGTCCGCTCGAAGACGGCGCGCACGGCCTTGGCGACCGCGATCTGCCCGGTCTGGTCCGGCCCGTAGATCTCGGCGACGATCGGCGCCATCACCGGCGGACCGGGCGGCACCTCGACGACCTTGGCGTTGCCGCCGGCACGACGCCCGATGGCCTCGATCGCGGCACGCACCGAGACGGCAATCTCGTGACTCTGCCGCGAGCGCTGCGCCTTGTCGGCCAGGTTCACCTGGATGTCGGCCGATTCCGGCGCGCTGCGCAGGTAATACTGGCGCACCAGGCCGTTGAAATTGATCGGGCCGGCCGTGCCGGCATAGGCTTGGTAGTCGGTGACTTCCGGCACCTTGCCGAGCTCGGCGCCGATCTCGCGCAACACCCGCGCCGTCTCCTCGAGCGGCGTGCCGACCGGCATGTCCAGCACCACCTGGAACTCGCTCTTGTTGTCGAAAGGCAGCATCTTCAGCACGACGAGCTGTACCGCAGCCAGCGCCACCGACCCGGCGATCAGCGCCAGCACCACGGCCAGCAGGCGCAGGCGGGCCGCCCCGCCGCGCCGCGCGTCGAGAAAGGGCGTCAGCAGGCGGCGGAAGAATCGTTCGAGCCGCCCGGCCGTGGGCGCTTCCGGCGCCGGCCCGCCCGGCGCGTGCCGCGCCAGCAGCTTGCCGGCCAGCCACGGCGTCACCACGAAGGCGACGGCCAGCGAGATGAACATGCCCATCGACGAGTTGATCGGGATCGGACTCATGTACGGCCCCATCAGGCCGCTGACGAAGGCCATCGGCAGCAGCGCGGCGATGACCGTGAAGGTGGCGAGGATGGTCGGCCCGCCGACCTCATCCACGGCAGACGGAATGATCTCGAGCAGCGTTCGTTCCGGGTGCAGGGCCTGCCAGCGATGGATGTTCTCGACGACGACGATGGCGTCGTCGACGAGAATGCCGATCGAGAAGATCAGGGCGAACAGCGACACGCGGTTGAGGGTGAAGCCCCAGGCCCAGGAGGCGAACAGCGTCGCCGCCAGGGTCAGGGTCACCGCGAGGCCGACGATCAGCGCCTCGCGCCGGCCAAGGGCGAAGAAGACCAGCAGCACCACGAAGGCGGTGGCGAAGGCCAGCTTGCCGATCAGCTTCCGCGCCTTCTCGGTCGCCGTGGCACCGTAGTTGCGCGTCACCGCCACCTCGATGCCGTCCGGAATCACCGTGCCGCGCAGGCTGTCCGCCCGGGCGATCGCCGCGTCCGCCACGTCGGCGGCGTTGACCCCCGGCTGCTTGGAGATCTGCAGGGTGACCGCCGGATATTCGCCGTCGCGCGTGCCGTGCCAGACATAGCGCGTCGGCTGGTCCGGGCCGTCCTCGACCCGTGCCACGTCGCGCAGGAAGACCGGCTTGCGCGCGCGCGCCTCGCCCTGCACGGCCACCACCAGCTGCCGCACGTCGGCCGCCGTTTCGAGGTAGGTGCCGGTCTGCACCAGGATCTCGCGGTTGCCCGCAACCAGGCTGCCGGAGGACTGCAGCGCGTTGCCGACGCGCAGTGCGGCGGCGATGTCCTGCGGCGTGACGCCGTAGGCATTCATCCGCTCGGCGTCCATCAGCACGCGGATCACATGGTCCGGCCCGCCGATCGTCGAGACGTCGCGGGTGCCGGCAATGCGCTTGAATTCGATCTCCGCGGCGCGCGCCACCTGCTGCAGCTCGAAGGCCGAGCGCCCTTCATCCGCAGTCCAGAAGGTCAGCGCGACGATGGGCACGTCGTCGATGCCCTTCGGCTTGATCACCGGCTCCTGCACGCCGAGGTTGGGCGGCAGCCAGTCGCGGTGCGAGTGCACGGTGTCGTAGAGGCGCAGCACGGCATCGTTGTACTTGATGCCGACGTCGAACTGCACGGTGATCACGGCCATGCCGGGGCGCGACACCGAGTAGACATGCTCGACGCCGGACATCCGCGAGAGCACCTGCTCGGCCGGCGTCGCCACGAGATTCTCGACGTCACGGGCCGAGGCGCCGGGGAAGGGCACGAAGACGTTGGCCATGGTCACGTCGATCTGCGGCTCCTCCTCGCGCGGCGTGACCAGCGTCGCGAAGACCCCCATCAGCAGCGCGACGAGCGCGAGCAGCGGCGTCATCTGCGACGCCTGGAAGAAACGGGCGATGCGTCCGGAAATGCCCACGATCTACTTCCCGCCGCTGCGCGCGGCGCGCAGGGCGATGCCGGCGCGCACCGGCTCGAGTACCACCCGTTCGCCCGCCTGCAGGCCGGCCAGCACCTCGACCTCGTCGCCATAGCCCTCGCCGAGACGCAGCTGGCGCAGCGCCAGGCCGCCCTGCGCATCCTGCACGTAGACCGCCGCCACCTCGCCCCGGCGCAGCACGGCGCTGCGCGGCACCGTCGTCTTCTCGACGCTGCCGGTGACGAAATGCACGCGCGCGAAGCTCCCGGGCAGCACATCGCCCACGCCGGCCGGCAGGGCAACGCGCACCGGCGTCACGTGCGTCGCTGCATCGGCTACCGGCAGCACCGTCACCGCAGCCGCCTCGACCCACACGCCGCGCTCGGGGAATTCGACGCGAGCCCGCGTCACGCCGCGCAGCTGCGGCAGGCGGAATTGCGGCACATTGGCCGTCACGCGCAGGCTCGCCGGATCGTAGAGCGTCAGCAGCGGCCGTCCCGGCACGGCCATTTCGCCCAGCTCGGTCAGCCGCTGCGCCACCACCCCGGCAATCGGCGCCGTCACCGTCGCATGACCGAGGCCGACGCCGGCCTGGCCGCTGGCCGCCTGCGCCGCCTCGAAATCGGCCTTCGCCTTGTCGAGCGCCGCCTGGCTGACGAAGTTCTGCTGCCGCAGGTTCTTCGTCCGTTCATGGTGCGCGCGCGCATTGGCCAGCTGGGCAGCCGCCGCGCTCGCCGACTCGGCGGCCTCGCGCGCGTCGATGCGCATCAGCCGCTCGCCCTGCTTCACCCGCTGCCCGGCATCGACACGCACCTCGACGACACGGCCGGCAACCTGGGCGGCGACGGTGGCCTGGCTGACCGCCTCGACCAGCGCCTCGGCGGGAAAGGTCAGGTCGACCCGTTGCGGCCCGACCACCCGGGTCGGCAACGCCGGTGCCTGCGCCACGGCGGGCAGCGGCACGGACAGGGCCAGCAGCAACGCGACCGCCGGCAGGCGCGGGAGAAGGATGGGGGGGCGTGCGCACGGTGTTTTCATATATATAAGGATATACTGATATATTGATCCTTACAACCCGCGCATGCACTGCCGCTCACGTCAGCGACGACGGACACTCCTTGCGCGGGGCCACGCGCGGCAGGACGAAGCGGAAACGGCAGCCCTGTCCGGGTTCGCTGCTGAAATCGAGTTCGCCGCCCAGCAGGTCGCGCGTCAGGTTGAGCACGATGCTGAGGCCGAGCCCGGACCCGCCCTGCCCCATGCGCGTGGTGAAGAACGGATCGAAGATGCGGGCGCGGTCCGCTGCGGGAGTGCCGGCGCCGTCGTCGCTGAACAGGAGTTCGACGCGCTCGGCATCGAGCGGCCGGGCGCTCAGGCGCATCGCACCGCCGCTGCGCAGCGGGAAGGCGTGCAGCAGGCTGTTCTCGATCAGGTTGGTGACGATCTGCCCGAGTGCGCCGGGATAGCCGTCCATGGCGATCCCCGGCGTGAGCTCGACCTGCAGGACGTGGGTCGACCGGCGGATGCGCGGCATCAGGGTGGCGACGACCTCGTCGAGCACCTCGGCAAGATCGAAGGGCCGTCGCCGGTCGCTCGTCTGGTCCACCGCGACGCCCTTGAAGTGCTGGATCAGTTCGGCCGCGCGGGTGAGGTTGCGCACGATGATGCCGTCGGACTCGCGCACCATGCCGAGAAAGGATTCGAAGCTGGAACGGCGCAGCTGCCCGGCGGCGATCGTCTCTTCCATCTCGTCCACGCGCTGCTGCACCGAACTGGCGACCATCAGCGCATTGCCGATCGGCGTGTTGATCTCGTGCGCGATGCCGGCCACCAGGCGGCCGAGCGAAGCCATGCGCTCGTTGCGCATCAGCACGTCGCTGGCGCGGCGCGCGGCAGTCACGTCCTCGTGCAGCACCAGCCGGCCGCCGTCGGCGGTGGCCAGCCGCCGGATGGCCACGATGCGCCCCCCGGGCAGGTTCCGGTCCCAGGCACCGAGGGCCTCCCAGTCGCCGGAAACGTCCTGCGCGTCGGCGGCGAATTCGCCGGCCGCCCGCATCATCGCCACCAGGGTCTGCCGCTCGACGCCGACGCGCAAGGCGTGCGCCACCCCCGGAAACATGTGCGCGAAGGCCTCGTTCCAGGCCACCAGGCGCTGCTCGCTGCTCCACAGCACGATGCCGCTGTCCATCGTGTTGATGATCTGGCGCAGACGCTCGGCGGCCAGCTGCAGGCTGGCCTCGGTCGCCGCGCGCCGGGCCAGCTCGTGCTGCAGGAGGAAGGGCTTGCGCAGCAGCAGGATCGCCGCGCCGGCCAGCAGCCCGCTGACCAGCAGGGCCACCAGCCAGTTGCCGAAACGCAGGAAGGGCGAGCCGGTCCGCGCTGCGGCCTCGACCGACAGCGTCCAGCGGCCTTCCGGCACGGCGATCGGAACATCCACCGGATCGTGCAGCGGCGCCTCGCCGGAGCGCGCGAAGACCACCCGCTCGCCGCTCGCCGGATCGATGCGCCACAACAGGTATTCGTGCCCCGCCGCGCGCAGCTGTCCGATGCTGGTCACGGCCAGCAGCTCATTGACGCGGATGACCACCTGGATCAGTCCCCAGAAGCGCTGCGACTCCGGCGCGTCACCGAGGAACACGGGGTAGCGCCCGACCACCCCGTAGCCGCCCTGCACCAGCTCGAAAGGGCCGGTCAGGACCAGCCGGCGCAGCTCGACGGCGCGCCGGGCCTCGAAGCCCTGTACCGGGTCCTGCAGCGGATTGAAACCGATGGCGCGCTCGTTGCCGGCCAGCGGCATCACCTGCCGGACCACTCCGCCGGGCGCCAGCTGCAGGGCGCCGATGCCGCCATAGCTGCGGATCATCTCCCCGGCCAGTTGCGGAAAATTGTCGATCCGCCCCTCGCCCTGGCGCAGCACGGCGGCCAGGGCGAAGGAGGCGGACAGCGCGCGGTCGAGACGATCGCCGATCTCGCGTGCGTTGAGGTGGGCCAGATCGGCCACCGCCTGACGGTGTTCGCGCTTGCGCGCCTGCGCCTCGGCCTCGAAGAGCAGGCCGCAGAGCAGCAGGGAAAGCAGGAAGACGGCGGCGGCGATCAGCCAGACGCGCGCCGGAAGCACCTGCGGTGGCGGCGGCGGAATGACAGGCGACAGGTCGGATGACGCGGCAGGCGGCATGACGGAGCGGCGCGCACGGATAATCGCTGCATCATACCCCCGCGCGCACCGCCCGGTTCAGGCGGGCGGCTTCCAGATGTTGCGGCAACCGGTTTCGCGCACGCGCCAGGAAGCCAGCGCGCCGAGCGTGGCGGAAGCCAGCAGCAGCAGCAGGCCGGCACGGTAGTCGGCGGAAGCGTAAACGCGGGCCCCGTTCTCGCTCAGCGCCCCCGTCCAGCGCAGGTCCATCACCCAGCCCACCGCCGGCTGCAGCAAGGCACCGGCAAGAAAACCGCCCATGTTGGTGACGCTGGTCGACATCCCCGACAGCAGCGGCGGATTGACCTCCTTGGCGCAGGCCCAGGTCAGCGTGAAGCTGGCGGTACTCAGGCCCATCGCCGCGAACAGCGCGTAGCCGGCAACCGGCGGCAGGTGAACGCCGGAGAG
>JAPKHL010000062.1 GCA_026646875.1 Rhodocyclaceae bacterium | reverse complement strand
GACCGACGTTAATTTGAACAATCGCCATGTGCCGTGGCACAAGGGTGTCCCATACTGAAACCCGCGAACATGCGGGCGGTTGTTTCGCTTCTGATCTTTCTTCACGGGTTTCCAGCGCATGATTCTTTCGCGTTTTGCCGGTGTGGCTCTGCTGCTCACGGTTTCGCTCGCCGGTTGTTCTTCGGTGCCGCGCATCGTTACCGAATACCGGATTGACGTTCAGCAGGGCAATGTTCTGACCCAGGAGATGGTTTCGCAGCTGCGGCCGGGGCTGACCCGCGACCAGGTTCGCTTCATTCTCGGTACCCCGATGCTTGCCGATGTCTTTCATGCGGATCGCTGGGATTACGTCTATCGTCTGCAGAATGGCCGCTCCGGTGCGGTCGAGACCCGCAAGTTCACCGTCTATTTCGATGCGGACGGCAAGCTGATCCGGGTCGGTGGCGATGTAGCTGCTGCCCAGGCGTCCGACGCGGCGGCCGTGCCGGACGAGCGTTCCCGGGTGATCGATCTGGGGGCCTTGCCGGAAGGCGGGGGCACGCCGGTTCCTCCCCTCGAGGAAAAAGGGTTTATCGGAAAAATGATGGAAAAAGTGGGCCTTTGAGAAAATGAGCTTGATGAGAATCGCAATTGTGGGTGCGTCGGGGCGCATGGGACGCATGCTGATCGAGGCGACCCTCCGTGATCCGGAGGCGGTGTTGGCGGCGGCCATCGACCGGCCTGGGACGCCGGCCATTGGGCGGAATGTCGGAGAGCTGGTCGGGATGCCGTGCGAAGTGACGGTAACGGATGACACCGCTGCCGGTATCGCCGCCGCCGATTTCCTGATCGACTTCACCCGTCCCGAGGGTACCCTCGAGCACCTGGCGATCTGCCGTCGCCACAAGGTGGGGGTCATCATCGGAACCACTGGCTTCGATGCGGCCGGCAAGGCGGCCATCGCCGATGCTGCTCGCGACATCCCCGTCGTCTTCGCTCCCAACATGAGCGTCGGTGTGAACGTCGTCTTCAAGCTGCTCGACATGGCGTCGCGCATCATGAACGAGGGGTACGACATCGAGATTGTCGAGGCGCATCACCGGCACAAGGTTGACGCTCCCTCGGGGACCGCAATCCGCATGGGGGAAGTCGTCGCCGGCGCGCTCGGCCGCGATCTGGATGCCTGTGCCATCTATGGGCGCGAAGGTGTCACCGGTGAGCGCGATCCCTCCACCATCGGGTTCGCCACGGTGCGCGGTGGCGACATCGTTGGCGATCACACCGTCATGTACTGTGGGACTGGCGAGCGTGTCGAGATCAGCCACAAGGCCGGTAGCCGGATGCCCTACGCCCTTGGCAGCCTGCGCGCGGCGCGTTTCTTGCGCGGGCACCGGAGCGGGCTCTTCGACATGCAGGATGTCCTCGGCCTGCGCTGATTGCACCGGATGAAGTCGAGGCATCTCGCTGCCTGGGTCCGTCAGATCTTCGGCCCGGACGGCGAGAATGACTTCGCTGCCCAGCTGGAGGATGCTGCACGTACCCATCCGCAACTGGGGGCCGGTGTCGGACGCCTGTTCGAAGCTGCCGACGGACTTCTCGCACAGTACGCCACGCTTCAGCAGATCCAGACAGAGCTGGCCGGCGATGCCTTTTCCGACTGGAACATCCAGTCCGGAAAGATCGAATCGGGACGCCACTGGAAGGCCTTGCTCGGCTACGCCGATGGCGAGGTTGAAGACAGCCTGCTCGCTTGGCGCCGGCTGGTCGTTGCCGAGGATCTGAAGAGCCTCGATCGGGCAATCGCCGATCACGTTCGCGATGCAACACGCGCCTTCGAGAGCGCTTGCCGTCTCCGGACCCGCGAGGGGGGGCAGAAATGGTTGTTGCTGCGTGGCCGTGTGACGGCCCGTGCGCAGGACGGCTCGCCCCGGCGTATCCTGCTCCTGCAGCGCGACATCAGCGCCTTCAAGCAGGCCGAGCTGACAGCCCTGGCTGCCAAGGAAGCCGCCGAGCAGGCCAGTCGCGCGCGCAGCGCCTTCATGGCCAATATGAGCCACGAGATCCGCACACCGATGAATGGCATCATCGGTATGACCGAGCTGACGCTGGACACCCGGCTCGATGCCGAGCAGCGGCATTACCTCAGAACCGTCAAATCCTCGGCCGAGTCCCTGCTCGCCATCGTCAACGATATCCTGGATTATTCGAAGATCGAAGCCGGCAAGTTGCGCTTCGAGCGAATCGCTTTCAGCATTTCCGACCTGATCTTCGAAACCGCGCGCAGCCAGGCGGTCACGGCGCACCGGAAGGGACTTGAACTGATTGTCCAGGTCGCCCCCGAGCTGCCGGCACGCCTGCTCGGCGATCCGACCCGTCTGCGCCAGGTGATTTCGAATCTTCTGGGCAATGCCATCAAATTCACCGAGCGTGGCGAAATCACCCTCAATGTTTCCCTGCGGCATGCTGCGGACGATCAGGTCGAACTGCTCTTCAGCGTGCGCGATAGCGGCATCGGCATCCCCGCCGACCGCCAGGGGGCGATTTTCGAGGCCTTCTCGCAGGCCGACGATTCGACCACCCGTCGCTTCGGCGGGACCGGGCTCGGGCTGACCATATGCAATCATCTGGTCCAGGGCATGGGGGGGCGGATCTGGCTGAAAAGCGTCGAGGGCGAGGGCTCGATCTTCTATTTCGACGCCCGTTTTGGCGTTGATCGTACTGCTGCCTCCCCGCATCCTCCCGCTGGTTTCAAGGACAGACGGATTCTGCTCGTGGAGCAGAACGCGGCACTTGCCGGTCAACTGACCTCCCTGCTCGAGACACTGGGAATCCAGGCAACCTGGCTGTCCGATGCGCGCTCTGTTCCCGAACTCCTGGCGCGCGGTCGCGCGCTCGGTTTTCCCTACGACTGCATCCTGGCCGACGCCAACATGCCACCACCCGCCGGTATGGCGCTGGCCGAGGCCTGGCGCGAGGAAAGTCCGGCGGAGAAGCTGATCATGTTGCTGACCACTGAGCAGCAGCATCACGACCTCGAACATCTGAGACAACTGAAGGGCGCAACACATCTCGTCAAACCGGTTTCCCCGGAGGATCTGTGGGCCGCCCTGCAGCTCCTCCTCGATCCGCGCGAGCCTGCCTCGGCGGGGGAGGTTGGCGGCCTGACGCTAGCACCGTTCGATTTTCCCGCGGCAACGCAGGATGCTTCGGGCCCCGCGCTGAGCGTCCTCCTCGTCGAGGACAACCCGGTCAATCAGGAACTGGCGCGGCGCTTGCTGGAGAAGCAGGGCTGCCGCGTCACCCTGGCAAACAACGGCGTGGAGGCGGTCGATCGCTTCGAGGAAGGTCGTTTCGATCTCATCCTGATGGACATGCAGATGCCGGTGATGGACGGCCTGGAAGCTGCGGAAACCATCCGTTCCCGGGAAATGCGGCGCAGCTGGGTGGTTTCGGGCACCTTCCGTCCGGTCTGGATCATTGCCATGACGGCCAATACGATGGAGGGGGATCGCGAGCGCTGCCTGCAGGCAGGCATGAACGATTACCTGCCCAAGCCCCTGCGTCCGGATGATCTGCGGGCTGCGATCGCACGCAGCCGGACGGACGCGGGTGGGGCCGGAGGGGGCAGTGATATGCCGGAAACGGAGAGTGGGGCAGACCTGTCGGGGCTCGATCTGGATGCCGCCATGCGCGATCTTGGCGATGCCGACCTGCTGCGAACCATGGCGGCCATGCTGCTCGAAGAATGGGATGCGCATCTGCAGCGCATCCAGGGGGCCCTGGCGGCCCGTGATGCCGCCCGGCTCTGCCTGGATGCGCATACCCTGAAAAGCCTGATCGCGATTTTTCACGGAGAGGGTGCCAGACGCATCGCGCTCGAGCTCGAGCACGCCACGCGCACTCCGGACTGCGTCGACTGGGGTCGTTGCGACAGCCTGGCCGGTAATCTCCTGGATGAACTGGCGCGCCTGCACCCAGCGCTCGAACACTTTGTCCAGGCTTCCGCCAAACGCTGATACGGCGGAACCCTGGCGCACCGGATTTGCCCCAAACAGGTGCGCTCCGGTATAATTGAAAGGTTTGTAAGCATATAAGCGGGAGGGCTATGCGCTCGTCCCGCTTTTGCGTATCTACGCTACGCATTCACCCGGATTTACAGGAGTTCTTCGTGTCGCTGTTACCTACGCTCCCGCCCGCGATTCTCGTACTGGCCGACGGCACCATCTTTCGCGGCTACGCCATCGGCGCTGAAGGCAGCACCAGCGGCGAAGTCGTTTTCAATACCGCACTGACCGGCTATCAGGAAATCCTCACCGATCCGTCGTACTGCCGCCAGATCGTCACCCTGACCTATCCGCACATCGGCAACGTCGGCTGCAATGCCGAGGATTTCGAGTCGCGCGCGAATTTCGCCGCCGGACTGGTCATCCGCGATCTGCCGATTCGCGCCGAGAGTTGGCGCCTTGAGGACACGCTGTCCGACTATCTGAAGAAACACGGCATCGTCGCCATCGCCGGAATCGATACGCGCAAGCTCACCCGCATCCTGCGCGAGCAGGGAGCGCAGGCCGGCTGCATCGTCGCCGCCGCGGCCGGCGGAACGCTCGATGAGGCGGCCGCGCTGGCGGAAGCCCGCGCCTTCCCCGGTCTTGCCGGAATGGACCTTGCCCGGGTGGTCAGCGCCGAGTCGTCCTACGAATGGTCGCAGGGTGAGTGGACCCTGACGGGCTACCGGCCCGCCGCCGACGCACGCTTCCATGTCGTCGCCTACGACTTCGGCGTCAAGTACAACATCCTGCGCATGCTCGCCGAGCGTGGCTGCCGGGTCACGGTCGTTCCCGCGCAGACGCCGGCATCCGAGGTGCTGGCAATGCAGCCCAGCGGCGTCTTCCTGTCCAACGGACCGGGCGATCCGGAACCTTGCGACTACGCCGTTGCCGCCATCCGCGAGTTTCTCAAGCGCGGCGTGCCGGTGTTCGGCATCTGCCTCGGGCATCAGCTGCTCGCGCTGGCCTCGGGCGCGCGGACACTCAAGATGAAATTCGGACACCATGGCGCCAACCACCCGGTCAAGGACCTCGATACCAACCAGGTGCTGATCACCAGCCAGAACCACGGTTTCGCGGTCGATGCCGAGTCGCTGCCGGATAACGTGCGCGCCACGCACGTCTCGCTGTTCGACGGTTCACTGCAGGGTATCGCGCGCACCGATGTGCCGGCCTTCTCCTTCCAGGGCCATCCCGAAGCCAGCCCCGGCCCGCACGATGTCGCCTACCTGTTCGACCGCTTCCTCGACACGATGACGCGGGGCGTCGCCGCCCTGCAGACGGCGCAATAAGGCAACACAGGAACCAACATGCCGAAACGTACAGACATCCAGAGCATCCTCATCATTGGCGCCGGCCCGATCGTCATCGGCCAGGCGTGCGAATTCGATTACTCCGGCGCGCAGGCCTGCAAGGCACTGCGGGAGGAGGGCTACCGCGTCATTCTGGTCAACTCCAATCCGGCGACGATCATGACCGACCCGGAGATGGCCGATGTCACCTACATCGAGCCGATCACCTGGAAGGTCGTCGAGAAGATCATCGAGAAGGAGCGTCCCGACGCGCTGCTGCCGACCATGGGGGGGCAGACCGCGCTCAACTGCGCGCTCGATCTCGCCAAGAACGGTGTGCTCGAAAAATACAAGGTCGAAATGATCGGCGCCTCGCGCGAGGCGATCGACAAGGCCGAGGACCGTGAGAAATTCAAGTCGGCGATGACCCGGATCGGTCTCGGCTCGGCCCGTTCCGCAGTGGCGCACTCGATGGAGGAGGCGCAGCAGGTCCAGGCGATGATCGGCTTCCCGGCGATCATCCGGCCGTCGTTCACCATGGGCGGTTCGGGCGGCGGCATCGCCTACAACCAGGAAGAATTCGTCGAGATCTGCAAGCGTGGCCTCGAGGCCAGCCCGACCAGCGAACTGCTGATCGAGGAATCGCTGATCGGCTGGAAGGAATTCGAGATGGAGGTTGTCCGCGACAGGAAGGACAACTGCATCATCGTCTGCTCGATCGAGAACCTCGATCCGATGGGCGTGCACACCGGCGACTCGATCACCGTTGCTCCGGCGCAGACGCTGACCGACAAGGAATACCAGATCATGCGCAACGCGTCGATCGCCGTGCTGCGCGAGATCGGCGTCGATACCGGCGGCTCGAACGTGCAGTTCTCGATCAACCCCGACGATGGACGCATGATCGTCATCGAGATGAACCCGCGCGTCTCGCGCTCGTCCGCGCTCGCCTCCAAGGCGACCGGCTTCCCCATCGCCAAGGTTGCCGCCAAGCTGGCCGTCGGGTACACGCTCGATGAGCTGGCCAACGAGATCACCGGCGGGCGGACGCCGGCCTCGTTCGAACCGTCGATCGACTACGTGGTGACCAAGGTTCCGCGTTTTGCCTTCGAGAAATTCCCGACCGCCGATTCGCGACTGACCACGCAGATGAAATCGGTCGGCGAAGTCATGGCCATCGGCCGCACCCTGCAGGAATCGCTGCAGAAGGCCCTGCGCGGCCTGGAGGTCGGGGTCGACGGCTTCGACGAGAAGGCCACCGATCGCGAGGAAATCGAGACCGAGCTGGCCGAACCGGGCCCCGAGCGGCTGTGGTACGTTGCCGACGCCTTCCGCATCGGCATGACGCTCGACGAGATCCACCGCCTGACGCACATCGATCCGTGGTTCCTCGCCCAGATCGAGGATCTCTACAAGAAGGCCGAGTACATCCGTGGCAAGCCGCTCGACAGCCTGTCGCGCGACGAACTGTGGCACCTCAAGCGCGCCGGTTTTTCCGACAAGCGTCTCGCCCGCCTGATGGACACCACCCAGACCGCCGTGCGTGAACGTCGCCATGCGCTGGGTGTGCGCCCGGTCTACAAGCGTGTCGACACCTGTGCCGCTGAATTCGCCACCGGCACCGCCTACATGTACTCGACCTACGAGGAAGAGTGCGAATCCAATCCGAGCGACCGCAAGAAGATCATGGTGCTCGGCGGCGGCCCCAACCGGATCGGGCAGGGCATCGAGTTCGACTACTGCTGCGTCCATGCCGCTCTCGCCATGCGCGAGGATGGCTACGAGACGATCATGGTCAACTGCAACCCGGAGACTGTGTCGACCGACTATGACACCTCGGATCGCCTCTACTTCGAACCGCTCACCCTCGAGGATGTGCTCGAGATCGTGGCCATCGAGAAACCGGTCGGTGTGATCGTCCAGTACGGCGGTCAGACCCCGCTCAAGCTGGCGCGCGATCTCGAGGCCAACGGCGTACCGATCATCGGGACCAGCCCGGACATGATCGACGCCGCCGAGGATCGCGAGCGCTTCCAGAAGCTGCTGCACGATCTCGGTCTCAAGCAGCCGCCCAACCGCACCGCGCGCACCGAAGAGGAAGCCCTGCGCCTGGCCGCCGAGATCGGCTACCCGCTGGTCGTCCGCCCATCCTATGTGCTCGGCGGCCGCGCCATGGAAATCGTGCACGAACCGCGCGACCTCGAGCGCTACATGCGCGAGGCGGTCAAGGTGTCCAACGACTCCCCGGTGCTGCTCGACCGCTTCCTCAACGATGCCTGCGAGGTCGACGTCGATGCGCTGTCCGATGGCGACGAGGTGATCATCGGCGGCGTCATGGAGCACATCGAACAGGCCGGCGTGCATTCCGGCGACTCGGCCTGCTCGTTGCCGCCGTACTCGCTGTCGCAGGAACTGCAGGACGAACTGCGCCGCCAGACCAAGCTGATGGCCAAGGGGCTCAACGTCTGCGGCCTGATGAACGTGCAGTTCGCCATCCAGAACGACGTGGTCTATGTGCTGGAAGTGAACCCCCGTGCCTCGCGTACCGTCCCCTTCGTCTCCAAGGCCACCGGCCTGCAGCTGGCGAAGATCGCGGCACGTTGCATGGTCGGGCAGTCGCTCAAGGCGCAAGGCGTCACCCGGGAAGTGATCCCGCCGTATTTCTCGGTCAAGGAAGCGGTTTTCCCCTTCGCCAAGTTCCCTGGGGTCGACACCATCCTCGGGCCGGAAATGAAGTCAACCGGCGAGGTGATGGGGGTCGGCACGACCTTCGCCGAGGCCTTTTTCAAGAGCCAGCTGGGGGCCAGTGTACGCCTGCCGTCCTCGGGCAAGGTGTTCATCAGCGTCAAGCAATCGGACAAAGCCAAGGCCGTCGAGATCGCCTGCGATCTGCACGCCGCCGGCTTCATCATCCTGGCAACGCGTGGCACCGCCAGCGCCATCGAGGCCGCCGGCATCCCGGTGACAGCGGTAAACAAGGTGACCGAGGGACGTCCGCACATTGTCGACATGATCAAGAACAACGAAATCGCGCTGATCATCAACACGGTGGACGAGAAGCGCCAGGCGATCAACGATTCGCGCTCGATCCGGACCTCGGGTCTGGCCGCGCGCGTCACCATGTACACCACGATCTGGGGCGCCGAGGCTGCCGCCGAGGGCATCCGCAACCGTGGCGAACTGGTGGTTTATCCGATCCAGGGCCTGCACGCACAGCTCAATTGATCAACCCGTGAACCGCCGGCGACGTCCTGTGTCCGGACGCCGGCGGTTTTGCTTTTGGTAACGAACGACATGAACAAGGTTCCCCTGACCATCAACGGCGCCGAGAAGCTGCGGGCCGAACTGCACCACCTGAAGACGGTCGAGCGCCCCAACGTGATCGCGGCGATTGCCGAGGCGCGTTCGCACGGCGATCTCTCCGAAAATGCGGAATACGATGCCGCCAAGGAACGCCAGGGATTCGTCGAGGGGCGCATCCAGGAAGTCGAAGGCAAGCTGTCGAACGCCCAGATCATCGATCCGAAACTGCTCGATGCGGATGGCCGCTGCGTGTTCGGCGCCACGGTCGATCTCGAGGATCAGGACTCCGGGGATCAGGTGACCTACCAGATCGTCGGCGAGGACGAGGCCGACATCAAGGCCGGCAAGATCTCTGTCAATTCGCCGATCGCCCGCGCCCTGATCGGCAAGTTCGCCGGCGACATCGCCCAGGTCCAGGCGCCCGGTGGGCTGCGCGAATACGAAGTGCTCGACGTCCGCTACGAGTGAGATACGGTCCGTGCGACGCCTCGCGGATGCCCTGTATGTCGTGACGCTGACCCTGTGGGTGGGGGGACTGTGGGCAGTCGGTTACCTGGTGGCGCCCGTCCTTTTCTCGGCGCTGCCCGACCGCGCCCTGGCCGGGCAGATCGCCGGCCGTCTGTTCCTCATGATCGGCTGGGCCGGACTGGCCTGTGGCGCCTATCTCTTGCTCTTCATGCTCTTGCGCAGCGGCGCGGCAGCCTTGCGGCGCAGCGCCTTCTGGCTTGTTCTGCTGATGGCGCTGATGGCCGCCGCTGGCGTCTTCGGCCTGCAGCCGCTGCTCGCGCAACTGAAGGTCGATGCCCTGCCGCGCGAAGTGATGGATAGCGTGCTGCGCGACCGCTTCGCTACCTGGCATGGGGTGTCCAGCGTGTTGTATCTGGCCCAGAGCGTGCTCGGCCTGTGGCTGGTGATCGGCCGCGGACGCAACCCCGGCTAGAGACCAGCCCAGCCGGTTCAGGCGCCCTGGAAGCTTCGTTTGGTGCGCCGGGGCTCGCGGCGCGAGCGTCCGCCCGGGCGGGGAGACTGCTTGGCAGTAGCAAGCGCGGGGTTTGGCCGCCAGATTACCAGCAGTTTTCCGATATGCTGTACGGGCGCGGCGTCGAGGGTCGCGCAGATTTCGGCCAGATAGGCCTCGCGCTGTTCGCGGTCGTCGTTGTACACGCGGATCTTGATCAGCTCATGGCTGGCGAGGCTCGCCCCGATCTCCCGGAGGACGGACTCCGTAAGGCCGTTCTGGCTGATCGAGACGACCGGATTGAGGGCATGGGCACGGGCACGCAGGGCGCGGCGCTCGTCGGTGCTTAGGGTGGGCATGAACTGAAAACCTCTGCAAAGGACGGATTTTACCGAATTTCCAGCGATGGCACGAACCAGAACGAGCAATGCATGGCTGCGCGAGCATGTGAATGATACCTACGTCCAGCGGGCCAAGGCCGAGGGCTACCGTTCGCGCGCGTCCTTCAAGCTGATGGAGATGGATGACCGGGACCGTCTGATCCGGCCCGGCGAGATCGTCGTCGACCTCGGCGCCGCCCCCGGCGGCTGGTCGCAGGTCGCGGCCCAGCGCCTCAAGGGACGGGGTCGCGTGCTGGCGCTCGACCTGCTCGAAATGGCGCCCTTGCCCGGCGTGGACTTCCTGCAGGGCGATTTCCGCGAGGAAACGGTGCTGCACCGTTTCGAGGCCATGCTTGCCGGCGAGCGGGTCGGGCTGGTGCTGTCCGACATGGCGCCCAATATTTCCGGCATTCCCGTTTCGGATCAGGCGCGCGTGATGCATCTGGCGGAACTCGGGCTCGAGTTCGCGCGCACCTGGCTGAAACCGGACGGGGCCTTTCTTGTCAAAGTTTTCCAAGGACACGGCTTCAACGAGTTTGTCGGGCAGATGCGCGAAACCTTCCGGACGGTCGGCACGCGCAAGCCGGATGCCTCGCGCGACCGCAGTCCCGAAGTTTACCTGCTCGGACGCGGCCTGAAGGTTTGAGTGGGGGGCGGTGAATCGGTTTAGAATGGGTCCTTCGGCTTGCCCGTGTCGCACACGGCGTTTCCGTGCCCGCAACGATGAAGAGGTACTGCATTGAATAACATGTTCAAGAATCTGGCGGTCTGGCTGGTGATCGGCCTTGTGCTGATGACCGTGTTCAACCAGTTCAATACGCGCCAGGTGAGCCAGTCGGCGATGGAATACTCGCAGTTTCTCGACGAGGTGACGCAGGGGCGAATTGCCAAGGTCGTCATCGAGGGGCGGGTGCTCAAGGCGACGACGGTCGACGGCAAGAAGATCACCTCCTACGCGCCGCCCGATCTCTGGATGGTTTCCGACCTCCTCAAGTACGGCGTGAAGATCGAGGCGCGCCCCGAGGAGGAGCCGTCCTTCCTGATGAACATCTTCGTCTCCTGGTTCCCGATGCTGCTGCTGATCGGCGTCTGGATCTTCTTCATGCGCCAGATGCAGGGCGGCGGCCGGGGCGGCGCCTTCTCGTTCGGCAAGAGCAAGGCGCGCCTGCTCGACGAGTCGAGCAACACCGTCACCTTCGCCGACGTCGCCGGTTGCGACGAGGCCAAGGAGGAAGTTTCGGAACTCGTCGACTTCCTGCGCGATCCCTCCAAGTTCCAGAAGCTGGGCGGCCGCATCCCGAAGGGCGTGCTGCTGGTCGGTAGCCCGGGTACCGGTAAGACGCTGCTGGCCAAGGCCATCGCGGGCGAGGCCAAGGTGCCGTTCTTCTCGATTTCCGGCTCCGATTTCGTTGAGATGTTCGTCGGCGTCGGCGCCGCCCGCGTGCGCGACATGTTCGAGAATGCCAAGAAGCACGCGCCGTGCATCATCTTCATCGATGAACTCGACGCCGTCGGCCGCCAGCGCGGCGCCGGCCTGGGCGGCGGCAACGACGAGCGCGAGCAGACGCTGAACCAGATGCTGGTCGAGATGGATGGTTTCGAGGGACAGACCGGCATCATCGTGATCGCTGCCACCAACCGTCCCGACGTCCTCGATCCGGCGCTGATGCGCCCCGGCCGCTTCGACCGCCAGGTCGTTGTGCCGCTGCCCGACATCCGCGGCCGCGAGCAGATTCTCGCCGTACATATGCGCAAGGTGCCGCTCTCGCCCGACGTCAAGGCCGACATCATCGCCCGCGGCACCCCGGGCTTCTCCGGTGCCGACCTCGCCAACCTGGTCAACGAGGCGGCGCTGTTTGCCGCCCGCGCCAACAAGCGCCTGGTCGACATGGAGGATTTCGAGAAGGCCAAGGACAAGATCATGATGGGCGCCGAGCGCCGCAGCATGGTCATGAACGAGGAAGAGAAACGCAATACCGCCTATCATGAATCCGGACACGCCGTCGTCGCCAAGCTGGTGCCGAAATCCGACCCGGTGCACAAGGTCACCATCATCCCGCGTGGCCGTGCCCTCGGCGTCACCATGCAGCTGCCGGAAGAGGACCGCTACGCCTACGACCGCACCTACCTGCTGTCGCGCATCGCCGTGCTCTTCGGTGGCCGTATCGCCGAGGAGCTGTTCATGGACCAGATGACCACCGGCGCCTCGAACGACTTCGAGCGGGCAACGCAGATGGCGCGCGATATGGTCACGCGCTACGGCATGTCCGATGCGCTCGGTCCGATGGTCTACGGCGAGAACGAGGGCGAGGTCTTCCTCGGCCGTTCGGTGACCACGCACAAGAATGTTTCCGAAGCGACGATGCAGAAGGTTGACAACGAGATCCGGCGCATCATCGACGAGCAATACGCCCTGGCGCGCCGCCTGCTGGACGAGAACCGCGACAAGGTCGAGGCGATGACGGCCGCCCTGCTCGAGTGGGAAACCATCGATGCCGAGCAGATCGACGACATCATGGCCGGTCGCCCGCCGCGTCCGCCCAAGGCGCCGCAGACGATGACCCCGGGCAAGCCGAACGGCGACGCTCCGGGGGCCGCGCCGAACGCCGCCGCGCCGGCCTGAGGTCGGCGCCTGCCGTACGAGCGGGGGAGCCAGGCTCCCCCGTTTTCTTTTTGTACTGCGTACCGCGTATCGCATATTCCACGAAAGCACGAGGACCGCGCCATGCATCGCTGTGGAAACCATGAACTGCCTCAGGGACGCCCCCTGGTGATGGGCATCGTGAATCTCACGCCCGATTCGTTTTCCGGGGATGGTTTGTCACGTGACACGGCGCGCGCCGTGGCGCACGCCCGGCGGCAGATCGAGGCGGGGGCCGACCTGCTCGATCTCGGTGCCGAGTCCTCGCGTCCAGGCGCGGTGCCGACGCCGCTCGACGAAGAATTGCGCCGTCTGTTACCGGTACTCGAGGCGCTTGCCGGCTGTGGCGTGCCGATCTCGGTCGATACCTACAAACCGGCGGTGATGCGCGCGGCGCTCGCCGCTGGCGCATCGATGATCAATGACATCCACGCACTGCGCCAGCCGGGCGCGCTCGAGGCGGTGGCCGACTCCAGCTGTGCGCTGTGCCTGATGCACATGCAGGGCGAGCCGCTGACCATGCAGCAGCAGCCGGTTTACGACGATGCGGTGTCCGAGGTCCGGCTCTTTCTTGGCGAGCGGGTGGCGGCGCTTCTCGCTGCCGGCATCGATCGCCAGCGGATCGTGCTCGATCCCGGCTTCGGTTTCGGCAAGACCCTGGCGCACAATCTCGAGCTCCTGCGCCGCCTTCCCGAGACGGCTTGCGACGGCTTGCCGATCCTCGCCGGGCTGTCGCGCAAGTCGATGCTGGGCGCGATCACCGGACGGCCGGTCGAGGCGCGTCTGCCGGCCAGCTTGGCGGCGGCCGTACTGGCCGCCCAACGCGGTGCGCGCATCATTCGCGTTCATGATGTCGCCGAGACGCGCGACGCGCTCGCCGTCATGCAGGCAGTGGCGGCCTGAGCCGCTCAACCTGCGACGGAGAGGCGGCGTCGCCGCTCGATGAACAGGCTGCTCCCCGGCATTTTTTTCGCGTGCTTTTTCGCATCGGCGGCGGCTGAGGCGATTTCCTGGTGCGACTCGAAGGCGCCGGCGGGGATCGGCAGGACTCCGATCGACAGCGACGGGATGGCGTGGAAGACCGCTTCGCCGCGCCGGTTCTCACCGGAGTAGCCGCCGTTGTGGACGTCTTCCGGCTTGAGCAGGGCGCCGATCCGCTCGTCGAACAGGCGCAGCGCCTGGGCGCTGCGCGCTTCCCAGTCACCGCTCTGGAACAGCACCATGAAATCGTCGCCACCGATGTGTCCGACGAAATCGAGCTGTGCGTCGGCGATTTCCACGAGAATGCGCGCCAGCAGCTGGATCACGTCGTCCCCCTTGCGATAGCCATACACATCGTTGAACGGCTTGAAGTGATCGATGTCGCAGTAGGCGGCGGTGAACGGGATGGCCTTCTGCAGCAGGCGGTCGACGTGCTCGTTGAGCGGGACGTTGCCGGGCAGCTGGGTGAGCGGATTGGCGTAGCGTGCGGCCTGGATCTGCAGTGCGGTGATCGTGCCCATCAGGTCGTGGGCGCTGCCGACGCCGAGGTATTTGCCGTTGTCGGTCACCAGAAAACCGTCATAGAGATGGTGGTGCGCGGAACGGCTGATCAGCAGGCCAGCCTCCTGCACTGTCGAGTCCACGTTGATGATCAGCGGCAGGGGGTCCATGAACTGCGTACAGGACTTGCGTCCGAACAGTTCGCGGCTGAACGGGCGGGCGAAGCGGTCGATCAGCGCATGGCGATTGATCAGCCCGAGCGGAACGCCACCGGCCACCACGGGCAGGGAGATCAGCTCGGGTTCCGCCTCAAAGCGCCGGTATACCTCGTCGTTGCCGGTTTCCGGGGGCACCGGGACGATCGGACGCACGAGTTTGCGCACCGTCACGTTGCCGGTTTGCATCGAGCCGCTGGGAAAGACGATGATGTGGCGGCGGTCGAGCAGGGTGGCCATGGTCTCGCTGGGGATCGGCCGCGGCCGGTCGGTCGGCATGGCGATCAGGTAGCCCTGTCCGCAGGCGATGCCAAGGTCGCGCACGGCAAGACAGTCCCGTTCGCTCTCGATCCCTTCGGCGATGATCCGGGCTGAGCAGGTTTCGGCGAGATCCTGCATGGCCTTGACGAACTGGAACTTGAGATGGTCGTCGGCGATCCCGTCGATGAAGTGCCGGTCGATCTTCACGTATTCCGGCTTCACCTCGGACCACATGCGCAGATTGGCGAAACCTTCGCCGAGATCGTCGATGGCGATCTGGTAGCCCAAGCCGCGATAGTGCGAGAGCGTCTGGTGAATCGATGGAAAATCGGTGATGCGCTGATTCTCGGTCAACTCGATGACCACGCGGCCGGGAGCGAGGCCCAGCCGGCGTAGCAGGTCAACCGTCCCGCCGTTGCGGAAGGCCGGGTCGTCGAGGCTGTCCGGGCTGGCGTTGATGAACAGTTTTCCCGGCAGCTGAAGGCGCGCGAAGGCGCGAAAGACGGTTTCCCGGCATGCACGTTCCAGCGTCTGCCGAAGACCGTGGCGCTCGGCAGCGGCGAACAGCGCTCCCGGACTGCGATAGGGCGTTCCTTCCGGGCCGCGGATCAAGCCTTCGAAAGCAATGAAGGCATGCGCGCGGAAATCGATGATCGGCTGAAACACGGCATTCAGGCGCTCGTGTTCGATGTAGCCGAGGATCAGCTCGGCTTCGTTGCCGACAAGGCGGAGCACAGTGCCGCCGAGCGGCGTGGGCAGGGGGCGGTGCGTCGTGTTGACCATGGTTTCGGGCCGGCGTGCAACAAAAGGCGTGTAGTCTGCAGCGGCCGCGTTTCAGTAGAATGACGGCCTTCGGCGCGGTGGAATCCGCGCCATCCCGGGAGGATGACGATGGCCAGGAAATATTTCGGAACCGACGGTGTGCGCGGTCGGGTGGGCGATGCGCCGATCACGCCGGATTTCGTCATGCGGCTTGGCTACTCGGCGGGCAAGGTGCTTGTCGCCAACGCTGCCGAGCGTGGCCAGCAGGCTGCAGGCGAGCGGCCAGCGGTACTGATCGGCAAGGACACCCGGATTTCCGGCTACATGCTCGAGGCTGCCCTGGAGGCCGGCTTTTCCGCCGCCGGCGTCGACGTCTGCCTGACCGGACCGATGCCCACGCCCGCCATCGCTTACCTGACGCGCGCGCTGCGCCTGCAGGCCGGCGTCGTGATTTCCGCCTCGCACAATCCGTACTACGATAACGGCATCAAATTCTTCTCGGCGCACGGAACCAAGCTGCCGGACGCCCTCGAAACCGAGATCGAGGAAGGCATCGATGCACCGCTGCATTGCGTGCCCTCGGCGGAACTCGGCCGGGCCCGCCGGATCAACGATGCCGCCGGACGCTACATCGAGTTCTGCAAGAGTACCTTTCCGAACGACCTCGACCTGCGCGGACTGAAGATCGTCGTCGATTGCGCGCACGGCGCGGCCTACCACATCGCGCCCCCGGTCCTGCATGAGCTGGGCGCCGAGATCTTCCCGATCGGCAGCGATCCGAACGGACTCAACATCAACCTCGAGGTCGGCGCCACCGCTCCGGCGGCGCTGCGCGACGCGGTGCTGGCCCGGCAGGCCGATCTGGGCAT
>JAPKHL010000061.1 GCA_026646875.1 Rhodocyclaceae bacterium | reverse complement strand
CCGTCGTCGTCCGGGGCGTTTTTCCTGTCCGCGCGCTCGGATCAGAACGACAGCGAGTACTGCGCGCCCAGCAGCCAGGCGCTCGAATCGTAGGTGCCGTTGACCAGGCCGCGGGTCGCCCCGTCGGCATTGTTGATCGACGTATCCCCCACGAAGAGGTGAGCGATGCCCACATCCAGGGCGGACATCTTGTTCGGCTTGTACTGCAGCCCGAAGGAAAGCCAGGTGCGATCGTTGTCCGGCAGCGAGGTCAATCGATGCTCGGCGTCCGGGACCGGCGTCTGGTCGCGCGCAACGCCGAATTTCAGCGTCATCGCTTCGTTATAGCGGTAGTTGGCGCCGAAAGCGACCCGCCAGCTGTTCTTGAATGCCGGGTGCAGGCTTTGCACCGTGGCGCCAAGGTCGCTGCGAACGATGTCGATCTGCTTGATCGAACTCCAGCCGGTCCAGGAAATATCCCCGAGCATCTCCCAGCGATCCGAAAGCGTCTGCGCGACACTCAGGAAGAACATGTCCGGAGTCTCGAGTTTGGCGCGCGCCGGACCCGAGCCTCCGGGCACGGCGGTGGCGAGGCTGCCCTCCAGCGTGTACTCGATCCGCGAACGGTAGGAGACGCCGACCCGGGTGGCCGGCGAGAGTGTGAACAGGGCTCCGGCATTCCAGCCCCAGGCGGTATCGTCCGCGGAAAGCACGACCTTGCCGAGCGCGGGATGGGCCTGGCGGATGTATTCGGCATCGAAGCGCTGCAAGTTCACTCCGAAGCCCAGGGAGACCCGTTCGCTTGCGCGGTAGGCGATCGACGGGTTGATGTTGTAGGTCTTGATGTCAAACGACTGCGAGTGATAACGCCCCTTCCAGTTGTCGTCGTACTCGGTCTTCAGCCCGAAGGGCGCGCCAAGGCCGACGCCGACATACAGGTCTGGCGACAGCGACCAGGCCAGGTAGCCGCTGGGCACCACGCCCAGGGTGCCGCCATCGCCGTCGTTCCCCGTGGCGGCGCCGCCGCCGAAGGCGGACGGGTTGGTGCTGCCCGCGTTGCGGAAATCGAAGCGGGTCTGGACGACCGTGCCGCCGAAGGATGCCTCGCGGGCCTGCAGCCGGGTCATTCCCGCCGGGTTGAAGAAAATGGTGCTGGCGTTGTCGGCCACGGCAGCCGATCCGGCATAGGCATTGCCGATGCCGCTGCCGTTCTGCTCCAGCAGCTGGAATCCGGCGGCTGCCGCATGACCGGAAAACAGGGCGGCGAGCAGCCCTGGAACGACCTTCCTCGTTATTGCTGTTGTCATTGTCTGTTCTCTTTGAAGCACTCCGGACGGTGTTCACTGCGACCGGCCCCGCCGTCCGTATCCGCGGGCAGGTCAAAGCGGGTCATTTCATTCGGCGGGAGGCAGCGGTCGCTTGCAACCGCAGGGGTCGATCGCCACATAGGTCAGCGTCGCCTCGGTCACCCGGACGGTGATCGGGTCGGTCGGATTGCGCTGCGCATAGACCTCGACATTGACCTTGATCGAAGTGCGCCCGGTCTCGACGATTTCGGCATAAAAGCTGACCACATCGCCAACCGAGACCGGTTGCTTGAACAGGAAGGAATTGACCGAGACCGTGGCAACGCGACCGCGGGCGCGCTGCATGGCGGGAATGGCGCCGGCCACGTCGACCTGGGCCATGATCCAGCCGCCGAACACATCCCCGTTCTGGTTGACGTCGGCGGGCATCGGCATCACCCGCAGGGTGGGCTGCCGGTCGGGCAGGCTGGTCAGCAGTTGCGACATGAAAGACTCCTCAGGATCCTGGGTTGTCCAGTATATCCGGGTGTTCTGATGGGCCAGCGCCGCCCGGCGGAGACGCTGCCGACTAGACGTGGAAGCGGGCGACCTCTTCGCGCAGACGCGAGGCCAGGGTGGATAGATCCGCAACCGCGACACCGGCATCATCGACCGCCTGCTGGTTGGCGTGTGCCGATTCGACGATGCGTCCAACCTTGCCGGCGGCTTCCATTCCAGCCTGCCGCTGTGCCTCGACGGCATCCGAAATGACCCGGATGCGCGCCAGGGTATCGGCCGCACCGACATGTATCCGCGCCAGCGCATCGGCGACCGACTCGGCCAGTCGTACCCCTGCGCCCGCCTGGGCCGACCCCGCCTGCATGCGGCTCACGGCTGCGCCAACCTCTGACTGGATGGCGCCGATCATGCCGGTGATCTCGCCGGTGGCCTTCGCCGTGCGCTCGGCCAGCTTGCGCACTTCATCGGCGACCACCGCGAAGCCGCGGCCATGCTCACCGGCCCGTGCCGCCTCGATTGCCGCGTTGAGCGCCAGCAGATTGGTCTGGTCGGCGATGTCGCGAATCACCTTGACGATGCCGCCGATATCCTCCGAGTGTCGCGCCAGCGACAGCATCTGCTCACCGGCGTCGTTCACCGTACGGGCGAGAACACCGATCTCTCCCGAGGTTTCCCGCGCCACCCGCTCGCCTTCCTGTGCCCAGGCATCGGCCTGTTCTGAAATGTGCTGAGCACCGAGCGTGTTGTCGACGACCACGGAGGCCCCCTCGCCGATCCGCCGGACGGCGCCGTCGGCACCGGCAGCGGCTTCGGTCTGGGCGCGCGAGCCGGCGGCCACCTGCGCCGTCGACTCCGACACCCGCATGGCGGCGCTGTTGACCTGGGCGGCATCGCGGGCGATCCCGCCCAGCACATGCTGCATGGTGTCCATCAGACCATTGAAGGCGGCGGCTGTCGCAGCCAGTTCGTTGCGCCCCTGCAGCGGACTGCGCAGGCGCAGGTTGCCGTCGCGATTGACCGTCACGATGGTGTGCTGCAACGCGCGCAGCGGACCGACGATGCTGCGGATCAGCAGCCAGCCGAACGCTACGCCCAGCCCGATACCCAGGGCCGTGACACCGGCAATCAGCCAGCCGGCCAGTCGCAGCTGCTCGGCAGCCTGATCGAAATCGGTCCGCGCGCCCTGCAGGAGAAACTCGACCAACGTATCGGTTGCCTGCTCCAGGGTTTCGAATTTCCGCCCCCCTTCCTGCAAGGCGTTTTCCAGCAGATCGAAATCGCGCACCGCCAGGGCCGCCACGGCAGGATCGAAGCCTTTCGCGAGATAGGCGGTCAACGCGCTATCGGCCGCGCTCGCCAGGGCGCGCGCCTGTCCGGTCTGGGCTTGATCGCGGTAGGACCTCCACAGTTCTGCCGCATGGCGGGCGTTGCGCTCGATCAGCATCATCCGCGCCTTGATCTTCTCCGGCTCCGGATAGAGCGCGGCATCAGTCAGGAACAGCTGGTTGGCCAGCAACAGCTGCTTGACCCGCAGGACCGACTGCAGCCCCTGCGTGCGTTCGCCATACAGCGAATGCAGGCTGTCCTGCGCGGTGCGGCTGACATGGAAGCCGGTACCGGCGATCAACGCCGAGATACCCAGCAGGAACAGCAACAGGACGCCCAGTCGCGTGGCGATCCCGAGGTTCGCGAACAGACCTGCCTTCACTGCCGGGCAACTCCCTTGGCCGGGCGTGCCACCGGCAGGCGGACCAGGAATGCCGCCAGTGCCGGCAGCAGCAGGATCGCGCCGAACATGTTCACCACGAACATGAAGGCCAGCAGGATGCCCATGTCGGCCTGGAACTTCAGGGCAGAGAAGGCCCAGGTTCCCACACCGATGGCCATCGTCGCCGCCGTGAACGCGGCGGCCGTACCGCGCTGCCGCAGGGCCTGGAAGAAAGCGTCCGGCAGGCTGCGGCCGTGCTCGAGCTCGTTCGCCATGCGTTCGTAGAGATAGATGCCGTAGTCGACGCCGACGCCCACCCCGAGCGCGATGACCGGCAGGGTGGACACCTTGAGACCGATCCCGAGCAGCGCCATCAGGGCGTTGCAGAGAACGGCGACGATGGCCAGCGGGACGATGATGCAGAGCGTGGCCCGCCAGGAACGGAATTCGAGGAGGCAGAGCAGGCTGATCGAAGCGAAGAGGAACAGCAGCATGGTGACTTCGGCCGCATCCACGGCCTCATTGGTCGCGACCATGACGCCGACGTTGCCCGAGGCGAGCTTGAGTTCCAGATTCTCGGACGGGTTGTCCGCAATGAATTTCTTGATCTCGCGGACAATGTGCGCAATCGTCGTGCCCTGATGGTCACGGGTGAAGATGAGGATCTGCATGGCGTTGCAGTCCGTGTTGAGCAGTCCGGTCCCGGTATCGATCGGCGTCACCGACTGGGCGAGGATGGTCGCATCGCGCGACAGCACGCGCCAGCGCGGACTGCCCTCGTTCCAGCCGGCATTGACCACCTTGGCCATGCCCGGCAGCGAGAGCACGCCCTGCACGCCATGCACGTTCTTCAGCGTCGCCTCGAACCGGTCGATGGTGTCCATGATCCGGTGATCGGTGCAGGCGCCATCCACGCCGCGCGACTGGGCGATCACCGAGAGGACGTCGACGCCGATCGAGAAATTGTCGACGATCGCCGCTGTATCGCGGTTGTAGCGAGAATCGTCGTGCAGTTCGGGGATACCCTTGCCAAGATCACCTGTGCGCAGCTCGCGCGACTGCCAGGTCCCGACGGCCAGCAGAACGGCCGCGCCGAGCAGCACGAAGCCGGCGAAACGCGGCTCGGCAAAGCGCTTGAGCGAGCGCCACAACCAGTCGCCACCATTCTTTTTCCCGGCGGCGCGGGCCATCTCGGCGGGCGAGAGGCTCATCCACGACAGCAGGATGGTCAGCAGCATCTTGTTGGTGACGATCATCAGGGCGACGCCGAGGCTGGCGGTGATCGCCAGCTCGCGCACCATGTCGATCTCGATGTAGAGGATCACCAGGAAACCCAGGGCGTTGGCGAGCAGAGCCATGGCGCCGGGCATGAACAGCTTGAGGAAGGACTTGTGCGCGGCGGTCAGGCCGTCGGCGCCGCCGATCACCTCGAGCTGCCAGGCATTGGTCATCTGCACGGCATGACTGACGCCGATCGAGAAGATAAGGAACGGAACGAGGATCGACATCGGGTCGATGCCGTAGCCGAGCAGCGGCAGCAGACCGAGCAGCCAGATCACCGGAATCATCGCGCAGACGAGGGCCACGGCCGACAGCTTGGCGGAGCCGGAATACCAGAACAGCAATGCCGCGGTGATGACGAAGGCAAAAACGAAAAACAACAGGACCGCGCGGGCCCCCTCGGTGATATCCCCGACCGCCTTGGCAAAGCCGATGATGTGAACATCAAGGCCGGCCTTCTGGTGGCGCGCCCGGATCTCCTCCAGCTTGGCGGCGACCGCCGCGTAATCGAGGCGAGCACCGGTGGTCGGGTCGACCTCCAGCAGCTCGGCGCTGACCAGCGCCCCCTTGAAATCGTTGGACACCAGCCGGCCGACCCGCCCCGACTTGAGCACATTTGCGCGCACCGTCTCGAGGTGCTCGGGGGTGCCGGCGAAATCGGCGGGAATCACGTTGCCACCGGCAAAACCATCCTCGACGACCTCGATGAAACGGACATTGGGCGTGAACAGCGAGGTCACCGTGGCACGGTCGACACCGGGCAGGAAGAACACTTCGTCGGTCACCGCCTTCAGCGTGCGGAAGAACTCCGGATTGTAGATGTCGCCTTCCTGCTGCCGCAGGGCCACCAGCACCCGGTTGGCGCCGCCGAAGGTCTTCTGGTAGGCGGTGAAGGTCTGCATGTATTCATGCTTGAGCGGAATCATCTTCTGGAAGCCGGCGTCGACCCGTAGCTGGGTGGCCGACCACAGGAGTCCGCAGGTGATCAGGACGAACAGCGCAAGGAAGCTGCGCCGCCAGGAAAAGAGTGCGTTGCCGATGGCGCGCACGACCGGGTTGGTTTTCATTTGACACTCCCTTTGGCAGCGGCGACCCGGGTCACTCCACCCTCGCCGAACAACAGTGCTTCGCCCCCCACGCTGCCGAGCGCGGCGCTCTGCACCCGGCTTCCCTGGATGGCCTGCCGGATGAACGTGCGGCCGGCATCGTCGCTGCGCAGGACGACGCCGTTCTGCCCGGTGAGCACCACCGTCTGGCCATTGAAGGTCGCGCCGCCGAACAGCGAATTCTCGTTACCGGTTTCCACGGCCTGCCAGGAATCGCCCTGGTCATCGCTGCGGAAAACCTTGCCGCGCATGCCGAAAACCAGCACCCCGCCGTCGGGGAGCGGCTGCACGCCGAAAAACGAACCGGCGTAGGGCGATGCCAGCGCTTCCCAGCTGCTGCCGCCATCGCCGGAGCGCAACAGTGTGCCAGCCTCGCCGGCGATCAGCAGGCTGCCGCCGGAAAGCCGGGCAATCGCATTGAAATGCCGGTCGCCCTCGACGATCGGACGCTCGTTCCAGCTTTTGCCCCCATCGGTGCTTTCCAGGAAGGCCCCGTAGGCGCCGACAGCGAAGGCCCGCTCCGGCCCGACGAAGGCCACGTCGAGCAGCGGCCGCAACTGATCGGGTGCGGCGTGAACCTGCTGCCAGGCATCCCCCGCATCCTCGCTGCGCAGGATCACCGCATCATGTCCGACGGCCAGCCCGAGGCGTCCATCGACAAAGGCGATGCCGGTCAGCGTGGCCTCGGTGCCGGAGGGCACCCGCCGCCAGGCCTGTCCCTCGTCGTCGGAAACGAAGAGATAGCCCCGCTCGCCCACGGCAACGAGCCGTCCGCCCGCACGCTGGGCATCGAGCAGCAGCGCGTTATGGACGGAGATCTCGGTTGCCGGCAGCGGCGGCCCCTTGCGGGCCGAGAAGGCATAGCCGACCGCACAGGCAACGAAGACAGCGAAGAGCGGGCCGATGATCTTGTTCATGAGGAAAATTCCCGGAAATTAGGGCGAAAGAAGCCCTGCGGGGCGAGCGTATCGCCCCGCAGGAATCGCCATGCTGGTTCCCGCCTAGCGGGTGCCGATGCCGCGCAGGCCGGCCGGCGTGAAGTCCGCCGCGCTGCGCTTGATCTTCTCGTAGACCTTGGACTCTTCGTTGCGAAGGCCCATCGCCAGATAACGCCCGGACTGCAGGTCGTGGTGCACTTCGATCGTGCCGTAGAACATCGGCACGTCGTAGAAGTTGATCGAGTGCTGTTCCGAAACACGCCAGAGCTCGCCCCGGGCGTCGTACTTGTCGGTCACGGCGATCGACCAGCTGTCCTCGTCAATATAGAAGGTGCGCTTCTTGTAGACGTGGCTGGTGCCCTCCTTGAGCGTCGCCTCGACGACCCAGACGCGATGCAGCTCGTAACGCGCATGGTCGGGATTGAGGTGCCCCGGCCGCAGGATGTCGGCCATTTTCAGCTGGTTGCCGGAAAGCTTGTAGGAGTTGTACGGAATGTACAGTTCCTGCTTGCCGACCAGCTTCCAGGTGTAGCGGTCGGTGGCGCCGTTGAACATGCCGAAGTCGTCGTTGGTACGCAGACCGTCGGCCGCCGTACCCGGATTGTCGTAGGCAACGTTCGGCGCCAGGCGAACCCGCCGCTGGCCGGGGTTGTAGGTCCACGCCGTCCGCGGTTCCTTGACCTGGTCCACCGTCTCATGCACGAGCAGGATCTGCCCGGCCAGGCGGGCCGGCGCGGTGACCGTCTGCAGGAAGTTGAGCAGCTTGTTCGGCTCGCGCTCCTTCTCCGGCTTGGAGAGGTTGCCGTACGAGAAATCGTACTCGTACTCGAAACGCACCGGCGTGTAGGCCCCCTCCCGGGTAACCGCGGCCTGGCTCCAGTTCATCGCGTAGGTATCACCCTTGTAGCGCATGATGGTGTTCCAGATCGCTTCCAGGCCATCCTTCGGGATCGGGAAGGGAACGCCTCCGGTGGTGCCGGTGACGCCGTTGCCGCCCGTCACCAGCTTGGCCTTGGTGGCATTGGCGATGGTTTCGTCGAGATTGGCCTTGGGGAAAGTGGCGCTGCGCTGCGTCGGGTAGACGTTCATCTTCCAGGTCGGATACTTCTTGAGCAGGGCGATCTGACCCGGCGTCAGGTTTGCCTTGTGCTTCTCGATGCTGGCGGCGTCGATCGTGAACAGCGGCTTGTCCGCCGCGTAGGGATCGGGATAGTGCCCGCCCTGCACGTAACCGGACACCGGCTTGGTCAAACCGCCGGTCCAGGCCGGAATGGTGCCGGCCGCATTGGCCGCAGCTTCGGCGCCCATCGGCGTCAGGGTCTTGCCGAGCTTGGCGGCGTCGGCAGGCGATACCTGGGCGAAAGCGCTGTTTCCGGCAAAGGCCAGGGCCAGCGCTGCGCCGAGCAGGGAAAACGTTTTTTTCATGTTCGAAGTCTCCTGATTTCTGATCGTCAGAACGAATAGCTGAGGCTGACGGAGAGGAAGTCCCTGTCCTTCATCGGGTTGGTGCTGCTGGCGTAGCTGGCCGACTGGCCGGCGGGCAGCGCGCCCGAGGCGGCGTTCGGTGCATCGGTGCCGGAGACGTTGCGGCCGCCGAAGTAGGCCGTGTAGGCGATATCCGCCTGCCAGTTCTGGCGGTAGTTGAAGCCGACACCCAGCGTCAGCGCCTTGGCGCCTTCGTTGAAAGTCGGGCTGAAGCCGCTCACGTCGTGCGAGAAGGCGATGCGCGGGGAAACCGTCGCGGCGCCCAGCGCATTCGGGTAGTCGAGTCGACCGACCAGGCGATAGCCCCACGAATTCTGCGTGGCAAAGCAGTCCGTCGAATTCGAGTTGAACGCGCTGCTGGCGGAGGAGCCGACTTGCGGCAGATGACAGCCCGGGGCCGCGAACTTGATGTCGGAAGGCAGATCGAGATAGGTATAACCGACCTCGCCCACGACGACCAGCTGCTCGGCGCCCAGGCTCGGGCCGAACGACTTGGTTCCGGTGAACTGCAACTGGTGCATCTTGACGCGGCGATAGCCGCTGATCTCGGTCCCGTAGGGAACCGCCGCAGCCGCGAGCGGATTGGTGCTGGTCAGCTGGTTGCCAATGCCCAGCGCGGCGCCGAGCAGTTCGGCGGACGGCAGCTGCAGGGGCTGGTTCTTGCGGTAGGAGTACTCACCCTGCAGGGCGACCCCGCCGGGCAGCGAGGTATTGAAGCTCATGCCGAACAGCTTGATGTCTTCCGGATACTCGACGAAATAGGTTCCCGCCCGGCCGGCGGCCGCCGCACAGGCAGCGTTCGTCGCATTGAGCGCCGACAGCGCGGTGGCGCTCGCGGCGCTCCCCGTGACGGCGGCCAGTGCAGCGATGTTGGCTGCCGTGTGCAGCCCCCCGAAAGTCGGGATGTTGAGGACGTTGCACGCCGGGTTGCCGGTCGCCACGGTGGGAATCCCGGCAGCACCGAGCGCGGCCACCTGGGCCGGGCTCAGGTTGTTGGAAATGCTCCCGCCGGAGGTGATGCCACCGCGGTAGCCGGAAACGAAGGGCGTCCGGCTGTGGTAGTTGGCGTGGTAGAAGCCGAATTCAGTGTTGTTCAGTTCCGGCGCGAAGTAGCGGAAGGCCAGACCGTACTGCCCGTCGTCGCGGGCCTCGCGGTCACCCGAGCGGGGCGCCCAGAGGGCGGCGTTGGCGTTGGCCGGGAAGATTCCGGCGGGGCCGTTGAGATCGTTCCGGCGGCCAAAGCCGGTATAGGCGATGTTGCCGCCCTCCGAAACGAAATCGTTGGTGCTGAAGAAGGAGCCGGCGGGATCGATCTTGGTCTTCTTCCACTCGGTCATCAGGGCCACCTCGACCGACAGGTTGTCGGTCAGTTCCTGCGAGGCATAGGCCATCGTGGTCGGAATCAGGCCTTCCTTGAGTTCCGAGCCGGGAGCGCGCAGGCGGCTGACATTGACCGGATTGAGCACGTTCAGACCGTTCTGGATGAAGGTGCTCTCACCCCAGCTGACCACCTGCTTGCCGAGGCGTAGGTTGAGGTTGCGGCCGCCCAGGCTGAAGGTGCCGCGCACATAGGCATCGAGGATCTCGCCGCCGGTTCCCAGCTTGTCGCGGGCCACCGAGGGCAGGCCATCCTTGTCGCGGATCGCCGGATCGTAAAAATAGGTGCCGCGAACGAAGGCACCGAAATTGTGATATTTCAGCTCGAGATCGTGGGTGGCCTTGAGCATGGTGGAGACAAGGTCGCCGCGGTCGTATTTCAGATTGCCATCATCCGAGTTCGGATCGCGCGCCGAACCGCCGTTGCTGATGCTGACCAGCGCCGGATCGCGATTGTCCATGCGCCAGAGCGCACCGGCGGATACGGTGGTGTCGAAGCTGCCCGACAGCTCCCCCGACTTGAACTCGAACGCCATAGCCGACGACGTGCCGGCCGCCAGCGCGACCGCCACGGCGGCCCCGAGCGTGTTGCGGCGAAACCGCGGGATGCGTGCACTCCCTGTTGCCTGTTTCATCCTAACCTCCTCCTGGTTGTGGAACCGGATCGATCCGGCCATTGTTACGACGATTTGCGTTCTCTTTTCCGACGCTGCGCCGGTGCCCTGCCCGTTCGGATACGCACTGGCGCCAGCTGCCACAATAGCCCCAATCGGCTGGCGTTGGCAGCCCGGCACGCCCGCTGGCGTGCCGTCTCGTTGCTTTTGTGCAACAGCCGGGCGATGTCATTTTTCCCCGTGCTGCAGATAGTTGAGCGGCCCGCCCGTGAAGGGCGCAAAACCGGTTCCGAAAATGACGCCGGCGTCCGCCAGATCGGCATCGGCGACGACGCCGTCGCGGACCAGCTGCTGAGTTCGTTCAAGCAGGGGCTTGAGCAGGCGCTCGGCGAGTCCGGGCGGCACGCTTCCCGCAGCCGCCTTGGCCGGCTTGCCGCTGCCGTGATCGTAAAAACCCTTGCCGGTCTTCTTGCCCAGGTGGCCCGCGTTGAAGCGCTCGAGCAGGCAGCGCGGTGGCTCGGCCTCGGCGCCGGTCAGCGCCTTGCCGGCAGCCATCGCCACGTCGAGCCCGACCATGTCGACCAGTTCGATCGGCCCCATGGGCATGCCGAAGGCCAGCATCGCCTCATCGACGGTTTCGGGCGCGATTCCCTCATCGACAGCACGCAACGCGGCGAGCATGTAGGGCCCCAGCACGGCGTTGACCAGGAAGCCGGGGGCGCTCTTCACCGGCAGCGGCAGACGATCGATCTGCTTGACGAAGACCGCTGCGCGACGAGCCATTTCCGGATCGGTCCCGGCGGCGGAAACGATTTCGACAAGCGGCATCTTCGCCACCGGGTTGAAGAAATGGATGCCGACGAGGCGGGCCGGATTGGCCAGCACGCTACGCAAGTCCTCAAGGCGCAGGCTGGAGGTGTTGGTTGCCAGAACGGCGTCGGGTTTCATGACGGCATCGAGGCGACGGAACAGGGCGTGCTTGGCCTCGAGATTCTCGAAGATCGCCTCGATCACCACGTCGGCCTGCGCCGCGCCGTCGCCCTGCGGATCGGGAATCAGGCGATCCATCACCGCTCGCAGCTTCGCCTTGTCCCGGATCCGTTTGGCGAAGCCGGCATGAGCGCGCTTCAGGGCCGGCGCGATGCGCTCCATGCCCCGGTCCTCCAGGGTGACCGTCAGACCGCGCTGTGCGCACCAGGCGGCGATGTCGCCGCCCATGACGCCGGCTCCGACCACATGCACGCGCTGCGCCCGGAAGGCATTCGCTTCCTCGCTCTTGCCAAACCCCTTGAGGCGCTCCTGCAGGAAAAAGACGCGCACCAGATTGCGCGCCGTCGGCGAGCGCACGATCCCGTCGATCAGCGCCGGCGCAGCCAAGGCATTGCCGTGGTGCCTGGCCCAGATGTCGATGATCGCGTAGGGCGCGGGATAGTGTGCCGGCTGGGCGCGCTTGGCCACCTGCTTGCGGGCGCCGGCGGCCACGATTCCCTTCAGAGGCCCGTTGAGCAGGCGTTGCAGGAATGGCAGCGGGCGGCGCGGCGCATTGGAAAGCAGCAGGATTTTCGCTGCGCTATCCATGACGCGTGGCGGAACGCACTCGTCGGCAAGCCCCATGCGCTTGGCCCGTACGGCATCCATGGTCTTGCCGGTCAGCATCATGTCGAGTGCGGCCTGCGGCCCGATCCGCTCCGGTAGCCGCAACATGCCACCCCAGCCTGGGAAGATACCGAGCATGACTTCCGGCAAGCCCATCCGGGTGCCGGGCTCATCGACCGCGAGCAGATAGCGGCAGGCCAACGCCAGTTCGAGGCCGCCCCCCAGGCAGTGGCCGCGCACCAGCGCCAGGGTCGGATAACCGACGCCGGCCAGGCGGTTGAACAGGTGCCAGCCGCGCGATACGAGTTCGAGCCCCTTCTCGGGCGTATCGAGCTGGGTAAACTCCTGGATGTCGGCACCGGCGATGAAGCCGGCCGCCTTTCCGGAGCGAATGATCAGGCCCTTCGGCCGGTAGGTGTCAAGCTGGTCCAGCAACTGCCCGAGTTCGTCCATCACGGCGCGCGACAGCGAGTTGGCCGACTCACCGGCTTTGTCGAGCGTTGCCCAGGCGACGCCGTCGCTATCAATTTCCAGTTGCCAGTGCTGATAGTTGGTTTCGTTCATGTCTGTATTTCGATCCTGGCTCACTGCAGCGTCTGCCCGTCGGCGGCAAAGGCCAGCGACACGGCGCCTGGCCCGACGTTGACCGCAGCGGTCTTGCTCATCGGCGACACCAACACCTCGACGCCGGCGGCCTTCGCGGTGGCGACGAGCGCGTCATAGCCGGAAAAGCGGTGCAGCTGCTCGAGCGGACCGCCGTAGCTGATGCACAGGAAGGGCGCGTCGAGCCCCTCGCGGACACGTGACTCGGCGCTCGCGAACAGTTTCTCGACACCGGCCTCGAAGCCGCGCACCTTGGCAAGCGGGCCGGTACGGTCCTGGTTGCAGTAAAGGATGGGTTTGACGTCAAGCATCGAGCCCAGCGTATAGGAGGCCCAGCCGATGCTCTTCTCGCCCTTCTTGGAGGCCCGCTTGTAGATGTGAAAAAGGTCGGACGGCACGAGATAGGTGTGCGTCCGGTCGATCAGCTGGCGCAGCCGGGTCCCGATCTCGCTCGGCGTTCCGCCCTGCCGGATCAGCCGGATCGCCTCGGCGGCCTGCACCGCCTGCCCGGTGAACATGCTGCGCGAGGAGAGGACTGCCAGACCGAAACGTTCGGGCACGCCGGCCCGGCGGCGCACGTCCTTGTACTGCGTCAGGATGGCCCGCGAAGCCTTCATCGCATTGTCGTAGATGGCGCTGCGGCCGGCCGTGACGGTCAGGCAGAAGACGTAGTCGTAGTCGAGCACCAGGCGGTCGAGGAACAGCCGCTCGATCTGCTCGGCCGAGTACGGGATCGATTCGGCGAAATCCTCGGACTTGTTGTCGAGATGACGCGTGTAGAACGCATGCGTCTCGTCGGGATCGCGGCGATCCTCGATGACCTTGCCACCGATGCGCAGGGTGATTGGCATGACGACGATGCCGTGTGCCTCGATGAAGGATTTCGGCAAATCGCAGGTAGAGTCGACAAGTACACCGATACGCATGCTTCACCCCGCGGCTTCGACAAGCATCGCCCCGCCCTGCCCGCCCCCGATGCAGATCGAAGCGATACCGCGCCGGGCCTGGCAGGCGCGCAGCACGTGCAGGAGATGCAGGACGATGCGGGCGCCGGAGGCGCCGACGGGATGCCCGAGGGCCACCGCACCGCCATCGACGTTCAGCCGCCCCTGATCGAGCGTGCCGAGCGCCCCCGGCAAGCCGAGCTGTTCGCGGCAGTAGTCGTCGGATTCCCAGGCGGCAATGCAGCCGAGCACCTGCGCCGCGAAGGCTTCGTTGATTTCCCAGGCGTCGATGTCGTTGAGGTCAAAGCCGTGACGCTGCAGGATTGGCGTCGCCGCATGCACCGGGCCGAGCCCCATCTGGGCAGGATCGAGCCCGGCCCACTGGCTGTCGGTAATCCGGCCCAGCGGTGAAAGCCCCCATTTCTCGACGGCGGCCTCGGAGGCCAGGATCAGCCAGGCGGCACCGTCGGTGATCTGGGAGCTGTTGCCGGGCGTGACGCGCCCGTATTTCTTGTCGAAGAACGGCTTCAGCTTGGCGAGCCCGTCCATGGCGGAGTCCGGACGCACGCCGTCGTCCTCCTCGTAAACATTGCCCCGGACATCGACCAGCGGAACGATCTCGGAAAAATGGCCGGCATTACGCCCGGTCACCGCGCGCTGGTGGCTGCGCACCGAGAATTCGTCCATCTGGCGACGCGAGATGTCGAACTTCCAGGCGAGGTTTTCCGCCGTCTGTCCCATCAGCAGGCCGATCACCGGATCGGTCAATCCCTTCATCAAACCGATCACCGGCGACAGCAGGGCCGAGGGACGCAGCTTGGCGAACATACCGATCTTCGCCCCGAGGGTACGCGCCTGCATCATCTGGGCGAACCACAGGACCATGGTGTCGGAATAGAGAAGCGGTGCCCGTGAAAGGGCATCGACACCGCCGGCAAGGACCAGTTGCGAGCGTCCGCTCTGGATGTTGGCGATGGCCGAGTCGAGCGCCTGCATGCCGCTCGCGCAATTACGCATCACCGTCCAGCCCGGAACCCGGTTGCCGCACCCGAGCCGCAGCGCAACGACGCGCCCGATGTTGACTTCGTCCGGCGACGGGCCGGCACAACCGAGGATGACCTCGTCAAGATCGCCCGGCAGGAATTTCTGCCGCACGAGCAGCGCGCGCCCGGCTTGTACCGCCAGGTCGCTCGCCGCGAACGGCCCAGGTGCATTACGCGCTTTCAGGAACGGTGTCCGGGCACCGTCGACGACGTACACAGGCTGGAATGCCACTGTGCTCCTCCTTTGAATTCTGTTCCGTTCACCGGCAGCGGGGAAAACCTGATCCCCACACGCCGGCCCCGGTTATTCTGCTTATGCGGCGGCCTTGTGCTGCACGACCGGCTGCCACTGACTACGCCCGAAATCGAACGGGAAATCGTCGACCCGGATGACGATGTCGCGAAGCTCGTTACGCCGTCTCAGCACGGCATACTCCTCGGCGGAAACAATGCCGGCAGCATGGGCCGCATGCGCCAGATCGCGCACGTTGGCATCCGGATTGTCGTCGAACACGCCGCTCTTCTCAGCGGCGCGGATCTTGGCCTCGATCGGTTCGGCCTCGATCGTCGCCCGCAGCGCCAGCTCGATGGCGCCGACCGGCTCGCTCTCGATCTTCGGCAGATAGGCTTCGGCAGTCAGGCGATCGCGGGTCGCCGAGGGTTCGATCAGGGCCTTCGCCACGAGATGGCCGACGTCGTCGGACGGCACGACGTAGGGATGACCGAACGGGAAGATGATCCGGTTCAGGCACCAGGCGACAAAACGGTTCGGATAGTTGGCGAGCACGCCGTCGAATGCCTGCTGAGCCTTGTACATGGCATCCCAGATCGACCAGTGCATCAGCGGAGCGTCGGCCTGCTGCCGCCCCTCGGACTCATAGCGCTTGAGTGTCGCCGAGCACAGGTACATCATCGACAGGATGTCGCCGAGGCGCGCCGACAGCTTCTCGCGGCGCTTGAGACCGCCACCGAGCACCAGCATCGAGACGTCGGAAAGGAAGGCAAACGCAGCGGAGAAACGCGTCAGCTGCTGGTAGTAGCGCTTCGCCTCCGGCGCTACGCCGGCGGGTACCGTCACGAAACGCGATCCGGTGAGCCCCATCCACAGCGCGCGAACGGCATTGGTGATGGAAAAACCGATGTGCCCGAACAGCGCCGCATCGAATTCGGCCAGCCCCTTGTCCGCATCCTTGTGCTGTGCTGCCTGCATTTCCCTAAGCACGTAGGGGTGGCAGCGGATTGCCCCCTGACCGAAAAGGATCAGGCTGCGGGTAAGGATGTTGGCGCCTTCGACGGTGATGCCGATCGGAATCTGCTGGTAGGCACGGCCGAGGAAGTTGGAGGGTCCGAGACAAATCCCCTTGCCGCCGATGATGTCCATGCCATCGTTGACCACCTGGCGCGCACGCTCGGTAACGTGATACTTGGCAATGGCCGAAACGACCGAGGGTTTCTCGCCGAGATCGACGGCTCCCGCCGTCATCTTGCGCACGGCGTCCATCATATAAGTGTAGGCACCGATGCGGGTGAGCGCCTCCTCGACGCCTTCGAACTTACCGACCGCCATCTTGAACTGGCTGCGCACGCGGGCGTAGCCGCCGACCGCGCGCGCCGTCAGCTGCGCCATGCCGGTGTTGGAGGAAGGCAACGAGATCGACCGGCCGGCTGCCAGGCACTCCATCAGCATGCGCCATCCCTGCCCGGCCATCCGCCGCCCGCCGATGATGAAATCGAGCGGCATGAAGACATCCTTGCCGCGCGTCGGGCCGTTCATGAACATCGCATTGAGGGGGAACAGACGGCGACGCGTTTCCACGCCGGGATGATCCCAAGGCACCAGCGCGCAGGTGATGCCGACATGCTTCTTGTCGCCCAGCAGGCCGTCCGGATCGTACAGGTGGAAGGCGAGACCAAGGATGGTGCACACCGGACCGAGCGTGATGTAGCGCTTGTCCCAGGTGACGCGCATGCCGATGACTTCCTTGCCCTGCCACATCCCCTTGCAGAC
>JAPKHL010000060.1 GCA_026646875.1 Rhodocyclaceae bacterium | reverse complement strand
AGATCGCCCAGATGGTCGAGGAAACCACCGCCACCATCCGCGGCACCGCAGAAACGGCCAACCAGCTCGAACAGATCGCCCTGCGCCTGCGCGGACAGATCGCCCGTTTCAAGGTCTGAGCGCTTCCGCGCCGCGCGGCCGGTCCGCCGGGGGCGGCCGGCGGGCGGTCGTCTATCCGGTGGCTTCCGGTGGCAGCACCGGCTTGTCGGGCGCTTTCGGTTTGGCCGCGCGTGCCGGTTTCTTCGGCGGGGCGCCGTGTTCGTGGTGTTTTTCCGACATTGCCGCGAGCTGGTCGGCGATGCGGCGGTTGACCGAGTTTCCTGGCGCCCAGCCGTCGCCTTCCAGGCGGCCGGCCGGAAGGCCGCTGAGCAGGGCGATGGCCTGGTCGGCGTCGCGTACCGCGTAGACGGCGAAGCGTCCCTCGGCCACGGCGTCGACCACGTCGTGCCGCAGCATCAGGTGCTGGACGTTGGCGGCCGGGATGATCACGCCCTGGCGGCCGGTCAGGCCGCGCGCGCGGCAGATGTCGAAGAATCCTTCGATCTTTTCGTTCACCGCGCCGATCGGCTGCACGATGCCGTGCTGGTTGACCGAGCCGGTGATCGCCAGCGCCTGCGCGAGGGGAATCAGGCCGATGGCCGAAAGCAGGGCGCAGAGTTCGGCGAGCGAGGCGCTGTCCCCCTCGATTTCCCCGTAGGATTGTTCGAAGACCAGGCTGGCCGAGAGCGAGAGGGCGATGCTGCGCCCGAAGCGGCCGGCGAGGAAGGCGCCGAGGATGAACACGCCCTTGGCGTGCAGCGGTCCGCCGAGTTCGACCTCGCGTTCGATGTCCACCACCTCGCCCTCGCCGACGCGCGCGGCGGCGGTGATGCGCACCGGGTGGGCGAAGGTGAATTCGCCCATGCCGATCGCCGCGAGGCCGTTCACCTGGCCGATGGCCTGCCCCTCGGTGGCGATCAGCAGGATGTCGCGCAGGATGGCTTCGTGCTGCGCTTCGCGGATGCGGTCGGCGCGGCGGGTGGCGGCTGCCAGGGCCTGCTCGACGTGCGGGCGTTCGATCAGGGCGGCGGCGCCCTGGCGGGCGTGCCAGTCGGCCTCGCGCAGCAGGTCGGCGAGCCGGCGCGTCTGGGTGGACAGGCGCCGGGTGTCGCCGGCGAGGCGCGCGGCGTGTTCGATGACGCGGGCGACGGCATCGCGTGTCAGCGCGCGCAGTCCGTCGCGGCGCGCCAGGGTGGCGAGCAGGCGGGCGTAGAGCAGGGTGTTGCCGGCACTGCGTTCGACATCGCTCTCGAAGTCGGCGGCCACCTTGAAGAGTTCGGCGAATTCCGGGTCGTATTCGCAGAGCAGGGCGTGGGTGAGCCGGTCGCCGATCAGGATCACCTTGAGGTCGAGCGGCATCGGTTCCGGCTCGATCTGCACCGTGCTGGCCAGTCCGTAGATCTCGCCGAGCGATTCGATGCGCACCTGGCGGCTGCGCAGGGCGCGCTTGAGTCCTTCCCAGGCGTAGGGCTGGGCCAGCAGCTTGGCGGCGTCGAGGATCAACGCGCCGCCATTGGCGCGATGCAGGGCTCCGGCGCGGATCAGGGTGAAGTTGGAGACCAGCGTGCCCATGTGCGCCAGGTGCTCGACGCGGCCGATCAGGTTCTGGAAGGTCGGGTGGTCCTCGCAGACGATCGGCGGCGCATCGCTGCCGGCCTGGTCGACCAGCAGGTTGACCAGATAGCGCTGGACGGAAATGCTGCCCGAGAAGAGCAGCGTTTCCATTTCCTCCTCGCTCTTGCGGGTGGCGCGCAGCGATTCGCCGGTCTCCACCACGTCGCGCAGGCAGGCGTCGAGGTAGTCGTTGACCGCCGGCAGGTCTTGCCAGGCCGGTCGCAGCGCCTCGATCAGGTGGCTGACCGCCTGGCCCAGCGCGGCGCGGCTGATCTCCTTCAGGCGTGCCGCATGCTCCCGGCGCCAGCGGGGGAACTCGTGCATCAGCGGCGCCAGGCGTGTCTCGAATTCCGCCATCGTTGCCTCGAGCGCGTGCTGGCGGGCCTCCGGCAGCTGCGCGAAGGCCTCTTCGTCCATCGTCCCGCCGTCCCCGGCGAGCGGCGCGAAGCCGATGCCGTCGTCCGTGCGCACCAGCGCGATGCCCTGCTCGATCGCCTCGCGGCCGAGTTCGCGCAAGGCGGCGTCTTCGCGTGCCCGGTGCTCGTTCTCCAGGGCCTCGAGCTGGACGCGGTACTCCTTGCTTTCGAAGGCGGCGGTGATGGCCGGCGCCAGTTCCGCGACGAAGTCGCGCATCGCGTCGCGCAGCCGCGCCCCGCGTCCGGCCGGCAGGCGCAGCAGCGTCGGCCGCGTGGCCTGGGCGAAGTTGTTCACATAGCACCAGTCCGCGAGCGCGGCCGGCGGCGGCAGACGGCTGGCCAGCAGGCGGTTGACCATGGCGTGGCGGCCGCTGCCCGGGTCGCCGAGCACGAAGAGGTTGTAGCCGGGATGGCGGATGTCGAGGCCGAAGCGCAGCGCCTCGATGGCGCGCGCGTGGGCGAAATCCTCGCCGAGCTCGGGCAGTTCGTCGGTGCGCGCAAAGGGCAGGTGATCGGGGTTGCACGGGGTGTAGAGCGCGTGCGCGGGGAGGGGCGGAAGGTCTTCCGGCGGAATCGGGTCGATCATGATCGGGCGAGCGGGGGGAGCGTCGTGAGCGGAACGGCGGGGGCGGTGCCGAGCGTGCCGGGCAGCGCCTCGCCGGGGCGGCCGCGTTTTTCGCAGCGGGAATCGAGGAAGGGGCCGCGCACTCGGACCCAGGCCGGTCCCGGGGAAACCTGCGCGCAGATCGTGCGCGCCGCCCGCGGGCTGTCCCACAGGTACCAGGGCGCCGGTGCGGCGAACCCGGGGCCGGCATGACCGGTGGCCAGCAGCAGAAAGGACAGGGCGCACGCAGCGATGGCGGCGGGGCGGCCCCTCGTGTTTCCGGCAAGCGGGTGTGGCGCGGCGCGTTTCATGTTGTCACCTTACACGGCGTGCGCCCGGCTGCAAACCGGATGCGCCGCTCCGGCGGCGCGTGGACGCGCAGCGGCGGAAAGGCGAGAATCGTCCGCTCTGGCGTCTGCGGAATTTTCCCGGGCGCGCATCGACGGGAGGAACACAATGCACAAGGTCAAGCGGCGGCTGGTGGCGTTCTGCGTCCTGCTGGCCTGCGGTGGGACGGCCGCAGCGGCCGGTACGCTCAGGATCGTCGGTTTCGACGACATGTCCTGTCGCGCCTGGACGGCCTCGAAGGACGACGCCGAGCAGCGGGCCGCCTTCGTGGCGTGGGTGCGCGGTGTGTTGACCGGGCACAACTACGCGCTGCGCGGCCAGCAGGTGTCGGTGGTTTCCGCCGGCACCGTCGAGAATTTCGTGAACCGCTACTGCACGCAGAATCCGCTGGGCCAGTTCAGCGACGCCGCCCTGCGCATGGCCGACCAGTTTTCCGGGCGCAATTCGCCGATCGTCAAATGACCCGGGTGTAGCCGCCGGATGCTACCCGGCAGCCTTCCGGTTTATGCAGAATGGAGCGGCTTCAACCACACCGAGAGGAGACAAGGATGGCTGCGAAGAAGATTCTGATGATCACCGGCGACTACACCGAGGATTACGAGACGATGGTGCCCTTCCAGGCGCTGCTGATGGTCGGGCACACGGTGCATGCGGCCTGTCCCGGCAAGCCGGCCGGCGCGCAGGTGCGCACCGCGATCCACGATTTCGAGGGCGACCAGACCTACAGCGAGAAACCCGGTCACAATTTCACGCTGAACGCCGATTTCGACACCCTGCGTCCCGAGGATTACGACGCGCTGCTGATTCCCGGCGGGCGGGCACCGGAGTACCTGCGCCTCAACCCGAAGGTGATCGCCGCCGTGCAGCACTTCGCCGCTGCCGGCAAGCCGATCGCGGCGATCTGCCACGGCGCGCAGCTGCTTGCCGCCGCCGGCGTGCTTTCCGGACGTGCCTGCAGCGCCTATCCAGCCTGTGCGCCGGAGGTGGCGGCGGCCGGCGGGCGCTATGCGGAAATCCCGGTGGACAAGGCGCATGTCGATGGCAACCTGGTCACCGCGCCGGCCTGGCCCGCGCATCCGGACTGGCTGGCGGCCTTCCTGCGGGTGCTCGGAAGCCGCATCGAGCCCTGAGCGGACGGCCGGCCCCCGCGCGGGGGCGGCCACCGGCCGCTCCCGTTCCGTTCGACCCCTTCGGGAGACAGGCATGTGCGAGCTTTACGTCAAGGCCGATCCGATGCTCTACGAATCGCGCTCGCGGCCGTTGCGCATCCATGGCGCGGTGACGCGGATCCGGCTGGAAAACCTGTTCTGGGACATCCTCGCCGAACTGGCGGCAGCCGACGGCTACACCACCAACCAGCTGATCGTCCGGCTGTACGACGAACTCGTCGAGTACCGGGGCGAGATCGACAACTTCGCTTCCTTCCTGCGCGTCAGCTGCCTGCGCTACCTGACGCTGCGCAAGGGAAGCGGCGAGCGGCCCGCGCTCGCCGTCGTCGGGGCACGCGCCAGCGCCTGATCAGACGCGGCGGCGGGCGGGACGGCGCGGGCGCAGCCCGAGCGCGGTGAGGGCGAGCAGCCCGAGTCCGACCAGCGCCAGCGAGGCCGGCTCCGGCACCTCGCCGGGGGGATCGCCGGTGATCATGTCTTGCGCTCCCTTGGCCTGCAGCGTCATCGTGTACTTGGCGGCGAGGGCGTCGCTGCTGTCGATGCGGCCGCGGAAGATATCCCACCACTCGCGGGTGCCGGTGTCCAGATCGCTGGCACGGAAGGCGCCCGCGCCGAGATCCCAGGCCGGTGCGCTCTCGTACAGGCTTTCCCAGATGCCGAGCTGGATCGCCGCGCCCTGGAAGCGGCTCGTCGGCCGCAGCCAGGCGAAGGGATCGGTCTCGCCGCCACCGCTCAGTGCCGCGTTGACGGCCCCCAGGAAGTCGAGTGTGCGCGCGCCGACGCCCGTGAAGTTGATCGTGTAGTCGACCTTCCAGCCGTTGCCCACGTTCTCATAGACGTCGTAGCAGTACATGAACAGATCGTCGACCCCGTTCACGAAGATCGACGGACTGACGCCGACGAGGTTCGAGGCCGTGCCCTGGAAGCGTCCGGCGGCGACGCTGGCGCTGCCGCCGGGGTAGGTGATCCGGACATTGTCCGACCCCGACCCGTTGAAGATCGGCGTGTCGAAGGTGACGCGGACGCTGGCGGCGTGACCGGGCGCGCTGACGGCGAGGGCGCCGGTGGCGAGCAGGGCGGAAAGCAGGGAACGGAGTCGGGGCATGATCTTCACAGTGTCCGAAGGGATGTCCGGACTGTAGCAAGAGCAATGCCACGAGCGCATTGCGCTGTTTTTCAATGGATTTTTTGTTCTTCCGCTCGCCGCCCGACATTGCCTGTAAAAAAGGCCAACGTGAATTCCGTCACGCTGCCGCGATTCGCCCCTTTTCGCGGCGCAGTTCCTGTGCGCGGCTCCAGATGTCGAGCGGCGAAGTGGCCGGGCGCGGGCAGCAGGCCTCGTGATAGCGGGCGATGGCGAAGATCTCCGACATCACTTCCTGGGGAAAGCCCTGCTTGCGGCGCGGATCGGCGAGCATCAGCCCGCGCACCGTTGCGTCCATGCCCTCGGCGGAATCCCAGGCAGCAACGATCCGTGCGAGCACATGCGGGTAGCGGGCGAGCAGGTGACGCGGCGTCAACCCGGCCCGTGCAAGCTCCAGCAGTACCGGGTGACTGGCAATGTCCTCGATTTCCATGAGCGGCCTCCGGCGCCCCTCGCGCCCGTGCGGTCTCCCTCCAGACAAGCTAGACCACTGTGCGCGCCGACGCAACAGCGGCTCGCGCCGGGCCCCCGGGGGGCGGTGTCAGCGGCTCGGCAGCGCGGCTTCGACGAGGCGCGTCCAGTAGGCGATGCCGAGCGGCAGCAGCTCGTCGTTGAAGTCGTAGTGCGGGTTGTGCAGGGTGCAGCCGCCGGTGCCCGGGCCGTTGCCGAGCCAGACGTAGCAGCCGGGCTTCTCGCGCAGCATGTAGGCGAAATCCTCGGCGCCCATCGAGGGCAGCTCGCTGCGCCGCACCTTGTCCTCGCCGAAGACCTGCGCGGCGACGCGACGGCAGAGCTCGGCCTCGGCGCTGCTGTTCACCGTCGGCGGGTAGCGGTGGTCGAAGCTCACCGCGATCTGCGCGCCGAAGGCGCTGGCAATGCCGCTGCACAGGCGTTCGATGGCGCGTTCGACGGTTTCCTGCACTTCCGGCCGGAAGGTGCGGATGGTGCCGCGCAGGAGGGCATCGTCGGGGATGATGTTCCAGGCTTCGCCGCCATGGATCTGGGTGACGCTGACCACCGCCGAGTCGCAGGGATGGACGTTGCGCGCGACCACCGTCTGCAGCGCCAGCACCAGCTGGCTGGCCGCGACCAGGGTGTCCACGCCCTGGTGCGGCATGGCCGCGTGGCAGCCGTGCCCGCGCACCGAAATCTCGAAGGCGCAGGTACCGGCCATCACCGGGCCGGGCATCACCGCCATCTCGCCGACCGGGATGCCCGGCCAGTTGTGCAGGCCGAACACCGCGTCCATCGGGAACTGGTCGAACAGGCCCTCCTCGATCATCACCGCCGCGCCGCCCTCGGATTCCTCGGCGGGCTGGAAGATGAAATGGACGCTGCCGTCGAAGTCCAGGCGGTCGCGGTTTTCCGCCATGTGCCGGGCGGCGCCGAGCAGCATCGCGGTGTGGCCGTCGTGGCCGCAGGCGTGCATCCGTCCCTCGTGCCGCGAGCGGTGGGGGAATTCGTTCTTCTCGTGCAGGGGCAGGGCGTCCATGTCGGCGCGCAGGCCGATGGCGCGCGGGCTCTCGCCCTTGCGCAGGGTGGCGACGATGCCGGTTCCGGCCAGCCCGCGCCGGACCTCGAGGCCGCAGGCGGCAAGTTCGCGCGCCACGAGATCGGCGGTGCGCGTTTCATGGAAGGCGAGTTCGGGGTGGGCGTGGATGTCGCGGCGCAGGGCCACGAGATCGGCCAGGAAGGGGAGGGTCGGGGTGGTCATGGGACGGTTCTTCTTCCAGCGGTGGCGGCGGGGACGAACCCCGGAGTGTAAGTCAGCCCGGCTTGCCCGTGAAAGCGCCGATCCGCTATCCTCCCGGCCATGCATCTCGTGCTCATCAGCGGCCTTTCCGGTTCCGGCAAATCGATCGCCCTCAACGTGCTCGAGGACGCGGGGTACTACTGCGTCGACAACCTGCCCTCGCAATTGTTGCAGCAGCTGGTCGGCCTGCTCGACCAGCAGGGCTACCGCAAGGTGGCCGCGGCGATCGACATCCGCGGTGGCGACAGCATCGCCATGCTGCCGCAACAGCTCGACGCGCTGCGCGCGCGCGATCTCGAACTGCGCTTCCTGTTCCTCGATGCCAAGAACGAGACACTGATCAAGCGCTTCTCCGAGACGCGCCGGCGGCATCCGCTGGCCAGCGACGAACGCACGCTGAGCGAGGCGATCAACGAGGAGCGCGTGCGCCTGGAAGCGCTGATTGCGCTCGGTCACCACATCGATACCAGCGACGTGCGGCCGAACACCCTGCGGGAATGGGTGCGGCAGTTCATCGCCGCCGACGCCGGCGCCGAGGCGCCGCGGGAGAGCGGACTGACCCTGCTCTTCCAGTCCTTCGGATTCAAGCACGGCATCCCGCTCGATGCCGATCTGGTCTTCGACGTGCGCTGCCTGCCCAATCCCTATTACGAGATGGCGCTGCGGCCGCTCACCGGGCGCGATGCCGAGGTGATCGCCTTTCTCGAGGCCGAGCCCGACGTCCTGCGCATGCGCCAGGACATCGCGTGCTTCGTGGCCTCCTGGCTGCCCGCCTACATCCGCGATAACCGCAGTTACCTGACGGTGGCGGTCGGCTGCACCGGCGGCCAGCACCGGTCGGTGCACATCGCCGAGTGGCTGGCGCGCGAATTCGCCGGCCGCGCGCGCATTCTCGTCCGTCACCGCGAACTGCCGGCCGGCCCCCGGGGCCCGGTCTGATGCCCTGGCGGGGGCTGCTGCGCCCCGGCGACTGGCTGATCGTGGCGCTCGGCACCGCCCTCTGCGCCGCCGCCTTTCCGCTTGCCTGGCAGGCCGGCATCGCCGAAAAGGCCGTCGTGCGGCAGGGCGGCACGGTCTTCGCCGAGCTCGACCTGTCGCGCAACCGGCGCATCGAGGTGCCGGGCCCGCTCGGTTCCACCGTCATCGCCGTCGACCGCCGGCGCGTGCGCGTCGTCTCCGATCCCGGGCCGCGCCAGTACTGTGTGCGCCAGGGCTGGCTCAGCCGTCCCGGCCAGATCGCCATCTGTGCGCCCAACGAAGTCAGTGTCGAGGTGCGCGGAGCGAAGGAGGCGTATGACTCGCTCAATTATTGAGCTGACCACGACGCCCGAGGACCACCGCATCGCACGGCTGGCAGCGGCGGCGATCGGGCTGTCGCTGATCGACGCGGCGATTCCGCTGCCGCTGCCCGGCATCAAGCCGGGACTGGCCAACATCGTCACCCTGATCGTCCTTGCCCGCCATGGCTGGGGAACGGCGGTCTGGGTCAGCGTCCTGCGCGTCGTCGCCGGCGGCCTGCTGCTCGGGCACTTCCTTTCCCCGGGCTTCTTCCTCAGCGTGGCCGGCGCGGCGGCCAGCCTGCTCGTCCTCGGCGCCGTCAGCCGTCTGCCGGCGCGCGCCTTCGGCCCGGTCGGCTGGAGCGTCTGCGCGGCCTTCGCGCACATCGGCGGGCAGTTGCTGCTGGCCCGCCTGTGGTTGATCCCGCACGACGGCCTGTTCCTGATGACGCCGTTTTTTGCCGTGGCGGCACTCGCCTTCGGTATCATCAATGGCTTGATCGCCGCCCGGCTGCTCGCCGAGCCGCCCGTCGCCGCCCCGGAGCCGCCCGATGCCGAACACCCCGCCTGAAACCGTCTGCCTTGCCCTCACCGGCGCCTCCGGCATGCCCTACGGCATCCGCCTGCTCGAATGCCTGCTCGAGGCCGGTTGCCGGGTGCAGCTGCTGTACTCGCAGGTGGCGCAGGTGGTGGCGAAACAGGAAATGGGGCTGGAGCTGCCGGCGCGGGCCCGCGACGCGCGCGATTATTTTCGCGAGTGCTATGCGGCGCTGCCCGGCCGGCTCGAAGTCTATGGCCGCGAGGAATGGTTCGCGCCGGTGGCCAGCGGCTCGAACCCGCCCGACGCGATGGTCGTCTGCCCCTGCTCGATGGGTACGCTGGCGGCGATCGCCCAGGGACTGGCCAACCATCTGATCGAGCGCGCCGCCGACGTGGTGCTCAAGGAGGGACGGCCGCTGATCCTGGTGCCGCGCGAGACGCCGTTTTCCGTCATCCATCTCGAGAACATGCTGCGCCTGGCGCGGGCCGGCGCGGTGATCCTGCCGCCCAGCCCGGGGTTCTACCAGCATCCGAAGAGCGTCGCCGACCTCGTCGACTTCGTCGTTGCCCGCATTCTCGACCGGCTGGCCGTGCCACACGCACTCGGAACGCGCTGGGGCGACACGGAGCAGGCGTCTTGAGCTGGCTGGATTTCCTGTCGCGCAAGCCGGCTCCGGCGCCGGCGCGGCCGCCGGTTGAGCTGGAGATCCCGCTGTTTCCGCTGGCCGGGGTGCTCTTTCCGGGCGGTGCGCTTTCGCTGCGCGTCGTCGAACCCCGCTACGTTGCCATGGTGACGGCCTGCCTGGCCACCGCCGAACCCTTCGGCGTGTGCCTGATCGCGCACGGCGGTCTCCCGGGCGCCCCGGCGCTGCACCCGGTGGGGACCCTTGCCGATCTCGTGCAGGCCGGGACGGAGCCTTCCGGCGAGCTGGCCGTCAGTGCGCGCGGCGGCCGTCGCTTCCGCCTGCTGGCGCGGACGGTCGCGGCGGACGGACTGCCCCGCGCCCGCGTCGCGCTGCTCGACGAGCCGGCGCGGCACCCGGTACCGGCGGCCCAGCAGGGCCTGCTGCCGGTGCTGCACCGGATCGCCGACGACCTCGGGCCGCTGCGCATGCCCGAGCCGCACGATTTCGACGATGCCGCCTGGGTCGGCTACCGTCTGGCCGAGGCCATGCCGGTGCAGGCGCTCGCCAAGCAGAAGTTGCTCGAACTCGACGATCCGGTATCGCGGCTCGAGATCCTCCATACCTACCTGTCGCAGCGCAAATTGGTGGAGTGATTGCCAGCGTTGCGGGCAGTGTCATCCTTCCGCATTTCATTGAGTATCTTGCGAACCGGGGTCGGTGTGCCGGCCTCGTGGGCAGCGTCGAGTGCCAGCCAGCATCCCGGGCCGTCGCTTGCGACCTCGTCACGGCGCACCCTGCAGTGCAGCACGGCGATGTCGAGCTGGAAGTGCGTGAAGGTGTGCCGCAGCGCGGGCAGCGGGCGCGTTTCCAGCAGCTCGCAACCGTGCCGGCGGGCCAGGTCCTGCGCGGCGGCCGGCGTGGCGCTGTCGCTTTCCGGCAGGCTCAGCAGCCCGCCCCAGATGCCGCTCGGCGGCCGGCGCTCGAGCAGCACCCGCTCGCCGTCCGCGAGCAGGAGCATGACGGTGCGCCGCAGCGGCAGCGGCTTGCGCGGGCGCGATACCGGCAGCGTTTCCTGGCGGCCTTGCGCGCGGGCGAGGCAGCCGGCGTGCAGCGGACAGTCGTCGCAGCGCGGGCGGCGGCGCGTGCAGACGGTGGCGCCGAGATCCATCAGCCCCTGCGTGTAGGCCGCGGTGTCCCGCGCCGGCAGCAGCGATTCGGCGAGCGTCCAGAGCGCCCGCTCGGTCTGCGTCTCGCCAGGCCAGCGCTCGATGCCGAAGTGGCGGGCCAGCACCCGCTTGACGTTGCCGTCGAGGATGGCGGCGCGCGCGCCGAAGGCAAAGGCGGCGATGGCGGCCGCCGTCGAGCGGCCGATGCCGGGAAGCTCGGCGATGGCTTGCGGCGATTCGGGAAAGCGGCCGCCGTGGGTAGCCACCAGGGTCCGCGCGCAGCGGTGCAGGTTGCGCGCGCGCGCGTAGTAGCCGAGGCCGGCCCAGTGCTCGAGCACCGCTTCGAGCGGCGCGGCGGCCAGGGCCGCGAGATCCGGGAAGCGCGCGAGAAAGCGCGCGTAGTACGGAATCACCGTCGTCACCTGCGTCTGCTGCAGCATGATTTCCGAGAGCCAGATGCGGTAGGGATCCCGCGTCTGCTGCCAGGGCAGGTCGTGACGGCCATGCCGGTGCTGCCAGACGATCAGCCGGTCGGCAAAGTCGGTGATCTCGGTGCAGCGGGTGACTCCGGGCGTCGGCGCCGGCGGGCCGCCCCGGTTCATGCGGCGGTGGGCCGGACCTTGCCGGCAGCGAGCCGGGCGCGCTCGCGCGCTTCCCCGGTGTCGTGGCCATTGGCGATGGCGACGCCCATGCGGCGACGGGGGTAGCTCTCCGGCTTGCCGAAGAGGCGCAGGTCGCAGCCGGGAACGGCAAGGGCCTCGGCGACGCCCTCGAAAGCGATGCCCGGCGCGGCGATGCCGCCATAGATGACGGCCGAGGCGCCCGGGGCGCGCAGGTCGACGTCGACGGGCAGGCCGAGGATGGCGCGGGCATGCAGTTCGAATTCGGAGAAACGCTGCGAGGCCAGGGTGACGAGGCCGGTGTCGTGCGGGCGCGGACTCACTTCCGAGAACCACACCTGGTCGCCACGGACGAACAGTTCGACGCCGAACACTCCGCGTCCGCCGAGGTTGCCGGTCACCGTGCCGGCGATTTCCTGCGCACGGCGCAGCGCGACCGCGCTCATGGGCTGCGGCTGCCAGGATTCGACGTAGTCGCCGTCGACCTGGCGGTGGCCGATCGGCGCGCAGAAATGGGTGGTGATCGTGCCGTCGGCGCTGCGTGCGCGCACAGTCAGCAGGGTGATCTCGTACTCGAAATCGACGAAACCCTCGACGATCACGCGGCTCTGGGCGACGCGTCCGCCCTGCATCGCGTATTCCCAGGCCGGCGCCACGTCGGCCGGACCGCGCAGCAGCGACTGACCCTTGCCGGAAGACGACATGGTCGGCTTGACCAGGCAGGGGTAAGCGATGCCGCCGTCGATCGCGGCCCGCAGCTCGGCCAGCGAGGAGGCGAAGGCGTAGGGCGAGGTGGGCAGGCCGAGTTCCTCGGCGGCGAGGCGGCGGATACCCTCGCGGTTCATCGTGAGGTGCGCGGCCCGCGCCGTCGGGATCACCTCGGCCAGCCCCTCGCGCTCGATCTCGAGCAGCGCGCCGGTGGCGATCGCCTCGATCTCCGGCACCACGAGATGCGGCCGCTCCGCCTCGATGATCGCGCGCAGCGCCGCCGCATCGCTCATCGGCAGCACGTGCGCGCGATGCGCCACCTGCATGCCCGGTGCATCGGCGTAGCGGTCGACCGCGATTGTCTCGACACCGAGACGCTGCAAGGCGATAATCACTTCCTTGCCAAGCTCCCCGGCCCCCAGCAGCATCACCCGCGTCGCCGTGGGGCCCAGCGGTGTGCCGATCCTCCCGGCGGCATGAGCCATCGGGGCCTGCGGGTCGGCCTGCCGGCCGGTGCTGTCGGGACGCATCGCGGAACTCCTGAAAAGGCCGGGAATCTTAGCATGCCTCCCTTCCCCCTTCCGTTCCTCCGAATGATCCTGCCGATCCCGCCCCGCAGCCGCGTCGAACCCGCCCCGGCCCACACCGATTCCGCCCGCGCGCCCGAGTCCGCAGTGCCCCTCCCCGTCGACTTCGACAGCCGGGCCTTCCGCGACACCCTGGGCAGCTTCGCCACCGGCGTGACCGTCGTCACCGCCCGCACGGCGAGCGGCGAGCGCATCGGTCTGACCGTCAGCTCGTTCAACTCGGTTTCGCTCGATCCGCCGCTGATCCTGTGGAGCCTCGCCGCGACCTCCCCGAACCTCGACGCCTTCCGTCGCGCCTCGCACTATGCCGTCAATGTGCTGGCTTCCGGCCAGCAGGCCCTGTCGAACCGCTTCGCCGCGCGCGAGGGCGACCGCTTCGCCGGCCTCGCCGTGCGCGACGGGCTGGGCGGCGCGCCGCTGCTCCCCGGGTGCTGTGCCTGGTTCGAATGCGTCAACACCCACCAGTACCCGGGCGGCGATCACCTGATCCTGGTCGGCCGCGTGGCCCGCTTCAGCCGGGGCGAGGAAACGGACCCGCTGATCTTCCATGGCGGCCGCTACCGCCAGCTGGAGATCGTCTTCGACGCCGCCGCGAACGGAAACTGAACGCGGAGATTGAAGCGCCGCGCGCAAGCGCTTAGAATGAGCGGCCACGCGGGCGTCGTATAATGGTAATACCCTAGCTTCCCAAGCTAGAGCCGTGGGTTCGATTCCCATCGCCCGCTCCACTTCAACTTTCCATGGTGTTCCAAGGACGTCCATGGAGTGTTGCAAGTCATTGTCACGGTTCGGTTTTTCTAGAAAAGCCATTCCAGTGACGTCCAGCGAGATCCACTGACAGCCGGTCAAAACCGGTACATCAGGTGGTACATCGCAATGCGGAGCTTCCCGATTCCGCATTGTTGCTGGGGGAGCCGGGGCTCGATGGGAAACATGGCACTCAACTCGCTTTCAAGGAGTTGGGATCATGCTTTCGGACCTCACGGTTCGCCAAGCCAAGGCGACCGGCAAACCCTACACCCTGGCCGACACAGACGGCCTTTCCCTCTTTGTTTCAGCCACCGGTGCAAAGGCGTGGCACTTCCGCTTCTCGTGGGGCGGCAAGCGCGACCGCATGTCCTTCGGCACGTATCCGGCGCTCTCTCTGAAGGACGCCCGTGCACTTCGCGATGAAGCCCGCTCGCTGCTCGCCAAGGGCGTCAATCCCCACAGCGAACGCAAGCGCAAGCGGCACGCGATCGTCCTGGCCGGCGAGCACACCTTCATGGCCGTCTACGAGCAATGGCTGGCCCATCGCCGGCTCTCGCTGGAGGAAGGACGGCAGACGAGCCTGGAACAGATCGGGCGCGTCTTCAAGAAAGATGTGTTCCCCTCGCTGCGGCACCTGACCATCTACGAGATCACCCGCGCGCACCTGCTGGACATCATCGGCAAGGTGGAAAAGCGCGGCTCGCTGTCGGTGGCCGAGAAGCTGAGGACCTGGTTCACCCAGTTGTTCACCTACGCCACGGTGGCGATTCCCAACATGGGCGATAACCCGTCCAGGGACCTGGAAGTGGTCGCGCTGCCCTTGCCGCCGGTCGAACACAACCCGTTCCTGCGCATGCACGAGCTGCCGGTCATGCTGCAGACACTGCGCAAGTACCGCGGGCGCCTGAACACGCAGTTGGGCATCCGGCTGCTGATGCTCACCGGTGTGCGCACCGGCGACCAGTTCGGCGTAGCGCTCCAGCGGCGCGAGGTACAGCGAGCGGAACTGCCGACGCGACAGCGAGGTGCGCTGCCAGATGTGTTCCAGCAGCCGCTGCCGGCGCGGCTCCGCCAGCAGCGCTGCGGCCGACTGCGGTGGCGTCAGCCCTTTGGCAGGCTCGGCAGGAGGTGGCGCGGCGGCGGTGGCCAGCGGCACCCGTTTGCGCTGGAACAGCGAAAGCATGGCGACATCCTGGTGATGGGCTGGCCGGAGGAGCCTTTTGGCCTTTTCGGGTAGGGCCTTTCCCCTTGAGGCCATTCCCTTGCTCCATCCCCAGCCCTTTGGCCTTCGACAAGCCCTTTGATATAGGGGCAGTCGGCTTCGTGTGCCGCAATCAATGCGGAGCCGGTGCGCTCCAGGATCGGGCGGAACAGGCACTGTGTTTTCACTGGATCAGTCCGTTTCAACCGGCGCTGAAAACGCAGCAGGCCCTGAAACCCCTGCGCCCGAAGGCATGCTTGTCGAGAATGAAGCAAGGAAGTAAGATTTCCTTTGAAACTTATGGAGGCCTCCCATGCTTGCCAAGCTCACATCGAAAAATCAGATCACGCTGCCCAAGGCGGCCGTGTCCGGCGTGGATGCGGCGGAGTACTTCGACGTCACCGTCGAGGGCGGTCGGATCGTCCTGACCCCCGTGCGCGTCCAGAAGGCACAGGCTGTGCGCGAGAAGCTGGAGCAACTCGGGATCACCGAGCAGGACGTCGAGGATGCCGTGGCCTGGGCACGGCAGTGATGCGCAGGGTCGTCCTCGACACCAACATCGTGCTGTCGGCGCTGATCTTCAGTGCCGGACGCCTGGCCTGGATACGCCACGCCTGGCAGCACCAGCAGTTGCAGCCGCTGGTCTGCCGGGAGACGGCCAGTGAACTCCTGCGCGTCCTGGCCTATCCCAAGTTCAAGCTGTCGACCTCGGAACAGCAGGAGTTGCTGGCGGACTTTCTGCCCTACGCCGATGTGGTGGAACTGCCGGCGCCATGGCCAGACCTGCCGGTCTGCCGCGACAAGAAGGACCAGGTGTTCCTGGTGCTCGCGCATGTCGGCAAGGCGGATGCGTTGATCACGGGGGATGCGGACATTCTCGCCATGCGAGAGGACTTTCCCGGCTTGATCATGACCGCCGAAGCATTCGCGGCGCGGCAGGCATGAAGGAAACCGGCACGGCCTTGCCCAACGACCGTGGAACGACCATGAGGTAGCCAACCATGAAGCACACCGCACGCATGACCACCGCAGCGCGACTCGGCCGCTGGCTGGGCGGTGTATGGGGCGGTTGCCTGCGCGCGGAGCGTCGGGCGCATCGGTGGCTGATGGCGCAGGGACTGCCGGCAGGCGGTGCAACGGTGCTGATCTGGGTGGTCAAGCTGGCGACCCTCGGGGTGTTGCTGTACGTCACGGTCTGGGCGGCGCTGTTGCTGGTCGCTCTCTTTGTGGCAGCCAGGATGGCGGAGCAAGCGCCGCAAGGTGGCATTTTTTTACTGCGACTACGAACAAGCCATTCCACTCGACGTGGCGTTCATGGGATTACTCCCAAGCACTGACTCCGGCCACGGCGGCTTGGTGACAGAAGTTCCCCCTGTCAGGGAGCGACCATATTCAGCTGCAAATCAAAAGTTACTCAGATGGGTAACCGACGCGATGCGACGCATGCCGAGACCGAGCTGGTGAGTGTGCTGCTGCAGACTGGCGCGGATCTGATCGCGCCCCACGACTGTGGCGCCTTCTGGGGCAAAGTGACCAGCGCCGTGTGGAAGGCTGGCGCACCACCGCTTAGAGATTGGGAGGGGCGGCACCAACCTGGCCTTTGCCCTAGAAGGTGAGACTGGTACATAATCTGGTCTAATTCCATGGTGCTCATGGAAGAAACTCGTTATCAATCAACGAGTTGAGTGCGGCGTGATGTTCCCTTCACCCGCTCCACTTCATTCCGGCGGATCATCGATCCGCAAAAAAAAGCCAACCCCGCGCGGTTGGCTTTTTCGTTGGGCTTCGCTGATTTTCCCCCGTTTTTTCCCGCGATCACCACCCCTTCAGCTCGGTCGGGCGCAGCCCCTGTTCAAGCATCTCGGTTTCCAGCTTCATGCGCAGGATCAGCAGGCCGCGCAGGGTCTGGCGGGGTTTGTCCTCCGGCCAGGAGTCGTGCACTTCGCGG
>JAPKHL010000006.1 GCA_026646875.1 Rhodocyclaceae bacterium | reverse complement strand
CCCGGTTATGTGCACCTTTCCGCCATGGACGAAATGGCGCGCGGCCACATGCTGGCCGACGTGGTCACGATCATTGGTTCCCAGGACATTGTTTTTGGCGAGATTGACCGCTGATGCTGACTCCAGAATCCCTCAAGAGAATCGATCGCGAGATCGCCAAGTATCCGGCCGAACAGAAGCAGTCGGCGGTGATGGCCTCGCTGGCGATAGCCCAGGAAGAGCTTGGCTGGCTGCCCAGCGAAGCGATCGAGTTCGTCGCCAACTATCTCGGCATGCCGCCGATCGCTGCGTACGAGGTGGCCAGCTTCTACAACATGTACGACCTCAAGCCGGTCGGCAAGTACAAGCTGACGGTATGCACCAACCTGCCTTGCATGCTCACCGGCGGAGTCAATGCCGGTGAATACCTGAAGGAGAAGCTGGGGATCGGCTATAACGAAACGACGCCCGACGGCAAGATCACGCTCAAGGAAGGCGAGTGCATGGGCGCCTGCGGCGACGCACCGGTGATGCTGGTCAATAACCGCCGCATGTGCAGTTGGATGAATCCCGAGCAAATCGACAAACTGCTGGCGGAGCTCGAATAATGGCGATTCTCGGAGCGATCAATCCGCTGCTCACGGCGGGGCTGGACGGCGACAACGCCTGGCGTCTGCAGGACTACATGAAGCGCGGTGGCTATTCCGCCCTTAAGCGCATCATCGATGAAAAGATGACCCAGGAACAGGTCATCAACGAGGTGAAGAAATCCGTCCTGCGCGGACGTGGCGGCGCGGGTTTCCCGACCGGCCTGAAGTGGTCCTTCATGCCGCGCTCCTTCCCGGGTGACAAGTACATCGTCTGCAACTCGGACGAAGGTGAGCCGGGAACCTTCAAGGATCGCGACATCCTCCGCTACAACCCGCACTCCGTGATCGAGGGCATGGCCATCGCTGCCTATGCAATGGGCGCGACGCGCGGCTACAACTACATTCACGGTGAAGTCTGGGAAATCTACCAGCGCTTCGAGGAAGCGCTCGACGAGGCCCGTGCCGCCGGCTTCATCGGCCAGAAGATCCTCGGCAGCGACTTCGGCTTCGAGCTGTTCGCCCACCATGGCTATGGGGCCTACATCTGTGGCGAGGAAACGGCGCTGCTCGAGTCGATCGAGGGCAAGAAGGGGCAGCCGCGCTTCAAGCCGCCGTTCCCGGCCTCGTTCGGCCTCTACGGCAAGCCGACGACGATCAACAACACCGAAACCTTCGGTTCGATCCCGTTCATCATGAACATGGGCGGCGAGGCTTTCCTCGAGGCGGGCAAGGCGAACAACGGCGGCACCAAGTTGTTCTCGATCTCCGGCCACGTCAATCGTCCCGGCAACTACGAAATCCCGCTCGGCACGCCGTTCTCGACCCTGCTCGAAATGGCCGGTGGCATGCGCGGCGGTCGCAAGCTCAAGGGCTGCATTCCCGGTGGTTCGTCCTCCCCGGTGATCCCTGGCGACATCATGATGGACTGCACGATGGACTATGATTCCATCAGCAAGGCCGGCTCCATGCTCGGCTCCGGTGCGGTCATCGTCATGGACGAAACGACCTGCATGGTCAAGGCGCTCGAGCGACTGTCCTTCTTCTACTACGAGGAATCCTGCGGCCAATGCACGCCGTGCCGCGAGGGCACCAGCTGGTTGTACAAGGTTGTGCATCGCATCGAGAACGGCCTCGGCCGCCCCGACGACCTCGATCTCCTCGGAAGCGTCACCACCAACATCATGGGCCGCACCATCTGCGCCCTCGGCGATGCCGCCTCGATGCCGGTGCAGAGCTTCATCAAGCATTTCCGCGACGAGTTCGCCTACCACATCGAACACAAGAAATGCCTCGTGCCGGTCGACGTGCAGCGCGCCGGTAGCGGCTTCTTCACCGCCAAGGCTTAAGGTTTAGACATGCTGGAAATCGAAATCGACGGCAAGCAGGCGCAGGTACCCGACGGCAGCACCATCATGGATGCCGCCCAGCAGCTGGGGACCTACATTCCGCACTTCTGCTATCACAAGAAACTCTCGATCGCCGCCAACTGCCGCATGTGCCTGGTCCAGGTCGAGAAGGCACCGAAGCCGCTGCCTGCCTGCGCCACGCCGGTGACCAACGGGATGAAGGTATTCACGCACTCCGAGCTTGCCGTCAAGGCACAGAAGGGTGTGATGGAATTCCTGCTGATCAATCACCCGCTCGACTGTCCGATCTGCGACCAGGGCGGCGAGTGTCAGCTGCAGGATCTGGCGGTGGGTTACGGTGGGAGCGCCTCGCGCTACCTGGAAGAGAAGCGGGTCGTCTTCCACAAGGAAGTTGGACCGCTGATCTCGATGCAGGAAATGGCGCGCTGCATCCACTGCACGCGCTGCGTCCGTTTTGGCCAGGAAATCGCCGGCATCATGGAACTCGGCATGGCCAACCGCAACATGCATTCCGAGATCCAGACCTTCGTCGGACGCAGCGTGGATTCCGAACTGTCGGGCAACATGATCGACCTCTGCCCGGTCGGCGCGCTGACCTCCCGTCCCTTCCGTTACGCCGCCCGCAGCTGGGAGCTCTCGCGGCGCAAGTCGGTGAGCCCGCATGACAGCGTCGGCGCCAATCTCACCGTGCAGATCAAGAACAACGTCGTCATGCGCGTTCTTCCGCGCGAGAATGAGGATGTCAACGAATGCTGGATCTCGGACAAGGAACGCTTTGCCTATGAGGCGCTCAATTCCGCCGAACGCCTGACACGGCCGATGATCCGCGTCGACGGAGCCCTGCGCGAGGTGGACTGGAACGTCGCCCTTGATTACGTCTCCCACGCGCTGAAGGACATCGCCAAGACGCATGGCGGGGAAGCCATTGCCGCTCTCGGCGCACCGCACGCCACGCTCGAGGAACTGTACCTACTGCAGAAACTGACGCGCGGTCTGGGCTCGGGCAGCGTCGACTTCCGTCCGCGTCGTCGTGATTTCTCCGCCGACGGCAAGCGTGCCGGGACCCCGTGGCTGGGCCTGCGCCTCGCCGAAATCAAGGATCTCGATGCCGCGCTCGTCGTCGGCAGTTTCCTGCGCAAGGACCATCCGCTGATCGCGCAGCGCCTGCGTCAGGCCGCCAAGAAGTGGACCAAGGTCAGCCTGATTTCCGTGGCTGGCGACGATCCGCTGATCAACCTGCACGCCAGCCTCGCGGTTGCCCCGTCGGCACTCGTCGCCGCACTGGGCGCCGTGGTCAAGGCCGCCGCCGTGCAGAAGGGCGCCGCCGTGCCCGCCGGGCTCGAATCGATCGAGCCGGATGCCACCGCACAGCGCATCGCGGAAAGCCTGCTGGCCGGCGACAAGCGCGCCATCTTCCTTGGCAACGTGGCCGAGCAGTGCGCGCAGGCAGCACAGTTGCAACTTCTTGCCCAGGAACTCGCCCGTCTCACAGGCGCCACCTTCGGCTTCCTCGGCGAAGCAGCCAACAGTGTCGGCGGCCATGTTGCCGGCGCTCTGCCGACCGCGCTCAACGCCTACGAGATGTTCGCGCAGCCCCGCCAAGCCTACATCCTGCTCGGACTCGAGCCGGAACTCGATTGCCACAATCCGCGCCTGGCGATCGCCGCGCTCGGCCAGGCCGCGCTGACGGTTGCCCTGAGCGCCTTCAAGAGCGCCACGCTGCTCGAAACGGCCGATGTCCTGCTGCCGATCGCGCCCTATACCGAAACCTCCGGCACTTTCGTCAGCACCGAAGGCCGCGTGCAGAGCTTCAACGGCGTGGTGCGTCCGCTTGGCGATGCGCGCCCGGGCTGGAAGGTGCTGCGCGTTCTCGGTAACGTCCTCGCGCTGCCGGGCTTCGACTACGACTCCAGCGAGCAGGTCCGCGACGAGATCCTGCCCGCCGGCTGCGAATTCGCCTCCGGCCTGGACAACGGCATCGCCACGCTGTCCGCGCCTGTCGCCGATGAGACCGGAAAGCTGCAGCGCATCGCTGATGTCCCGATCCACTTCGCCGACCCGCTGGCCCGGCGCGCCCCGGCCCTGCAACAGACCCGCGATGCCGCGCCGCCGGCCGCACGCATGTCCGCCAGCACCGCCGCCGGACTCGGTCTTGCCGACCGCGCACCGGTGGTGGTCCGGCAAGGACAGGGCGAGGCCCGGCTGTCCGTTCAGATCGACGAAACCGTTCCGGCGGCATGTGTCCGCGTGGCCGCCGCGCATGCGACGACCGCCGCGCTCGGCGACATGTTCGGCCCGATTACCGTGGAGCGTGCATGATGGTTGAAGCACTGCAACAAGCACTGCAAGGGTTGTTCGGGCCGGTTTTCCCGCTCGTCTGGACGCTGCTCAAGATCGTCCTGATCATTGCGCCGCTGCTGCTCGGCGTCGCCTACCTGACGTTCTGGGAGCGCAAGATCATCGGCTGGATGCAGGTGCGCATCGGCCCGAACCGTGTCGGTCCGTGGGGTCTGCTGCAACCGATCGCCGACGGCGTGAAGCTGCTGCTCAAGGAAGTGGTCATCCCCTCGGGAGCCAACAAGGGCATCTTCCTGATCGCGCCGATGTTCGCCTTCGCGCCGGCGCTCGCCGCCTGGGCCGTGGTGCCGTTCAACGACACGCTGGTGCTTGCCGACGTCAATGCCAGCCTGCTCTACATCATGGCCATCACCTCGATCGGCGTGTACGGCATCATCCTGTCCGGCTGGGCCTCGAACTCCAAATACGCCTTCCTCGGCGGCATGCGTTCGGCCGCGCAGATGATCTCCTACGAGATCCCGATGGGCTTGGCGCTGGTCGTCGTGCTGATGGTGTCGAACAGCCTAAACCTGGGCGACATCGTCGAAGCACAGCGCAAGGGCATGTTCGCCGACAACGGCCTCGGCTTCCTGTCCTGGAACTGGCTGCCACTGTTGCCGATGTTCGTGGTCTACCTGATCTCCATCGTCGCCGAGACCAACCGTGCGCCGTTCGACATGGCCGAAGGTGAATCGGAAATCGTTGGCTTTCACGTCGAGTACTCGGGCATGGCCTTCGCCGTGTTCTTCCTCGCCGAATACGCCAACATGATCCTCGTCTCCGCGCTGGCCTCGATCATGTTCCTTGGCGGCTGGCTGTCACCGGTCGGCTTCCTGCCGGACAGCCTGCTCTGGCTGTTCCTGAAGATTGCGGCGGTGCTGTTCTTCTTCCTGTGGATCCGCGCCACCTTCCCGCGCTATCGCTACGACCAGATCATGCGTCTGGGCTGGAAAGTGTTCATTCCCGTGTGTCTCGTCTGGCTGACCGTCGTCGGCTGCTGGATGATGTCGCCGTGGAACATCTGGAAGTAAGGGGCTGGTCATGGGTTCGATGAAGGAAATGTTCGGCAGCCTCCTGCTGAAGGAACTGCTCAAGGGGATGTCGGTGACCGGGCGCTACATGTTCGCCCGCAAGATCACCGTCCAGTACCCCGAGGAAAAAACACCGCAGAGCCACCGCTTCCGTGGTCTGCACGCGCTGCGCCGCTATCCCAACGGCGAAGAGCGCTGCATCGCCTGCAAGCTCTGCGAAGCGGTCTGTCCGGCGATGGCGATCACCATCGAGTCCGGCGAGCGCGATGACGGTTCGCGGCGCACGACGCGCTACGACATCGATCTGACCAAGTGCATCTTCTGCGGTTTCTGCGAAGAGGCCTGTCCGGTCGACGCGATCGTCGAGACGCGCATCTACGAGTACCACGGCGAGAAGCGCGGCGATCTCTACTACACCAAGCCGATGCTGCTGGCCAACGGCGAGCGCTACGAAGCGCAGATCGCCGAAGACCGCGCGCTCGATGCGAAATACCGCTGAGGCCGACACGATGGAATTCAAGAGCTTCGTTTTCTATTTCCTCTCGGCGATCATGCTGTTCGCCGCCCTGCGCGTCATCACCGCGCGCAACCCGGTGCACGCCGCCCTCTATCTGGTGCTCGCCTTCTTCAGCGCGAGCGGCGTCTGGATGCTGCTGCAGGCCGAGTTCCTGGCCATCGGTCTCGTCCTGATCTACGTCGGCGCGGTGATGGTGCTCTTCCTGTTCGTGGTGATGATGCTCGACATCAACATCGACCGCCTGCGCGAAGGATTCTGGAGCTATCTGCCGCTCGGCGCGATGGTTTCCCTGCTGATGATCGCCGAAATGGCGCTCGTGCTCGGGGGCAACTATCTCGGCCTGCTCGAGAGCGACGTACCGCAGACCGGTGCCGAGGCGAGCAACGTCAAGTCGGTGGCCCGGCTGATGTACACCGACTACGTCTATCCGGTCGAACTGGCCTCGATCATCCTGCTTGTCGGCATCGTCGCCGCGGTGGCACTGACCATGCGCGAGCGTCGCAAGACGAAGGCCGTGGATCCGGCCACCCAGGTCGTCGTGAAGGCCCGTGACCGCATGCGCGTGCTGCAGATGCCGGCTGAAAAGCAGGACTGACGGCAACCGAAGAGAATACTGATGTGGCGGCCGTGTGCCGCCACCTGCTGAAGGAACCAGGGAGGCACTTTGCTTACACTGTCCCATTTTTTGATCCTTGGCGCGATCCTGTTTGCGATCGGCGTCGTGGGCATCTTCCTCAACCGGAAGAACCTGATCGTGCTGCTGATGGCGCTCGAACTCATCCTGCTGGCGGTGAACATGAACTTCATCGCCTTCTCGCACTACCTGCAGGATGTCGCCGGCCAGATCTTCGTCTTTTTCATCCTCACCGTCGCGGCTGCCGAAGCGGCGATCGGTCTTGCCATCCTGGTCGTTCTCTTCCGCAACCTGAGAACCATCCACGTGGATGATCTGGACAGCCTCAAGGGTTAAGCGCACATGGACATGAAGAGCCTCTATCTGCTGGTGCCGCTCGCACCGCTCGTCGGCGCGATGATCGCCGGCCTCCTCTGCCGGATCATCCCGCGCTGGGTCGCTCATACCGCGACGATCGCCGGGGTTGCCATCGCCTTTATCGCCTCGGTTGTCATCTTCAGGGACGTGATGGCCGGCAACACCTTCAACGGCCCGGTCTACCAGTGGCTGACCTCCGGCGACTACAGCTTCGAGGTCGGCTTCCTGATCGACCAGCTGACGGTCACCATGATGCTCGTCGTCACCTCCGTCTCGCTCATGGTGCACATCTACACCATCGGCTACATGCACGATGACCCGGGCTACAACCGCTTCTTCAGCTACATTTCGCTGTTCACCTTCTCAATGCTGATGCTGGTGATGAGCAACAACTTCATGCAGCTGTTCTTCGGCTGGGAAGCGGTGGGTCTCGTCTCCTATCTGCTGATCGGCTTCTGGTACACCCGCCCGACGGCGATCTTCGCCAACATGAAGGCCTTCCTGGTCAACCGCGTCGGCGACTTCGGCTTCATTCTCGGCATTGGCCTGGTGCTCGCGCACTTCGGCACGCTCGACTACGCCGCAGTGTTCGCCAAGGCGCCGTCCCTCGCGGACACGACGATCAACCTGTTCCTCGACCGCGAATGGGCGACCGTTTCGCTGCTCGCGGCCACCTGCATCCTGCTGTTCGTCGGCGCGATGGGCAAATCCGCGCAGGTTCCGCTGCATGTCTGGCTGCCCGACTCGATGGAAGGCCCGACCCCGATTTCGGCGCTGATCCACGCTGCGACGATGGTCACCGCCGGTATCTTCATGGTCGCCCGCATGTCGCCGCTGTTCGAGCTTTCCGACACCGCGCTGTCCTTCGTCATCGTGATCGGCTCGATCACCGCGTTGTTCATGGGCTTCCTCGGCATCATCCAGAACGACATCAAGCGCGTGGTTGCCTACTCGACGCTCTCGCAGCTCGGTTACATGACCGTCGCGCTCGGCGCCTCGGCCTATTCGGTGGCGATCTTCCACCTGATGACGCACGCCTTCTTCAAGGCGCTGCTGTTCCTCGGTGCCGGCTCGGTGATCATCGGCATGCATCACGACCAGGACATCCGCAACATGGGCGGTCTGCGCAAGTACATGCCGATCACCTGGATCACCTCGCTGATCGGCTCGCTGGCACTCATCGGCACGCCGTTCTTTGCCGGTTTCTACTCCAAGGACTCGATCATCGAGGCCGTCAAGTTCTCGCACATTCCGGGCGCCGGTTTTGCCTATTTCGCCGTGCTCGCCGGTGTCTTCGTCACCGCCTTCTACTCCTTCCGCATGTACTTCCTCGTGTTCCACGGCGAGGAGCGTTTCGGCAAGGCGCATCACGGCCACGACGATCACCATGACGACGACCATCACCACCATGGCCTAGCTCCCGGCCAGAAGCCGCACGAGACTCCCTGGGTGGTCACCCTGCCGCTGGTCCTGCTGGCCATCCCCTCGGTGATCATCGGTTTCATCGCCATCGAACCGATGCTGTTCGGCGACTACTTCAAGGGCGTCATCCACGTCGATGCGGCGCGCCATCCGGCGATGGCCGAGCTCGCCCACCATTTCCACGGTGCCACCGCGATGGCCACGCACGCACTGACCACCGCCCCCTTCTGGCTGGCCGTTTCCGGCGTGGCCGTGGCCTGGTTCTTCTATCTCAAGCGCCCGGACATCCCGGCTGCGATCAAGGCCCGCGTGGGTCCGATCTACACCCTGCTCGAGAACAAGTACTACTTCGACAAGTTCAACGAAGCGGTCTTCGCCGGCGGCGCCCGCCTGCTTGGCCGCGGATTGTGGAAGGGTGGTGATGCCGCCCTGATCGACGGCATCCTGGTTAACGGAAGCGCGCGCCTGGTCGGCTGGATCGCCAGCGTCGTCCGCTTCTTCCAGTCCGGCCACATCTATCACTACGCCTTTACGATGATCATCGGCGTGTTCGTCTTGCTGACCCTCTGGGTCTCGCGCGTCTGAGCTAGAAAAAGACTGGGAACGATATGTCAGGTACCCCGCTCCTCTCCCTTGCCGTCTGGATTCCGATCTTTGCCGGCCTCGTCGTGCTGGCCACCGGCTCGGACCGCAATGCTCCGCTGGCGCGCATGCTGGCCCTGGCCGGCGCCTTTGCCGGCCTGCTGGTGACGATTCCGCTCTACACCGGCTTCGACATGCAGACCCCGGCCATGCAGTTCGTCGAACTCGCGCCGTGGATTCCGCGCTTCAACATCAATTACCACCTCGGCGTCGATGGCATCTCGATGCTCTTCGTGATCCTCAACAGCTTCATCACGCTGATCGTCGTGCTGGCCGGCTGGCAGGTCATCGACAACAAGGTCGCGCAGTACAACGCCGGCTTCCTGATCATGTCCGGGCTGCTCAACGGCATCTTCAGCGCCCTCGACGGCATCCTCTTCTACGTGTTCTTCGAGGCTTCGCTGATTCCGCTGTACCTGATCATCGGCATCTGGGGCGGCCCTAACCGCGTCTATGCCGCAATCAAGTTCTTCCTCTACACGCTGCTCGGCTCGCTGCTCTTCCTGGTCGCGCTGCTCTACCTGTTCATCAATTCCGGCGGCAGCTTCTCGATCCTCGACTGGCACCAGCTGCCGATCCCGATGGGCGCGCAGATCTGGATCTTCCTGGCCTTCCTGATCGCCTTCGCGGTCAAGGTGCCGATGTGGCCGGTGCACACCTGGCTGCCCGATGCCCACGTCGAGGCCCCCACCGGCGGCTCGATCGTGCTGGCGGCCATCGGCCTGAAACTCGGCGCCTACGGCTTCCTGCGCTTCTCGCTGCCGATCACGCCGGATGCCTCGCACGAGCTGGCCGGACTGATTGTCGCCCTGTCGTTGATTGCGGTCGTCTATATCGGCTTCGTGGCCCTGGTGCAGGAGGACATGAAGAAGCTGGTCGCCTATTCCTCGATCGCGCACATGGGCTTCGTGACCCTCGGCTTCTTCATGTTCAGCGCGCTGGGCATCGAAGGCGCGCTGGTGCAGATGATCTCGCACGGCTTCGTCTCGGGCGCCATGTTCTTCTGCATCGGCGTGATGTACGACCGCGTGCATTCGCGGCGGATCGCCGACTACGGCGGGGTGGTCAACACCATGCCCAAGTTCGCCGCCTTCTTCATGCTGTTCGCCATGGCCAATGCCGGCCTGCCGGCCACCTCCGGCTTCGTCGGCGAGTTCATGGTCATCCTCGGTGCCGTCAAGTACAACTTCTGGGTGGCCTTCGCCGCTGCCTCGACGATGATCGTCGGCGCCGCCTACACCCTGTGGATGTACAAGCGCGTGATCTTCGGCGACATCGGCAACCATCACGTTGCCGAACTGACCGACATCAACGGTCGCGAGTTCCTGATCCTGGCCCTGCTGGCCATCGGCACGCTGGGCATGGGTCTCTACCCGCAGCCCTTCACCGAGGTCATGCACAGTTCGGTCAATGAACTGCTGCGCCACATCGCCATCAGCAAGATCCAATAACTGGTAGCCGCTATGACTCTTGCCGAAATGCAATTCGTTCTGCCCGACCTGCGCCCCGCGAGCGCAGAGCTCTTCATGCTGGTCATGGCCTGCGTCATCCTGATGGTCGACCTCTTCGTGAAGGACCGCAAGCGCACGCTGACCTACGTACTGACCCAGCTCACGCTGGTCGGCACCGCCTTCGTGATCTTCATGACCAGCACCGGTGAGGTGGCCTACACCTTCAGCAACCTCTTCGTCGACGACCTGATGGGCGACCTGCTGAAGCTGCTCACCTGCCTGACCGTGCTGATCGTGCTCTTCTATTCGCGCGGCTACGTGCTCGATCGTCCGCAACTCGGTCGTGGCGAGTACTACACGCTGGTCCTGTTCGCCACCCTCGGCATGATGGTGATGATCTCGGCCAACCACTTCCTGACCATCTACCTCGGTCTTGAGCTTCTCTCTCTGTCGCTCTATGCGCTGGTCGCGCTGAACCGCGACTCGGTGCGCGCCACCGAGGCGGCGATGAAGTACTTCGTGCTGGGTGCCCTGGCCTCGGGCCTGCTCCTCTACGGCATGTCGATGATCTATGGCGCCACCGGCACCCTGGAAATCACGGCGGTTTCCGACGCCCTCATGCAAGGGCAGGCCAACCGCAGCATCCTCGTCTTCGGCCTGGTCTTCCTGGTCGCCGGCATTGCCTTCAAGCTCGGCGTCGTGCCCTTCCACATGTGGATTCCCGACGTCTATCATGGCGCGCCGACGGCCATCACCCTGCTCATCGCCTCGGCGCCGAAGCTGGCGGCCTTCGCCATCGTCATGCGCATGCTGGTCAGCGGCCTCGTGGTCCTGGCCGCCGACTGGCAGATGATGCTGATCGTGCTCTCCGTGCTGTCGATGGCGATCGGCAATCTCGCCGCGATCGCCCAGACCAATCTCAAGCGCATGCTGGCCTACTCGGCGATCTCGCACATGGGCTTCATGTTGCTCGGCCTGGTCACCGGCATCGTCGGCGGCGATGCGCGCTTCGCCCTCAATGCCTACAGCTCGGCAATGTTCTACGTCGTCACCTACGTGCTGACCAGCGCCGGAACCTTCGGGATGATCCTGCTGCTGGCCCGCGCCGGCTTCGAATCCGAGGAGCTCGAGGATTTCAAGGGCCTCAACAAGCGCAGCCCCTGGTTCGCCGCGGTCATGATGATGATGATGTTCTCGATGGCCGGCGTGCCGTTCTTCGTGGGCTTCTTCGCCAAGTTCTCGGTGCTGCAGGCCGTGGTCGCCGCCGGTTACCTGTGGCTGGCCATCGCCGCCGTGCTGTTCTCGCTGATCGGCGCCTTCTACTACCTGCGCGTGGTCAAGCTGATGTACTTCGATCAGCCCAAGGACCTGACGCCGGTGACGGCCACCGTCGGCAACAAGGTCCTGATGTCGGCCAACGGCCTCGCCGTCGCCCTGCTCGGCATCTTCCCGCAGGCGCTGATGTCGATCTGCGCCGTCGCGCTGTTGCGTTCGCTCTGAACCCGGCCCTTTCCGCAAGACGCCCCGCCAGTCGGGGCGTTTTCATTTGAGGAGCTCTCCGATGTCCGATCCGCATGCCCACCTGAACGAAACGCCGCTCGACAGCGAGCAGGTTTTCAGCGGCCGCCTGCTCGATGTCCGGCGCGATCGCGTGCGCCTGCCCGACGGACGCGAAGGCGTGCGCGAGTACATCGTGCACCCCGGCGCGGTGGTGATCATCGGTCTCCTCGATGACGGCAGCCTGCTGTTCGAGCGCCAGCACCGCTACCCCCTGCGGCGTGCCTTCCTGGAGCTGCCGGCGGGCAAGATCGACCCCGGCGAGGACATCCTGGCCACCGCCCGTCGCGAACTGCTGGAGGAAACCGGGCACAGCGCCGCCGAATGGCGCCATCTCGGGGTGATGCATCCGTGCATCGGCTATTCCGACGAACGGATCGAAATCTTCCTGGCCCGTGGCTTGCGACGCGAATCTGCGCAGCAACTCGATCACGGGGAATTTCTCGACGTGCTCAGCCTGTCGCTCGACACCGCAGTGGACGCCGTGCGGCAGGGGGCCATCACCGATGCCAAAACCATCACCGCGCTGTTCTGGGCAGAAAAGGTGATCGGCGCGGGCTGGTAGGGCCGGCGTCTCAAGACCGGTGGGGGGCGGGCGGCGCTCAGGTCCCGTTGGGCATCTGCCCGGCGAGCATGGCCGCCAGCGCCTTTTTTTCCGCCGCCGGCAGTTGCTTGATGCGGTATTCGGCCTTCAGCGCGCTGGAGCGGTCGGGGAAGGGCTGGCTCGCCAGCAGGCGGGCCGGCGGGTGCGCACGGGTGTAGCGCGCACCCCGGCCCTGGAGATGTGCCGCGTAGCGCGCCGCCACGTCGATGGCGATCCCGGTGTAGATGCTGCCGTCGCGGCACTCGATCAGATAGACGTGCCAGGTACGCGTGCCTCCGTCCGGCGCGGGTGCGGCGATTCCGGCATCCGCCGCGCCGTCCGCCAGGCCCGCCATGGCCGTTTGCACCACGCGGCCCGCCTCGCGTCCGATCACGCCGCCTGTTCGCCGCCGAGCGCGGCCAGCAGGTCGTCGAACAGGCGCGCCAGCTCGCCGGCCATCAGCGCGAAATCCAGATCGAAGCGCTCGTCCGCATCGTCCGACTGGTTTTCGTTCTGTTCCTTGAGCAGGTCGAGAAAGGCCAGTCGCTTGAGCTGCAGATCCTCGGTCAGCACGAAGGAAACGCGGTCGCTCCAGGTCATCGCCAGGCGCGTCGCGGTCTTGCCGTCCGCGATGTGACGGCGGATTTCCTCGCCTTCGAGCGCGTGCTTCACGTAGCGGACCTTGGCGTCCTCGGCCGAGCGCAGTTCCAGATCCTGATCGAGCGTGAACCCCCCCGGCGCTTCGCCACTGGCTACCCAGCCGGTCATCGCCGCCGCTGGTGACTGTCCGGTCTTGAGCAGGCGGGCCGCGAAGCCGTCCACCGATTTGCGCAGCAGCTCCAGAAGCTCCTCGGCCTTGCCGATGGCGGCCGCATCGACCACCAGCCAGCCATGCACCGGGTCGATCCAGGCGAAGGTGGTGCGGCGGCGGACAAAGGCACGCGGCAACAGCTCGAGCGTCATCTGCTCGCGGATCTCGCGCATCTCCTTGCGTCCCACCTTGCGGCCTTCGGCTTCGGCGATTTCTGCCGCCCGCTCGCGGGCGAACTGGTTGACCACCGAAGCGGGCAGCAGCTTCTGCTCGGCGCCCAGGGCCACCAGCAGCTGATGATTGACCGCATGCACGAGGTCGCCGCCGTCACGCGGCGGAACCCAGCCGATGCTTTGCGCGTCGCTCGCACCGCAGGATTGCAGGGTGCGCTGCGCAAGCTGCGCCGCAAGTGCGGCGGGATCGATCCGGCCGGCGGCGGGAAGACGGTAGATGCAAAGATTCTTGAACCACATGGAATGGACGATTCCCGGAAGAGGGTGGATGGGAAGGGCCGGATTGTAGCGCCGAGCGGTCGCCAGCGGGCAACCGTCCCGGCCGGTACCGCTCAGCGGGGAGGCGTTTCGGCTGCCAGCGCCGCCCGCGCCGCCGGATAATTCCGTGCCGCCGAACGTTCGAGCCACTGCCGCGCCAGCCCGTCGTCCCGGGGCAGGCCGCGACCGGTGCGGTACATCACGGCAATGGCGTACTGCGCCTCCGCATCGTCCGCCTCGGCCGACTGCATGAACAGCCGGGCGGCTTCGCCCAGATCGCGCTCGACCCCGCGCCCGGCCTCGTGCATCCAGGCCAGGCGGGTGCGTGCGGTGACGTTGCCGGCCGCGGCGGCACGCCGGTAGAGCACCGCTGCTTCGGCATGGCTGCCCCGGCTGCTCAGCTCCTCGGCCTGTCCGAATTCGTCCAGCGGCCGCGCCGGACTGTCGAGTGCCGCGAGGCGCGCGGCGGCTTCCCGGTCTCCGGCCCGGGCCGCCAGGCCCAGGTAGTGGCGCGCCCGCGCCTCGTTCCTGGGAATCGCGCCGCCGCTGCTGTAGAGCATCCCCAGCCGGTACTGGGCCTTGAACCCGCCGGCGTTGGCCGCCGCGGTATAGAGCGCTTCTGCCTTGCCCATGTCCTTCGGTTCGCCCAGGCCGTCCTCGGCCAGGATGCCGAGGTTGAAGAGCGCGTCGGCGTTGCCGAGGCCGGCCAGTACTTCCCAGATGTGGCGGGCCGTTGCGTAATTGGCCATCTTGAACTCGGCATAGGCCTTGTAATTGCCCATCGCGGGGTTCCTGACCCAGTCCTCGACGTTGCTGTCCTGTGCCCGCAGCGGCGCGAAGGCGCTCAGGCCGCACAGGATCAGCGCGGCCAGGACCGGTCGAATCGGGCAGGAGGTCTTCGTCTTCATCGGCAACTCCGTTTGGCTCGCGCGGCAGCGGACAATCCGGCGCCGGACCGGCATGATAATCGACAGCGCTGCCACGGAAGGGTTCGGCGGCCGCACCGGAGGAGTGCCGCCGCCGGCATGGTAAAATCGCGCTCCCTCGAACACCCCCTGCCGGCCCTCATCATGCGCTACCTCTCGACCCGCGGCGATTCGCAGAACGCGCCGACCAAGACCTTCACCGACATCCTGCTGGGCGGCCTCGCTCCGGATGGCGGCCTGTATCTGCCCGAGCGCTATCCGCAGGTCAGCCGCGCCGAGCTTGATGCCTGGCGCGGTCTGTCGTATGCCGATCTTGCCTTCGAGGTGCTGTCGCGCTTCATCGACGACATCCCGCCGGCCGACCTGAAGGCCCTGGTCGACAAGACCTACACCGCCGAGGTGTATCGCAACTGCCGCGCCGGCGACGATCCGGCCGACATCACTCCGCTGCGCTGGCTGGAACCCGGACTGGGTCTTCTTGAGCTGTCCAACGGTCCGACGCTGGCCTTCAAGGACATGGCCATGCAGCTGCTCGGCAACCTCTTCGAGTACGTGCTGGCGAAGCGGGGCGAGGAGATCAACATCCTCGGCGCCACCTCCGGCGATACCGGCTCGGCCGCCGAATACGCCATGCGCGGCAAGCACGGCGTGCGCGTCTTCATGCTCTCCCCGCACGGCCGGATGAGTGCCTTCCAGCGCGCGCAGATGTACTCGCTGCAGGATGACAACATCTTCAACATCGCCGTGCGCGGCATGTTCGACGACGCACAGGACATCGTGAAGGCGGTCTCCAACGACCACGCCTTCAAGGCCCGATACCGGATCGGCGCGGTCAATTCGATCAACTGGGCGCGTGTCGCCGCGCAGGTTGTCTATTACTTCAAGGGTTATTTCGCCGCCACCCGCTCGAACGACGAGCAGGTGGCCTTCGCGGTTCCCTCGGGCAACTTCGGCAACATCTGTGCCGGCCACATCGCGCGCATGATGGGTCTGCCGATCGGCCGGCTGATCCTTGCCACCAACGAGAACGACGTGCTCGACGAGTTCTTCCGCACCGGCTGCTACCGCCCGCGCGGCACCGCCGAGACGCATGCCACCTCGAGCCCGTCGATGGACATCTCCAAGGCCTCCAACTTCGAGCGCTTCGTCTTCGATCTGGTCGGTCGCGACCCGGCCGTGGTGCGCGAACTGTGGGCCCGCGTCGACGCCGGCGGTGCCTTCGACCTCGCGCAGACCCCGTACCTTGCCGAGCTGCCGAAATTCGCCTTCGTTTCCGGCAGCAGCTCGCACGCCGACCGCCTGGCGACGATCCGCGCCACCTGGGAAAAATATGGCGTGATGGTCGATACGCATACCGCCGACGGCCTCAAGGTTGCCCTCGAGCAGCGCGTCGCCGGAATGCCGACGGTGGTGCTGGAAACCGCCCTGCCGGCCAAATTCGAGGAAACCATCGTCGAGGCCCTGGGCCGTGCGCCGGAGCGTCCCGCCGGTCTCGAGGGCATCGAGAAGCTGCCGCAGCGCGTCGAGGTGATGGATGTCAGCGTCGACGCCGTCAAGCGCTTCATCGAACGGCACGCCGCGGACTGACGGGCGCTTTCTCCGTTTCGCCGGCGCCGAAAGGAAAGACCGGGAAAGCCGGAGTGAAGAAGGGGAAACGAAGAAGGGCGCTATCGGCGCCCTTCTTTCATGGAACCAGCGGTTGCCGGCTAGAGATAAATGACCGCCGGGAACACGGCGACTGCCAGCACCAGCACCAGCCACTCAAGGTTGTGGCGGGCGAGGAAACCGGTGAAGTGGAGGACCAGGATGGTGATGGCGACGATGTAGAAAAGTGCGAACAACATGCGGAACCCCTTGGCTATCCTTCCTGCGGCGACAGATTCAATCGCATTATAACGACATAAGCCGCAATCGCCCGAGACATATTTCCGTGCTCAGTCCTGAAAGCGCATCGACAGATCGAGCGCCCGGACATCCTTGGTCAGGCTGCCGATCGAGATGCGGTCGACGCCGGTTTCGGCGATGGCCCGTACTGTTTCGAGGCTGACATTGCCGGACGCCTCCAGAACCGCCCGTCCGCCGGTCATGGCGACCGCCTCGCGCAGCATGGCCGGCGGCATGTTGTCGAGCAGCACCATCCGCGCGCCGGCCGCGAGCGCCTGCTGCAATTCGTCGAGTGTTTCGACCTCGATCTGGATGAACTGGCAGCGGTCGGCCGCGTTGTCGGCCACCGCCCGGGCAGCGGCCAGCGCGGCGGCGATGCTGCCGGCCGCGAGGATGTGGTTTTCCTTGATCAGGATCGCATCGTAGAGGCCGATGCGGTGATTGCCGCCACCGCCACAGCGCACGGCGTATTTCTGGGCGAGGCGCAGGCCGGGGATCGTCTTGCGCGTATCGACCACCTGCGCCCGCGTTCCGGCAACGGCATCGGCGTACTGGCGCGCCTTGCTGGCGACGCCGGAGAGCAGCTGCAGGAAGTTGAGTGCGCTGCGCTCGCCGGAAAGCAGCGCGCGCGCCGGGCCGGCCAGCGTGCACAGGCATTGTTCCGGCTGCACGCGGTCGCCATCCGCCGCTTGCCAGTCGATGCGCACCGCCGGGTCGATTTCCGCGAACACGCGATCGAACCATGCCGTGCCGCAGAGCACCGCCGGCTCGCGCGCGATCACCGTGGCTCGGCCTGGCGTGACGGCGGGGACGAGGCTGGCGGTGAGGTCGCCGGGACCGATGTCCTCGGCGAGGGCGGCGGCGACATTGCGCGCGATTTCGTCGTCGGGCGGGAGGGCGGGCGGCATGCGGGTTGTCCTGGCTGAAACGGAGGCAGGCATTCTACCCGCTATCGGCGCGGCCGCGCGCCCTGCCAGAACAGGCCCAGCCCGGCGGCACCGATGATCGCCATGCCGGCGATTGCCCAGCGGTCGGGCAGATGGCCGAAGAGCCACGCGCCGAGGAGGGTTGCCCAGATCAGCTGCACGTAGAGCAGCGGCGAGAGCGAGGAAACCGGCGCCTCGCGGAAGGCGCGGATGAGCAGGAAGTGACCGGCGCCGCCGTGGACCCCGAGCGAGGCGATCAGCAGCGCCTGCCATGGATCGGGCCACTGCGCCGGCCATTGGGCCGTCCCTCCGGCGAGCCAGAGCGCGGGCAGCGCCAGCGACATCGCCACGGTGCCCACCAGCGCGGTGTGGAAGAGCAGGCGCAGCGGCGGCTCGCTGTCCGAGAGCTTGCGCGTCAGTATCTGATAGATCGCGTAGCACAGGGCAGCGGCCAGGGCGTAGACGATGCCGATGCCGGCGAGCGCGCCGCCCGGGCGGGCGATCAGCAGCACCCCGGCAAACCCGGCAACGGTGGCCAGCCAGGCGTGCGGGCGCACGCGCTCGCCGAGCAGCGGACCGGCGAGGAGGGCGACGAGCAGTGGCGTGACGAAAACCAGCGCGGTGGTCTCGGCCAGCGGTAGCGTCTGCAGTGCCAGCTGTCCGAGCAGGGTGACGCCGACCAGCATCAGGGCCCGCAGGAGCATCAGCCCGGGCCGGCGCGTGGCGACGAGCCGCCAGCCCATGCCGGGCGCCACGGCGAACAGCATGATGGCGAAGTGCACGGCATAGCGGGCCCAGACCAGCAGCGGCACGGCAAAGAAGGCGCTCAGGTACTTCGCCGTGGCATCGAGCAGGGCGAAGAGGAAGAGGGCCGCGAGCAGGAACAGGATGCCGCGCAGTGGATGCCGCGCCTCAGCGGGCATCGGCGATCCAGCGGTTGAGCAGGGAGCGGGCGCTGCCGGTCAGCTCACCGGCGGTCAGGCCGAGCGGCCCGCGCCCCTCGGCCACCAGGGCGTCGGCCGCCGCCCCGTGCAGATGCACCGCCACGAGCAGCGCGGCGAGCGGCGGCCAGCCCTGCGCGAGGAGCGCGGCGAGGAAGCCGGTGAGCACGTCGCCGCTGCCGGCGGTGGCCAGCCCCGGATTGCCGGTGTCGTTGACGAACCACTGTCCGGCGGGCGTCGCGACGACGGAGCCGCAACCCTTGAGCACGACCAGGGCACGGAAGCGCCCGGCCAGCGCCAGTGCGGCGGCGATGCGGTCGCCCTGCACCGTGGCCGTGTCGCCGCCGAGCAACCGGGCGGCCTCGGCCGGATGCGGGGTGAGCAGGGTGGGTGCGTTGCGCGCCCGCAGCGCGTCCGGCAGGCTATCGCTGACGGCCAGCAGGTTCAGTGCATCGGCATCGAGCACCAGCGGTCCGTCGAAGGCGCAGGCCGCGGCGAGCAGGGTTCGCGCCGCCGGCGCCTCGCCGAGCCCCGGACCGCAGGCGAGCGCGCTCAGTCCGCTGGCGAGGAGGGTGTCGGGCCGGCGCAGCATCAGCTCCGGCTGGCCGCCATCGACCGTCGGCGCATGTGGATCGAGCAGCCCCAGGTAGACGCGTCCGCTGCCCAGACCGAGTGCCGCGCGTCCGGCCAGCAATGCCGCGCCGACCATGCCGGACGCACCGCCGAGAATGCCGGCGCTGCCGTGCGACCCCTTGTGGCTGTTGCGTGCGCGCGGACGCAGGCAGGCGGCGAACTGCGCCAGGCCGATCGACTGGCCGCCGGCGGCCGCGGCCGCCTCGGCATCCAGTCCGAGCGTGGCGAGCGTCAGCGCGCCGCAGTGATCCGGACCGTCGGCGGTGAGCAGGCCGGGCTTGAGCGCGATGAAGGTGATCGTGTGGCTGGCGCGGACGGTTGCGCCGCGCCGCGTGCCGGTATCCGCGTCGAGACCGCTCGGGCAGTCGAGCGCGAGCAGCGGGCAGCGGTCGCGGCCAGCGAGGGCGTTGGCGGCGTCGACCAGCGCGGCGTGGCGCCCTTCGATCGCGCGCTGCAGGCCGATGCCGAACAGGCCATCGACGATCAGCGACCAGCGCGGCGCCGGCGGCACCGCTTCCAGCCACTGGCCGCCCTCGGCGACGAAACGGGCGAGCGCGGCGGCGGCGTCCGCCGGCAACCGGGCGGGATCGCCCGCGAACACCAGCGCCACCTCGAAGAAGCGTCGCCGCAGGTGCCGCGCCATCTCGAACGCGTCACCACCGTTGTTGCCCGGCCCCGCGAGGACCAGGACAGCGGCGCCGGCATCGCCGCACAGCGTCGCCGCCAGTTCGGCGGCGGCGAGTCCGGCACGCTGCATCAGGGGAAGGTCGGCCGCGGCCAGCTCGATGCGGCGCAGATCCGCAGCACGGCAGAGCGGTTGAACGGTGTGGGGGGGTGGTGGGGGCAAGGGGGCGAACATGCCGGAATACTAGCCGAAAAGGCGGATTCAGGTCAGCCGCTCCGGGCTGTCGCACGCTGCTCATCGCGGCGGCCCCGTTCCGTCCGGGCGCCGCTGCCGATGACGGAATTAATGCTTTTGTAATGCGCGGCCGGGATGCGCGCGCCGCTCCCCGTGGCCGCGCTGCAAGGCGGCGTGCGCACGGCATTTTTTCCTTGTTCGGCCGTGGCGAAGACGGTAATGTTCGGAAGCCCGAACCGCTCGGAAAAACCTTTCTGTCATGCCGCTCCGCTCCTCTGTCATGCTGGCCTGCCTGTTTGCCAGCCTTGCCCGTGCTGCCGCCGGCGAGGAGGGCGGGGTGCTGTCCGAGAACAGCTTTCTCGACGAGCTGCCGGTCGTTCTCTCGGCGACCCGCTTGCGCCAGCCGTTGCGCGACACGCCGGCAGCGGTCACCCTGATCGACCGCGAGATGATCCGCGACGCCGGCGCCCGGGACGTCGCCGACCTGTTCCGCCTGGTGCCCGGCATGTACGTCGCCTACAACGTCGACAAGGAAATCGTTCCCGGCCACGTGGTCAGCTATCACGGTCTGGCCGACCCCTACGCCAAGCGCATGCAGGTGCAGATCGACGGCCGCTCGGTCTACACGCCGCTGTTCGGCGGGCCGGTGTGGAGCAGCATCCCGCTGGTCCTCGACGACATCGAGCGGATCGAGGTGGTGCGCGGCCCCAGCGCCGCGACCTACGGCGCCAACGCCTTCCTCGGCGTGATCAACATCGTCACGCGCGAGCCGGCCGAGGTGCGCGGCCGCATGCTCGCCCTCTCGGCCGGCGACGCGGGTGGCGAGGCGATCCTGCGCCACGGCGGGCGCACGGAGAACGCGGATTACCGCATCACCCTGCAACTGCGGCGGGACAAGGGCTATACCGACGATGCGCAGGGCAGCTATGGCGGCCGCCCCGTCTTTCCGCGCAGCGACGACAAGTCGATCGGCAACCTCGCCTTCCGGGGCGATTACCGCCTGACGCCGCAGGACGAACTGCAGGTCCAGTTCGGCTATGCGGGCGGCACCCGCGAAGCGGGCGACATTCCCAACAACAACCCCCGGCGCGAGAAGGATGCCGCCAGCCAGTACGGCCTGCTGCGCTGGCAGCGCGCGCTCGGTCCGGAATCGCAACTGTCCCTGCGCGCCTACCACAACCGCGACCGCTTCGCCGAGGACAGCAGCGCGCTGATCGGCGAGACCGCCTTCGTCCTGCCGTCCGGGCTGCCCGTCCTGCTCGGCGTGCCCGCGCCGCTCGACCGGCCGCTGCGCCACGTGGCCGAGCGCAGCGATGTCGAGGCGCAGCACAGCTTCGCTCCGGACGAAACCCTGCGCATCGTCTGGGGCGGCGGCTTCCGGCGCGACGCGGTGAGCTCGTCGCTCTACCTTGGCGGGGGCGGCTTCCGGGTATTCAGCCAGCGCAACCTGTTCGCCAACGCCGAATGGCGTCCGGACGAGCGGTGGTTGTTCAATCTCGGCGCGATGATCGAACACAACAGCTTCGTCGGCACGCGCACCTCGCCGCGCCTGGCCGTCAATCATCGCCTGGGTGCCCGGCAGACCCTGCGCGCCAGCGTCGGCCGCGCCTACCGCAACCCGGTGGTGTACGAGCAGCACGGCAACTCGCGCTGGCTGTATCCGGTGCTGGCGCCGAGCGGGCCGGGCCTGCCCGGCGTGTTGCCGCTGCAGTACCTGCTCGCGCCCGGCGATCTGCGTCCGGAACGCATCGATTCGCACGAACTCGGCTACCTGCTCGACCTCGGGCGCGGCAGCGCGCTCGACCTGAAGATCGCCGACGACCGTCTTTCCGACCTGATCGAGATGCAGGGGGTGCCCTGCCCGGGCGGACCGCCCGCGCTCTGCGCGCTGACCACGCCGGGAACCGTGGTGCGCAGCTTCGCCAACCGGGGCAGCGTCCGGGTGTCCGCCGTCGAGGTGCAGTGGCAGCAGGCGCTGGGCGAGCGGACGCGCATCCATCTCGGCCTGGCCTCGACGCGCCTGCGCAACCGCAGCGCGGTGCCGCCGGGCGCCCCCGACTACCAGCGCACGGCTCCGCGCCATGCGCTGAACCTGCTGCTCGCCCATCAGCTCGCCCCGCAGTGGCGGGGGAGCGTCGCCGCCTATCGCAGCAGCGCCAGCCGTGCGGTTTCGGGCGATGCCCTGCCTGGCGGCACGCGCTGGGATCTGCGCCTCGCCCGCTCCTTCCACTGGGAGGGCATGGCGGGGGGCGCGGGGGCGGGGGCCGGAGAATTCGCGCTGGTCGTGCAGAACGTCGGCGATACCGGCATCCGCGAGTTCTACGCCGACAACCTGCTCGGCCGGCGCATCCTCGCCAGCCTGCGGCTGGAGTTCTGAGCGCCATGACGAGCGCACCCGCCCTTCTCGCGATGCTTGCGTGGCATTCCCGGCGCGCGCTGCTGGCGCTTGCCGGCGCCTTCCTGCTGTGCGGCGGCGCCCTGGCGGGCGACGTCGTCGCCCTCCTGCTCAGCGAGAACGGCGGTCATTACACCGAATACGCCGAGGCTCTGCGCCGCACCCTGGCCGCCCCGCCCGGGCGTCCGCTGCGGGTGATCGAGCTGCCGCCGGGCGGCGAGCGTCCGGGCGAGGCGCAGCTCGCCGGCGTCGAAACCATCGTCGCGGTCGGCGTGCGCGCCATGCGCACCGCCGCCGCCTGGGACGGCGTGCCGCCGGTGCTCAACGTGCTGGTCCCGCGCACCAGCTTCGAGAAAACCCTGGCCGAAAGCGGCCGCCTGCGCCGGCGCACGCATTTCTCGGCGATCCACCTCGACCAGCCGCTCGCTCGGCAGCTCAACCTGATCCGCCTGATCCTGCCCGGCAAGACGCGCGTCGCGGCGCTGGTCGGGCCGGACTCGGCGCAACTCCTGCCGCGCCTGCGGCCCGCCATCGCGCGGGCCGGCCTCGAGATCGCCAGCGAGGAGATCGCCGCGGAGGCCGAGATCATCCCGGCGCTGTCGCGCCTGCTCGCCACGGCCGACGTCCTGCTGGCGCTGCCCGACACCGTGGTGTTCACCCGCGACACGGCGCGCTCCATCCTGCTCACCACCTACCGGCACCAGAAGCCCCTGATCGGTTTTTCCCAGGGCTACGTCAATGCCGGCGCGCTGGCGGCCGTCTACAGCACGCCCGAGCAGATCGCGCGGCAGACCGCCGAGCTTCTGCGTGCCCTGCCGCCCGGTCGCGCCGCCCTGCCGTCGCCGGTCGCTCCCACTGATTTTTCCGTGGCCGTCAACCGCTCGGTAGCGCGGGCGCTGGGCCTCGATCTTCCGTCCGATGCGGCGCTCAAATCGGCGCTCGCCGGATTGCCGGAGGCTGAACAATGAAGAACTGGCGTCTCCGTTACCAGCTGCTGGTGCTTGCACTGGCGCCCGCCGTGCTGGTCGCCATCGCGCTCGATGCCTATTTCGTGATCAGCGGACTGGGCGCCCTCGATGCCGAGCTGCGCGGCCGCGGGCTGGCCACCGTCCGCTATCTGGCGCCGGCCAGCGAATACGGCGTGCTTTCCGGCAATCGCGACAGCCTGCAGCCGATCGTGCAGGCCGCGATGGGCGAGCCCGACGCACAGGCAGTGCTGATCACCGACGCCAACGGGCGCATTCTGGCCAGCGGCGGCCGGCGCACCCGCAACGGCAGCGTGGTGCTGCAGGCCGACGGTGTCAGCGAGGGCAACGGCTGGCTCGGCTTCAGCGCGCCGATCCGGCGTTCCGGAGTCGACGGGCTGGCGCTCGAGGATCTATTCGGCGGCCCGGACGAGGCCGCCATGCACGGCGCGGCGGTGATCGGCCGGGTCTATGTCGAGCTCGGCACGGCGGCGCTGCAGGCCCGCCGCGACCGCCTGCTGCTGACCGGGCTGGCGATCCTGTTCGCCGGTCTGCTCGGGGGGCCCTGCTGGCACTGCGCATCGCACGCAGCGTCAGCCGTCCGTTGATGAAGCTGAGCAGCGCCGTCGAGGCGATGGCCGACGGCCAGCTGGATGTCCGCGTCTCGGAGCACTCGGGAGGCGAGCTGGCCGTTCTCGAGCGGGGCTTCAACCAGATGGCGGCGCGCCTCGAGGATGCCCACCTCAACCTGCAGGAGCGCATCGAGCACGCCACCGCGCAGCTGGCGCACCAGGCGCGACACGATTCGCTGACCGGCCTGGTCAACCGCCGCGAATTCGAATCCCGCGTCGAGCACGCCATCGCCGTCGCGCGCGCCGGCGAAACCGAGCATGCGCTGTGCTATCTCGACCTCGACCAGTTCAAGATCGTCAACGACACCTGCGGTCACGCCGCCGGCGACGAGCTCCTGCGGCAGATCACCCACCTCCTGCGCACCCGCGTGCGCGGCGAGGATACGCTGGCGCGCCTGGGCGGCGACGAATTCGGCGTGCTGCTCGAGGACTGCCGGCTGGACGACGCCCTGCGCGTTGCCGAGGCCTTGCGCCGGATGGTCGAGGAATTCCGTTTCACCTGGCAGGGGCGGGTCTTTGTCGTCGGGGTGAGCATCGGGCTGGTACTCATCACCCGTGCCAGCAAATCGCTCTCCGAGGTCCTCAGCGCGGCCGACCAGGCCTGTTACGCTGCGAAGGACAAGGGGCGCAACCGCATCCAGCTGTACCAGGCCGACGACCGCGAACTCGTCGAACGCCGTGGCGAGATGAACTGGGCCGCGCGCATCGCGCAGGCCCTCGAGGAAAACCGCCTGCTGCTCTACGCGCAGCCGGTCGTGCCGCTCTCGGCGCCGGCGAGCGAGGAACAGCACGTCGAACTGCTGCTGCGCATGCTCGACGAGGAGGGCAACATCATCCCGCCGCGCGCTTTCCTGGCCGCCGCCGAGCGCTACGACCAGATGCCGACCATCGACCGCTGGGTGGTCAGCGCCGCCTGTGCCGGCATCCGCCGTTATCTCGACCGCTACCCGGATCGCCAGGTGGTTGCCGCGGTCAATATCTCCGCCCAGTCGGTCGATCGCGGCACCATGCTGCCGTGGATCGCCGACCAGATCGCCGCTGCCCGGATTCCGCCGGAAAGCCTGTGCATCGAGATCAGCGAGGCGGTGGCCAGCCTCAACTTCGCCGAAACCATGAATTTCGTGCAGGGGCTGCGGCTGGTCGGCTGCCGTTTCTCGTTCGACAACTTCGGTTGCGGCATGGCGTCCTTCTCCTACCTGAAGAACCTGCCCCCCGACTTCATCAAGATCGACGGCAGCATCGTGCGCGAGATCGCCGAGAGCAACCTCAGCCGCACCATGGTGCGCGCGATCAACGAGATGGCCGGGCACCTCGGCGTGCTGGCGATCGGCGAGGCGGTCGATTCGCCGCAGGTGCTGGCCGCCCTGCGCGAGCAGGGCGTGCTCTGGGGGCAGGGGCACTGGTTCGAGCGGCCGCGCCCCTTCAACGAATGGCTGGAACAGGCGCCGCCGCCGCCGGAGCCCCCCATCGAGGGTGAGGCGCGGGTGCTCAGCTTCCCCGGCGGCAAGGGCGAAACGCGGTCGTGAATCGGCGCTGAACGCGTCCCGGCCGCCATCCGCTGTCCGCCGGTGCGCGGGGACGGTAGCGGGCGGTCCGGGGGGGGCGGCTCTCGGCTATAATTCCGCCTTCGCAAGTCGCGGCGCCTCCCGTTCCGCCGGGAGGGGCCTTCCCTGACGTCCTTCATCCTCCTGCTTTCGCCGCTCATCATGGCCGACCTCCTCTTCCTTCGCGGCGCGCCCGCCTTTTCCGCCTTCCGCCTGCAGCGCCTGCAGCAGCGCATCTCGGTCGCCGAGCCCGGCGCCACCCTGGTCGCCGCCGACCACTGGCATTTCGCCGCGCTGACCCGTCCGCTGGACGACGCCCAGCGCGCCCAGCTCGAGGCGCTGCTCGAGGCCCGCGCGCCGGAGGCGACGGCGGGCGAGCTCTTCCTCGTCACGCCGCGCATCGGCACCATCTCGCCGTGGTCGTCGAAGGCCACCGACATCGCCTGGAACAGCGGCATCGACGCTGTCGAACGCATCGAGCGCGGCATCGCCTTCCGCGTCGCCGCGCGGCAGGGGACGTTCACGCCCGAAGCCCGGGCGCGCATCGCCGCGCTGCTGCACGACCGCATGACCGAATCGGTGCTGCTCCGCCTCGAGGACACCGCCGCGCTCTTCCAGCACTTCGAGCCGAAGCCGCTGGGCACCGTCGACCTGCTGGCCGGTGGCCGCGCCGCCCTGGTCGAGGCCAATGTCCGTCTTGGCCTGGCCCTCTCGGAGGACGAGATCGACTACCTCGTCGACATTTTCGGCAAGGCCGGGGATGGCCAGGGGCGCAATCCCACCGATGTCGAACTGATGATGTTCGCGCAGGCCAACTCCGAGCACTGCCGGCACAAGATATTCAACGCCGCCTGGGTGATCGACGGCGCCCCGCGCGACGAAACCCTGTTCGGGATGATCCGCGAAACGCACAAGGCGCACCCGGAAGGCACCGTCGTCGCCTACTCGGACAACGCCTCGGTGATCGAGGGCGCCACGGTGCCGCGCTTCTACCCGCGCGCCGACGGCACCTACGCCCACGGCGAGGAGCTGACGCACATCCTGATGAAGGTGGAGACGCACAACCACCCGACGGCGATCTCGCCCTTCCCCGGCGCCTCCACCGGCTCGGGCGGCGAGATCCGCGACGAGGGCGCCACCGGGCGCGGCTCCAAGCCGAAGGCCGGCCTCTGCGGCTTCACCGTCTCCAACCTGAACCTGCCCGACGCCCAGCAGCCGTGGGAGGCGCAGACCGCCGCCTATGGCCGTCCGTCGCGCATCGCCTCGGCGCTCGACATCATGATCGAGGGCCCGATCGGCGCCGCCGCCTTCAACAACGAATTCGGCCGTCCCAACCTGACCGGCTACTTCCGCACCTACGAGCAGATCGTGGGCGAAGGCGGGGACAGCTGCGTGAAGGGCTACCACAAGCCGATCATGATCGCCGGCGGCGTCGGCAACATCGCCGACGCGCAGGCCTTCAAGGCGCCAACCTTCCCGGCCGGCACGCTGCTCGTCCAGCTCGGCGGCCCCGGCATGCTGATCGGCCTGGGCGGCGGCGCCGCCTCGTCGATGACCACCGGCAGCAACACCGAGGACCTCGACTTCGCCTCGGTGCAGCGTGGCAACCCGGAAATCCAGCGGCGCGCGCAGGAAGTGATCGACCGCTGCTGGCAGCTCGGCGCGCCGCGCGGCGACGCCGCGACGCCGCAGGACGGCAACCCCATCCTCTCGATCCACGACGTCGGCGCCGGCGGCATCTCCAACGCGCTGCCCGAACTGGCGCACGGCGCCGACAGCGGCGCCCGCTTCGAGCTGCGCGAGGTGCGCATCGAGGAACCCGGCATGTCGCCCGCCGAGATCTGGTGCAACGAGGCCCAGGAACGCTACGTGCTGGCCATTCCGCCGTCGCGCCTCGAGGAATTCGCGCTGATCTGCGAGCGCGAGCGCTGCCCCTTCGCCGTCGTCGGCCAGACGACCGCCGAAAAGCGCCTGATCGTCGCCGACCGCCATTTCGGCAACCATCCGGTGGACATGGACATGGAGGCGCTGCTCGGCAAGCCGCCGCGCATGACGCGCGAGGTCGCGCACCTGCCGCCGGTGACGGTGCCCTTCGATCCCACCGCCGTCGAGCTGAAGGAAGCCGCCTACCGCGTGCTGCGCCTGCCGGCGGTGGCCGACAAGACCTTCCTGATCTCGATCGGCGACCGCACCGTCGGCGGCCTCACCGCGCGTGACCAGATGGTCGGCCCCTGGCAGGTGCCGGTGGCCGACGTCGCCGTCACCCTGATGGGCTACCAGGGCTACACCGGCGAGGCCTTCGCCATGGGCGAGCGCACGCCGCTGGCGGTGCTCGACGCACCGGCCTCCGGCCGCATGGCGGTTGGCGAGGCGCTGACCAACCTCGCCGCCGCCGGCATCGAACGGCTTGGCGACGTCAAGCTCTCGGCCAACTGGATGGCCGCCGCCGGCACGCCGGGCGAGGATGCCCGCCTGTTCGACACGGTGCGCGCCGTCTCCGACCTGTGCCAGGCGATCGGCGTTTCCATCCCGGTCGGCAAGGACTCGCTGTCGATGCGCACCGCGTGGGATGACCGGGGCGAGAAGAAGCAGGTCGTCTCGCCGCTCTCCCTGATCGTCACCGCCTTCGCCCGCGTTTCCGACGCCCGCCGCACGCTGACGCCGCAGCTCGCGCTCGACGCCGGCGAGACCGATCTGCTGCTGGTCGATCTGGGCGCCGGCCGGAACCGCCTTGGCGGCTCGGCGCTGGCGCAGGTGTTCAACGCCACCGGCGACGAAGCGCCGGACGTCGATGAGCCGCAGCGTCTCGCCGGCTTCTTCGCCGCCGTGCAGCAGCTGGCGCGCGAGGGGCTGCTGCTGGCCTACCATGACCGCGGCGACGGCGGCCTCTTCGCCACCATCGCGGAAATGGCCTTCGCCGCGCATTGCGGCGTCTCCATCGACCTCGACGGCCTCTGCTACGACCCGCTGACCGGCGACGTGGACGGCAACGAGAAGAAACCCGACCTGCTGGGCGGCCGCGCCTACGAGATCCTGATGCGCGCGCTGTTCTGCGAGGAGCTTGGCGCCGTCGTGCAGATCCGCCGCAGCGACCGCGACCGCGTGATGACGCTGCTGCGCGGCGCCGGCCTCGGCGCGTGCACCACCTTCATCGGCGCGCCGAACCCCTGGGACGAGGTGCGCATCATCCGCAACGCGCGCACCGTGCTGCGCGAAAAGCGCACCGAGCTGCAGCGCGCCTGGTCGGAAACCAGCTACCGCATGCAATCCCTGCGCGACAACCCGGCCTGCGCGCAGCAGGAATACGACCGCATCCTCGACGCCAGCGATACCGGCCTCTCGGTCGCGCTCAGCTTCGATCCGGCCGAGGACATCGCTGCGCCCTTCCTCAACCTCGCCGCCCGGCCGCGCGTCGCCATCCTGCGCGAGCAGGGCGTCAACGGCCACGTCGAGATGGCCGCCGCCTTCGACCGCGCCGGCTTCGCCGCCATCGACGTGCACATGAGCGACATCCTCGCCGGCCGCGTCACCCTCGCCGACTTCAAGGGCGCCGTCGCCTGCGGCGGCTTTTCCTACGGCGACGTGCTCGGCGCCGGCAAGGGCTGGGCGCGGACCATCCTCTTCAACAGTCGTGCGCGCGACCAGTTCGCGGCCTTCTTCGGACGCACCGACACCTTCGCCCTCGGCGTCTGCAACGGCTGCCAGATGATGAGCGCGCTCAAGGACCTGGTGCCCGGCGCGCAGCACTGGCCGCACTTCGCGCGCAATACCGTCGAGCAGTTCGAGGCGCGCTTCACCATGGTCGAACTGCCCGAATCGCCCTCGCTGTTCTTCGGCGGCATGGCCGGCAGCCGCCTGCCGGTGGTCGTCTCCCACGGCGAGGGGCGCGCCGACTTCTCGTCCACCGGCGACCCGGGCCAGGTTGCCGTGGCCATGCGCTACCTCGACAACGCCGGCCGCCCGACCGAGGCCTACCCCTACAACCCCAACGGATCGCCGGCCGGCCTTGCCGGCGTGACCACCGCCGATGGCCGCTTCTCGATCATGATGCCGCACCCCGAGCGCGTCTTCCGCACGGTGCAGATGTCCTGGCGTCCGGCCGAGTGGGATGCGCGGGGCTGGGAAGACTCGCCCTGGCTGCGGATGTTCCGCAACGCACGGCGCTGGGTGGGGTAGGAACGCCGCCGTCGGGCCGTCGCCGTTAGGCCCTGCCCGGGGGTGTTGCCGCCGGCGGGTGCCGGCGGCAGTAGTCCAGGCATGCCGCCGCCGGCAGCGGCGGGCTGTAGTGATAGCCCTGGAACACCGTGCAGCCCATCGCCTGCAGCGCTTGCTTCTGCGCCCCGCTTTCCACGAATTCGGCCACCACGGCGATGCCGCGCGCACGGCCGAGGGCGGTGATGGCGCGGATGATGTCGGCGTTGGTGCCGTTTTCCCGCACCTCGCGGGTCAGCGAGCCGTCAATCTTGATCACCGCGACGTCGAAGCGGCGCAGGTGCAGCAGCGAGGTGTGCCCCATCCCGAAATCGTCCATCGCGAGCGCGAAGCCCATCTCCGCGAGCCGCCGGATGTTCCGCTCGCTGGTGGGGTCGTCGGGCATGGCGTGCGATTCGGTGATCTCGATCTCGATTTCCTCCGGGCGGACGCGATGCTCGCCGAGGATGGCGGCGATCCGCTCGGCGAAGCCTGCGTCCGCGAGCTGGACGGGGGAGACATTGACCGCCACCGTCAACACCCCGAAGCCCTCGCGGTTCAGCGCTTCCTTGAAAGCCAGCGCCTGCGCGAACACCCAGCCGCCGAGGTCGCCGATGGCGCCGCCGTCCTCGGCCAGGGCGACCGTCACCGCCGGCGTGATCGCCCGGTGCGGCGCCTGTGGCCACCTGACCAGTGCCTCGAAACCGAGCAGGCGATCCTCGCCGTCGTGCTTGGGCTGGAAGTGCAGCAGCAAGCGGCCATGCCGGATGTCCTCCCGCAGGCGCGCGAGGACCCGGCGGCCGAGCAGGCCCGTTTCGTCCGTGCGGCGCAGGACGGAAGCCCGGCCCGGCCGGTTGCCCAGGATGGTCTCGGCGGTTTCCTTGAACAGCCGGTCCTCCCCCGCGACACGCTGCCTTTCCGCAGCCTTGACGAAGGGCCAGTAGATCGCGGTGCTCAGCAGGATCCCGCCGGACTGCAGCAGCACGCCGGCGAGCGAGCCGGTCAGCAGCCAGCCGGAAAGGATCGGAGGCGTGGTCCACGGGATGTTCACCGGCCGCAGTTCCAGCCAGCCCAGGTTCAGCGCCGCCACCGACAGCAGGCCCAGGCTCACCGGCGCCAGCACGAAGGGAATCAGATAGAAGGGCGAGAGGACGACCGGCAGCCCGAAGAGCACCATCTCGTTGATGTTGAAGAGCGCCGGAATCGCGGCGATGCGGGCGATCCGGCGCTGGCCGCCGCAGCGCGAGTTGAGGTGGAGCGCCGCCAGCAGCCCGAGGGTTGCGCCGGCACCGCCGACCAGTACGAAGGCGTTGAACAGCGTACGGTTGAGCAGATGGCCGCCGGGCAGTGCCGGTGCGGCGGCGAACAGGCTGCCGCCGAAGGTGTCCAGGATATGTCCGCCATGGACGCCGACGAACCAGAACAACTGGTTGGTCAGGGTGGCAAAGGTGACCGCCAGATAGTTGCCATGGGTGCTCTCCTGCGCTAACCCGGCCAGCGCGACGAAGAGCCGGTCCGGCCCCGGCAGGACGGCCAGGAGGCTCGCCGCCGTTAGCGCGATCAGGCCGGAAACGATGGTCGGCAGGCACAGGCGCAAGGCGGCGTGCATCTCCGTGTCGGTATCGTGCGCCGTGTCGAACAGCGTCAGCCAGCGCCGGCGGCTGGCCCAGCGCAGGTATTCCGCCGAGAACAGTCCGATGCCGATGCCGATCAGCATCAGGTCGAAACCCAGCGCACCGCGCTGATGGAAGATCGTCAGCGTGGCGAGCATGAAGTTGATCAGGCTCGACAGGCCCACCGCCAGCATCGGCGGCATATCGTCCATCGTCGGCCCGGCCGGCTGCCGCTGCCGCAGATGGATCGCCACCAGCACCGCCAGTGCCAGCCCCGAGACGCCGTGCGTGCCCTCGATGATCCGGTCGAGCAGGCCGCCCAGCGCCGCGCCGTCGGCCGTTTGCAGGTAATGCTGATGGAAGGGCAGGGGAAGGTTGCGGAGCAGGACCGCGAGCACCCCGAACAGCGTCAGCGGAATCAGGGAAACGAAGGCATCCCGGATCGACAGCAGCCACAGTGCTCCCCGCCGCGCCAGCCGGGCCCTCACGCACAGCCCCGCTTTCCGCCGCGATCCCTGCGGCGGGGGGGACGATCGCTGGGGCTCGAAAGCGGAATCATGACGCTGCCGGAGAATCCCATGGTGGTCGCACGGCCGCCCGGCAGGGGCGCTCAGGATGAAGCGCGCATCGACCGGACAAGACGGGACCGGAGGTGTACCCCGCAGGGCCCGCGGTTGTGCGTGGTGTGGCGGAAGCGGTGAGATTCGAACTCACGAACGGTTGCCCGTTGCCGGTTTTCAAGACCGGTGCAATCGACCACTCTGCCACGCTTCCGAGGCGGCGATTATAACCGCAGCCGGGGGCTTTCTTCCGGGTCCGGTGTGCGTCAGGCCATGAAGGCGCGCAGGGCGTCGAGCACGGCGTCGGGTTTTTCGGCCATCAGCGCGTGGCCGCTGCCTTCGATGTTCACCAGCCGGCTGCCCGGGATGCTGTCGGCGATGGCCCGGGCGGCCCGGGGCGCGGTCATGCGGTCACGCGTGCCGGCGATCACCAGCAGCGGGCAGCGCAGGCCGGCCAGGCTGGCGGGGTCGCGGGCGTAGGCGTTGCAGGCGGCGAGGTCGGTGTGGAAGACGCCGGGTTTCTGCCGTTCCATCAGGCGCTGGTTGACGCCGGTCATCCACAGGCCGGGCACGGCGCTGCCCCCGAACTGGGCGCCGGGCGAGTAGGAGAAGGCGTTGATCAGCGCGGCGGCTTTCGCTTCGTCGTGGCGCGCGGCGTCGAGCAGGGCGTCGGAGACCGGCATCGGCAGCGCGCTGCCGAGCAGGGCGCAGCGTTCGATGCGCGCCGGGTGGCGCAGCGCGGTTTCCAGGGCGATCAGCGAGCCCATGCTGTGGCCGACCAGGCTGGCGCGCGCGAGACCGGCGGCGTCGAGCAGGGCGGCCGTCCAGTCGGCGAGCGCCTCGATGCTGGCGAGCGGCGGGCCGTCGCTGCGTCCGTGCCCGGGCAGGTCGGGGGCCAGCACGGTGTGGCCGTGGTGGGCGAACCAGCGGCTCTGCAATGTCCAGCACGAGTGGTCCTGTTGTGCGCCGTGCAGGAAGACGATGGCGGGAGCGTCGGGAACGGGGGGTTTGCCGCCTGTGTAGGCGTAGGCCGGCTGGCCGGCGACGGTGAACTTCATGGCTGGCCTTTCACTGCGGCGGCGAGCGCGCGCTCGAGGTCGTCGATGAGGTCGCCGGGGTCCTCGAGGCCGACCGAGAGGCGGACGGTGCCGGGATGGATGCCGGCGGCGGCGAGGGCCTCGTCGGACATGCGGAAGTGCGTCGTCGAGGCCGGGTGGATGACCAGCGACTTGGCGTCGCCGACGTTGGCAAGGTGCGAGAAGACGCGCAGGGCCTCGATGAAGCGGCGGCCGGCGGCGCGTCCGCCGCTCAGGGTGAGGGTGAGGACGGCGCTGCTGCCGCGTGGCATCAGGCGTTGTGCCAGTGCGTGGTCGGGGTGCGTCGGCAGGTCGGGGTGATTGACCGTGTCGATGCCCTGGCCGATCCGCCCGGCGAGATGCGTGGCCACCCGCCGGGCATTCTCGATGTGGCGGGCCATGCGCAGCGGCAGCGTTTCCAGGCCCTGCAGGAGCTGGAAGGCGGCAAAGGGGCTGAGGCAGGCGCCGAAGTCGCGCAGGCCTTCGCGGCGGGCGCGCAGGAGGAAGGCGGCGACGGTCGATTCCTCCGCGAAATTCATGCCGTGGAAGCCTGCACAGGGCTCGCTCAGCGTCGGGAAGCGGTCGCTGGCCGTCCAGTCGAAGCGGCCGGCGTCGACCAGCAGGCCACCGATGGCCACGCCGTGTCCGCCGAGGAACTTGGTGGCCGAGTGCAGCACGAGATCGGCGCCGTGCTCGATCGGACGCATCAGGCAGGGGGTGCTGAAGGTGGCGTCGACCAGCAGCGGCAGCCCGTGTTCGTGCGCGAGTCCGGCGATGCGCGGGACGTCGAGGACGTCGAGGCCCGGGTTGCCGAGCGTTTCGCCGAAGAGCAGGCGCGTTTCCGGGCGGATCGCGGCGCGCCAGGCATCGGGGTTGCGCGGGTCGACGAAGGTAGTGGCGATGCCGAAGCGCGGCAGCGTGTGTTCCAGCAGGTTGTGCGAGCCGCCATAGAGCGCGCGGCTGGCGACGATGTGGCCGCCGGCGCCCATCAGCGTGGCGATCGCCAGGTGCAGGGCGGCCTGGCCCGAGGCGGTGGCGATCGCGCCGACACCGCCTTCGAGGGCGGCGATGCGTTCTTCCAGTACGGCGGTGGTGGGGTTGGAGATGCGCGAATAGACATGACCGCCCCGTTCCATGTTGAACAGCGAGGCGGCGTGTTCGGCGTCCTTGAAGACAAAGGAGGAGGTCAGGTAGATCGGTTGCGCCCGCGCACCGTATTGCGTGTCCGGGATCTGGCCGGCGTGCAGGGTGAGGGTGTCGAAACGGTAGCTCATCGTGGCGGGGTTTCCTGGGTCGGGGCGGGGTGGGGCGGTGGCGGGAAATCAGCGGAAAAACAGTAGGCAATCTCAGCCGGCAAGCAGGGCTGCGGGATCGGCCGCGGGCAGGCCGAGCGCCTCGGCCACCGGGGTACAGGCGATCGCGCCGGCGTGCGCGTTGAGGCCGTTGCGCAGGTGCGGGTCGTCGCGCAGGGCCTGCCGCCAGCCCTTGTCGGCGAGCGCCAGGACGTGGGGGAGGGTGGCGTTGTTGAGCGCGAAGGTCGAGGTGCGCGGTACGGCGCCCGGCATGTTGGCGACGCAGTAATGCACCACGCCATCGACGGTGAAGGTGGGCTGTTCGTGGGTGGTCGGCCGGCTGGTGGCGAAGCAGCCACCCTGGTCGATGGCAACGTCCACCAGCACCGAGCCGGGGCGCAGGCGGGCGATCGTGGCGCGTTCGAGCAGGCGGGGCGTGGCGGCGCCGCGGATCAGTACGGCGCCGATCACGAGGTCGGCGTCGAGCGCCGCTTCCTCAATGCTGGCAGCGGTGGCGTGCAGCGTGCGGATGCGGTTGCCGAACTGGGCGTCGAGCCGGGCCAGGCGTTCCAGCGAGCGGTCGAGCACGGTCACCTGTGCGCCGAGGCCGACCGCCATCCGCGCCGCATTGCCGCCGACCACGCCGCCGCCGAGGATGACGACGTGCCCGGGGGCGACGCCGGGCACGCCGCCGAGCAGCACACCGGCGCCGCCACGGGATTTTTCGAGGCAGGCGGCGCCGGCCTGGATTGCCATGCGGCCGGCCACCTCGCTCATCGGCGCCAGCAGCGGCAGGCTGTCGCCGGGGCCGGTGACGGTTTCGTAGGCAATGGCGGTGACGCCGCTGGCGAGCAGCAGGGCCGCCTGCGCCGGATCGGGCGCGAGGTGCAGGTAGGCGAACAGAATCTGTCCGGCGCGCAGCTGGCGGCATTCCCCGGGCTGCGGTTCCTTCACCTTGACGATCAGTTCGGCGCGCGCGAAGACCTCCGCCGCCGTGTCGGCGAGTTCGGCGCCGGCCGCCGCGTAGAGCGTGTCGGCGAGTCCGATGGCGCTGCCGGCGTCGCGCTGCACGAGGACGCGGTGGCCGCGCGCGGCAAGCTCGCGCACGCTGGCCGGCGTGAGTCCGACGCGGTATTCGTGGTTCTTGATCTCCTTCGGGACGCCGATCAGCATGGTTTCGACCTCGTGGATGCCGGAGCGCCGATTCTGCTTGCCTTCACGGCGTTAGGCAAATGCCCGCCGGCGGATCGCGGCCGGCGGCCGCACGCCTCCTTCGCGCGCTGGCGTGCGCCTCCATCCGGCGCCCGCGGGTGCGCTTCTGCTTGAAACTTTGTCCCGTCGCCGATAGTCTTACGGCCGCATTGCAGTTCCCATCGGCATTTCACTCACGGAGGACGTTTCCATGCAACCGCAGTTCCAGATGACGGGCCAGGCGACCGGGGCGCTGTCCCTGCAGCAGAACCGGGTTCTGCGCAATACCTACCTGCTGCTTGCCCTGTCCATGGTGCCGACGGTGATCGGTGCCCTGGTCGGCGTCCAGCTGAAGTTCTCCTTCTTCGCCGGCAGCCCGCTGATTTCCTTCCTGCTCTTCATGGGCATCGCCTTCGGCTTCATGTGGGGCATCGAGCGGACCAAGGACAGCGGGCTCGGTGTCGCGCTGCTGCTCGGCTTCACCTTCTTCATGGGGCTGATGCTCTCGCGCATCCTGCAGGTGGCGCTCGGCTTCGCCAACGGCGGGTCGCTGATCGCCCTGGCGGCGGGCGGCACCGGCGCCATCTTCTTCACGCTGGCCGGCGTGGCGACGGTGACGAAGAAGGATTTCAGCTTCCTCGGCAAGTTTCTCTTCATCGGGCTGGTGGTGGTCCTGCTGGCGGCGCTGGCCAACATCTTCTTCCAGATCCCGGCGCTGTCGCTGACCATCTCGGCGGTGGCCGTGCTGCTCTTCTCGGCCTACATCCTCTATGACATCAGCCGCATCGTCACCGGCGGAGAGACCAATTACGTCAGCGCCACGCTGGCGATCTACCTCGACATCTACAACGTCTTCGTCAGCCTGCTGAATCTGGTCATGGCCTTCGGCGGCGAGCGCGACTAGCCGTCTCCCGCACCGGCAGCGAAGGAAGGGCAGCCTCGGCTGCCCTTCGCGCTTTCAGGCGTCAGTTCTGCAGGAAGCGCGCGCCTTGAGTCATGCGCGCTCCGTCGCGCCCGGGGACGGTGGCGGGGGCAAGGCAGTGACGCGGGAGCGTGGCAACGTCGAGGTCGGCGCGCAGCGTGCGCAGGGGCACGAGCGCATGGCCGAGGGTGTGCCAGCCGGCCAGCAGGCGTTCGGCGGCGGCCTGGAATTTCATGCCTTCGAGCTCGGCGCGCAGGGTGAATACGTGGTCGCCGGGGATCGCTTCCGAGAGCTGGAGGATGCGGTCGGCGGCCTGCTCGGGCGAGGCGGCGTCGAGGGCCAGCAGCTCGTCGAGCGTGGGCAGGGTGGTGGGCAACTGCGGGCAGGCGACGATTTCGCCGTCGATCACCGGAATGAAGGGGTGATCGCCCCGGCAGTCGCTGGCGTAAGCGAATCCGAGCCGCTGGGTGAGGCGGAGTGCGTGGCGGGCGGTCAGCCAGCCCGGCGCGGCGAAGCTCTGCGCGCGCTCGCCGAGGATCTCCTCGAAGCGGGCACAGGCCAAGGCCATTTCGGTCTCGATCCAGCGGTTGTCGGCGGTGGCGATGCGCTGTTCCCAGCGCACCCGATCCCAGGCATGGACGCCCACTTCGTGGCCGGCATCGCGCGCGGCGCGCACGAGGTCGGCGGCGCGGCGACCGATGTCGGGTGTCGGCAGCAGCGAACCGGTCAGGCGGGTGGACAGATCGTAGTGGTGTTTCAGCGAGCCGGCGGCGGCCTGGCGGCCGGTCCGGTCCGGTCCGAGTGCAAGGAAAAAGGTGGCCTGCGCGGCATGCGTCTGCAGCAGCGCCAGCAGGGCGGGAACGCCGGACAGGGCGCCGCGGCAGGTGTCTACGTCGATCTTGAGGGCGATGCGTTTCATCGGGCAGGGCGGGTGCGGCCCGCGCGCGGGATCGGGCCGGTGGACGGGCGCGTCAGGAAAAGAGCAGGCAGGCGGCGACCTTGCGGCCTTCTCCGGCGAGGATGTTGTAGGTGCGGCAGGCGGCTGCGATGTCCATCACCTCGAGTCCCTTGCCGATCCGCATCAGCGGTGTCAGCAGCTCGGGGCGGGGGAAGCGGATGCGCTGGCCGGTGCCGAGCAGGAGGATGTCGGCCTCGAGCGCGGCCAGCGTTTCGAAGTCGGCGACGGTGAGGGTGTCGAAACCGTGCTCCGTCCAGCCGGGGACGAGCCGCCTGGGCAGCACCACGATGTTGCCCGCGTGGCGGGCGCCGTTGATGCCGACGTAGCCGTCACCGTAGCCGGTGAAGGCGTTCTGTCCGTCGGTCGGGGCGAGTTCCAGCTTCATGAAAATTGCGGTGCACCATGCGTTGAAGTAGGATTATAACCTTTTGCCGGCCGCCATTCGACGCGCCTTTCGCCGCTTTTTCCCGCCCTCCGGCGGGGTTCGCGGGGCGTGCCGGCGGGTCGTCCAACTGGGGTTTCCGGGTCCGGATCATGAGAGATTTTCCTCGCATCAAGCGCCTGCCGCCTTACGTCTTCAACATCACCGGTGAGTTGAAGATGGCCGCACGTCGTCGCGGCGAGGACATCATCGACATGAGCATGGGCAATCCGGACCAGCCGACGCCGCGTCACATCACCGACAAGCTGGTGGAGGCGGCGCAGCGCGAGAATACGCACGGCTATTCGATCTCCAAGGGTATTCCGCGCCTGCGCAAGGCGGTCTGCGACTGGTACCAGCGGCGCTACGGCGTGGGCTTCGATCCCGAAAGCGAGGCCGTCGTCACCATCGGCTCGAAGGAGGGGCTCGCCCACCTGATGCTGGCCACGCTGGATCGCGGCGACACGGTGCTGGTGCCGAATCCCTCCTACCCGATCCATATCTACGGCGCGATCATCGCCGGCGCCGAGATACGTTCGGTGCGCATGACCGAGGACACCGATTTCTTCGAGGAGCTGCAGCGCGCGATCCGCGAATGCACGCCGAAGCCGAAGATGATGATTCTCGGTTTTCCGAGCAATCCGACGGCGCGCTGCGTCGAACTGGAGTTCTTCGAGCGCGTCGTGGCGCTGGCGAAGCAGCACGACATCCTCGTGGTGCACGACCTGGCCTACGCCGACATCGTCTTCGACGGCTACCGGGCGCCCTCGATCATGCAGGTGCCGGGCGCGCGCGATGTCGCCGTGGAGTTCTTCACGATGTCGAAGAGCTACAACATGGCGGGCTGGCGGGTCGGCTTCATGGTCGGCAACCGCGAGCTGTGCGCGGCGCTGGCGCGCATCAAGAGCTATCACGACTACGGCACGTTCACGCCGATCCAGGTGGCCTCGGTGATCGCCCTCGACGGTCCGCAGGATTGCGTCGAGGAGATCCGCCTGATGTACCAGAACCGCCGCAACGTGCTGGCCAAGGGGCTGCACGAGGCCGGCTGGATGGTCGAGGTGCCGCGGGCCTCGATGTACATCTGGGCGAGGATTCCCGAACCCTACCGGGCGCTCGGCTCGCTCGAATTCGCCAAGAAGCTGCTGGCCGAAGCCAAGGTGGCGGTGTCGCCGGGCATCGGCTTCGGCGATTATGGCGATGATCACGTACGTTTCGCGCTCATCGAGAACGAGGAGCGCACCCGTCAGGCCATTCGTGGCATCAAGGACATGTTCAGGAAGGATGGCCTGCTCTAGGCCCGCGCTATGCCACCGATTCTCAAGTCAAACAAGCTCGCCAACGTCTGCTACGACATCCGCGGACCCGTGCTCCAGCAGGCCAGGAAGATGGAGGACGAGGGGCACAAGATCATCAAGCTGAACATCGGCAACCTCGCCGCTTTCGGCTTCGACGCGCCCGAGGAAATCCAGCTGGACATGATCCGCAACCTGCCCAACGCGGCCGGCTATTCGGATTCGAAGGGGATCTTCGCCGCGCGCAAGGCGATCATGCACTACACCCAGCAGAAGCACATCAAGGGCGTCACGCTGGAGGACATCTACGTCGGCAACGGGGTTTCCGAGCTGATCGTGATGGCCATGAACGCGCTGCTCAACGCCGGCGACGAGGTGCTGGTGCCGGCGCCCGACTACCCGCTGTGGACCGCCGCCGTCAGCCTTTCCGGCGGGACGCCGCGCCATTACCTGTGCGACGAGTCGGCCGGCTGGCTGCCCGATCTCGACGACATCCGCGCGAAGATCACGCCGAACACCCGCGCCATCGTCATCATCAACCCGAACAATCCGACCGGCGCCCTGTATCCCGACAGCCTGCTGCGCGAGATCGTGGCGATCGCCCGCGAGCATGGCCTGATCATCTACGCCGACGAGGTCTACGACAAGGTCCTCTACGATGGCGTGACGCACACCGCCATCGCCTCGCTCTCGGAGGACGTGCTGACCGTCACCTTCAACGGCCTCTCCAAGAACTACCGCTCCTGTGGCTACCGTGCCGGCTGGATGGTCGTCTCGGGCGACAAGCGCGAGGCCGGCGATTACATCGAGGGGCTCAACATGCTCGCCTCGATGCGCCTGTGCGCCAACGTGCCCGGCCAGTATGCGATCCAGACAGCGCTCGGCGGCTACCAGAGCATCGACGATCTGGTCGCCGAGGGGGGGCGCATGCGTCGCCAGCGCGATCTCGCCCACCAGCTGATCACGGCAATTCCGGGCGTCACCTGCGTCAAGCCGAAGGCCACGTTGTACATGTTCCCGCGCCTCGATCCGGCGGTCTATCCGATCGCCGACGACCAGGCCTTCATCGCCGAGTTGCTCGAGGCCGAGCGCGTGCTGCTGGTGCAGGGAACCGGCTTCAACTGGCCGCACCCCGATCATTTCCGGCTGGTCTTCCTGCCGCACGAGGATGATCTGCGCGAGGCGATCGGCCGCATCGCCCGCTTCCTCGAGGGCTATCGCAAGCGGCATGGCACGGCCTGAGGTCGTCGAGGTGACGGCGGCCGACGGCGCGCTTGCCGCGCCGGCATGGCTGGACCGCGCCGAACACGTGCATCGCCAGCTGCGGCCGGCCCTGCCGGACGCCTACGCGGAACGCTTGCGGCAGGTGTTCGCCAACGGCGGGCGCATGGCGGTGGTCGCGGAAGACGGCGCGGTGCGCGCGCTGGCGCTCTGGCGGCTGATCGAGAACACCTACGAGGGCCGCCGCCTCTATGTGGACGATCTGGTCGCCGACGAGGCGCGGCGCTCGCAGGGCTACGGCAGAATGTTGTTCGACTGGCTGCAGGTGAAGGCGTGCCAGCTCGGTTGCGATGTGCTGGCACTCGATTCCGGCGTGCAGCGGGCCGGGGCGCACAAATTCTATTTTCGTGAGGGAATGTCCGTTTCCTCGTTTTGCTTCAGGAAGGTGATCAACAAATGAAACCCATCAATGTAGGCCTCATCGGCATCGGCACCGTCGGCGGCGGCACCTGGACCGTCCTCAAGCGCAACGCGGAGGAGATTACCCGCCGCGCCGGGCGTCCGATCCAGATTACCGTCGTTGCCGACAAGAACGTCGAGCTGGCGAAGCAGGTGACCGGTGGCGCCTGCAGGATCACCGACGATGCCTTTGCCGTGGTGCGCGATCCCGAGGTCGATATCGTTGTCGAGCTGATCGGTGGCTACGGCGTTGCCAAGGACGTGGTGATGCAGGCCATCGCCAACGGCAAGCACGTGGTGACCGCCAACAAGGCGCTGCTCGCCGTGCATGGCACCGAGATCTTCACCGCCGCGCAGCAGAAGGGCGTCATGGTCGCCTTCGAGGCAGCCGTGGCCGGCGGCATCCCGATCATCAAGGCACTGCGCGAGGGTCTCACCGCCAACCGCATCGAGTGGGCGGCCGGCATCATCAACGGCACCACCAACTTCATCCTCTCCGAGATGCGCGACAAGGGCCTTCCCTTCGAGACCGTGCTCAAGGAGGCGCAGCGGCTCGGCTATGCCGAGGCCGATCCGACCTTCGACATCGAGGGCGTCGACGCCGCGCACAAGGCGACCATCATCTCGGCCATTGCCTTCGGCATTCCGGTGCAGTTCGACAAGGCGCACGTCGAGGGCATCAGCAAGCTCGACGCCGCCGACATCAAGTACGCCGAACAGCTCGGCTACCGCATCAAGCTGCTTGGCATCGCCAAGCGCCGCCCCGAGGGGGTCGAGCTGCGCGTGCATCCGACGCTGATTCCCGCCAAGCGCCTGATCGCCAACGTCGAGGGCGCGATGAACGCCGTGCTGGTCAAGGGCGACGCCGTCGGCGCCACGCTCTACTACGGCAAGGGCGCCGGCGCCGAGCCGACCGCCTCGGCGGTGATCGCCGATCTGGTCGACGTCACGCGCATGCACACCGCCGATCCCGAGCACCGTGTGCCGCATCTTGCCTTCCAGCCGGGGGCGATGGTCGATCTGCCGATCCTGCCGTTGTCCGAGATCGTCACCAGCTATTACCTGCGCCTGCGTGTCGAGGACAAGCCCGGCGTGCTCGCCGACATCACCCGCATCCTCGCCGACCAGCAGATCTCGATCGATGCGATGATCCAGCGCGAGCCGGGCGAGGGTGAGGAGCAGACCGACATCATCATCCTCACGCACCAGACGCGCGAAAAGAACATCGATGCGGCGATCGCCCGCATCGAGGACCTGCCGGCGGTGAAGGGCAAGCTCACCCGCCTGCGCCTCGAGGAACTCCAGTAAGCCCGTGCGCCATCCGATGCCCCCGGAACTTTCGGGGGCATCGCGCATTTAGATCAAAGACGTTGGGGCTGGCCGGCGGGAAAATTGTCCTCCCATGCCTCACAGTTTGATGAATTCAAGGAGAGTACGATGCACGTCTGCAACCACACCACCCCGGAAGCCCTCTACCCGTTCGACGCGCGCGGCATCGCCAAGCGCTTCCGCCACGCCGCCATCTTCGGCGCGCTCGACGCGCTGATGCCCGGCGAGACGATGCGTTTCTGCAACGACCACGATCCGCTGCCCCTGCTCGCCCAGCTGCAGGCCCGCTATGGCGAGGCGGTTGAGATCAGCTACGTCCAGCGCGAGCCGGGTGCCATCGTCATCGATTTCGCCAAGCGCGGCTGATCCAGCGCCAACGCGCCGCCCGCCGGGGAACGGCATGCTGATCTGGCTGGGTCTGTGTGCCGTCGCCTGCTTCGCGGGCGGCCTGCTCCTGCTACACCTCGGGACCCTCTCGGTCCTCGCTGCGGCGCACCTCGTCTTTGCCCTCGGCATCCTGCCGCTGATCTTCGGCGCGATCAGCCACTTCGTCCCGGTCCTCACCCGCAGCGGCCCTCCCGGGCGCCTGCTGCGCACCCTGCCGTTCCTGCTGCAGGGCGTCGGTCTCCTCGCCTTCCTCGGCTTCGCCGAACATCCGCTGTGGCTCCATCCCGCCGCTACGGCGGGCGTCGTCCTGGCCTGCGCTTTCGCCGGCTGGCTGCTGGTGCGCGCCCGTCGCACGCTCGGCAAGCCGCATCCCGGCTGGCGCTGGTATCTCGCCGCAATCGGCGTGCTGGCGCTGGCGCTCGCGCTGGTGCCGCCGATGCTGCTCTGGCCGGAGCTGCGGCATCCCTTGCGACTTGCCCATCTCCACCTGAACACGCTCGGTTTCATCGGACTGACCGCCATCGGCACGCTGCAGGTGCTGCTGCCGACCGTGCTCAGCGGGCCGGACGCCGAGGCCGCCGCCCGCCTGCGCCGCGATCTGCCGCTGGCGCTCGGCGGCGTCCTGGCGGTGGCCCTGGGCGCGGCATTCTGGCGTCCGCTGGCCCTGCTCGGTGCGCTCCTGCTGCTGGCCGTCTGCCTGCGCCTCGGGCGTGCCTGGCTGCACCGTTACGGCTGGCGAACGCTGGCCGGCGACGGGGCCGGCGCCGCGCTGGGCGTGGCTCTGCTCGGCTTCGTTCTGCTGATCGACGTCGGGGTTGCCCATGCCTTCGGCGTTACCGAGGGGCGCGCCGCGGTTGCTGCCTTCGTGCTAGCCTTTCTCCTGCCGCTGGTCACCGGCGCGCTGTCGCAGCTGCTGCCGGTCTGGCGCTGGCCGGGACCGCGCACGCCCGTGCGCGACGCCATGCGCGCCCTGCTGGTTGCGGGAGGGGCCGCGCGTGCTCTCGCCTTCCTGCTCGCCGGCAGCCTGCTGCTTGCCGGCAGCGACGGCGGCTACTGGCTGGCGGCAGCGGCGTTGCTGCATTTTGCCCTTGCCCTGCTGCGCGCCCTGGTCTCCAGAAAGCGTCCGGAACCCCCGGGGGGGTGATTTTTTTTCTGACTAATTGTTTTTAAACAATTGGTTGAGGTTCGTTTTTCAGAACCCTCTCAAGGTTTCTCCCCGGTGGCCGTAGAGTCACCCGACGGTCCGTCCGGACCGCCGTCGTGGAGACCCGATCGTGAGCCAGGAACGTTCCCCCGCCCTCTTTGCCTGCCGCCCGGCATCGCGCCGTCTGCACCGGCGCTCGCTCGCTGCCGCCGCGCCGTTCCACGTGCCGCCCGCCGCGATGACTCCGCCGCGAACGTTGCTGCCGCTGGCCGAACAGGTGGTACGCGACGCCGGCATGCTCGAACTGCTGGCGGCCGAGATGCGCATCGCCGAGCTGGAGCGGGCTCTGGCCGAAGCGCAGGCCGCCGCGGCGACCGATTCCCTGACCGGTGCGCCGAACCGGCGGGCGTTCGCCGACGGCTTCGCGCGCGAAATGGCCCGCTGTCGCCGTGCCGGCGCGCCGCTTGCGCTGGCGCTGATCGATCTGGACGATTTCAAGCGCATCAACGATACGCGCGGGCACCAGGCCGGCGACCGGGCGCTGGTGCATTGCGTCGAAACCCTGCGCGCCGCGCTGCGTCCGGGCGACCTCCTGGCGCGCTTCGGTGGCGAGGAGTTCGTTCTGTTGCTGCCGGAAGCCGATCTGCCGGCTGCCCGCGCGACGCTTCTGCGTTTGCAGACGCGTCTTGCCGCCACTCCGGTCGAGTTCGCGGACGAGGACTTCGCGCTGTCCTTCAGCGCCGGCATCGCCGAGGTGCAGCCGGACGAGTCGCTCGAGATCCTGCTGGCACGCGCCGACGCTGCCGTCTATCGGGCCAAGGCAGCCGGCAAGAACCGCGTCGAGTGCGCCTGAAACGGCGCCCTGCCGCGTCCGGCGAACTGCCGGGCAATCTCGCGGGGGCGGCGGTTTTCGGCTAATATCCGCCCTTGTTTTCGATGCCGGGGCAGGGGCCTGGCATCCCTGCCCGGATTGCGTTCCGGGCATCGGCGGGCCCTCCAAGGCTCTGGTTTCCCTCGGTTTTCCGCTTTCCTGGATGGCAATGCGCATTCTTCTGAGCAACGACGACGGCTATTTTGCGCCGGGGATCGAGCATCTTGCCCGTGCGCTCGGCGAGATCGCCAGCGTGACGGTCGTCGCCCCCGAACGCGACCGCAGCGGCGCGAGCAATTCCCTCACGCTCGATCGCCCGCTTTCCCTGCGCCGGGCCGCCAACGGCTTTCATTACGTCAACGGCACGCCGACCGACTGCGTGCACCTCGCGGTCACCGGCATGCTCGACGAATTGCCCGACATGGTCGTCTCGGGCATCAACCACGGCGCCAACATGGGCGACGATACGATCTACTCGGGCACGGTGGCGGCGGCGACCGAGGGCTATCTGCTTGGCGTGCCCTCCCTGGCGGTATCGTTGTGCAGCAAGGACGGCGCGCATTTCGAGACGGCGGCCCGGGTGGCGCGCGAATGGGTCGAGCGGCTGCAACGACAGGCGATCCGCAAGCCGCTGCTGCTCAACCTGAACGTGCCGGACGTGCCCTACGAAGAGCTGCGGGGCACTGTCGTGACCCGTCTCGGCAAACGCCACAAGGCCGAACCCGTGGTGCGCACGCTGACGCCGCGCAACGAAACCGTCTATTGGGTCGGCGCCGCCGGTTCGGCGCAGGATGCCGGCGAGGGGACCGATTTCCACGCCGTCGCCCAGCGCTGCGTCTCGGTTACCCCCTTGCAGATCGATCTGACGCACACCGCCCAGCTGGCCGTCGTGCGGGAGTGGCTTGGCCGATGAGCGTGCTCGCCGGGATCGGCATGACCTCGGCGCGCACGCGGGCGCGCATGATCGAGCGGCTGCGCGAGAAGGGCATCCGCGACGAACGGGTGCTGGCCGCGATCGCCGCCGTGCCGCGCCATGTCTTCGTCGAGGAGGCGCTCGCCTCGCGCGCCTACGAGGATACCGCCCTGCCGCTGGGATTCGCCCAGACCATTTCGCAACCCTTCATCGTGGCGCGCATGATCGAACTGCTGCGTGCCGGACGCGAGCTCGGCCGGACCCTCGAGATCGGCGCCGGTTGCGGCTACCAGGCGGCCGTGCTCGCCCAGCTCGCCGGCGAGGTGCATGCCATCGAGCGCATCGAGCCCCTGCTGGCGCGGGCCCGCCGCAACCTCGAGATCATCGGCGAAACGCGGGTCCACCTGCTGCATGGCGACGGGCAGTTCGGCCTGCCTGCAGCAGCGCCGTTTGACACCATCATCGTCGCTGCCGCCGCCGCCCGCGTGCCGCCGGCGCTTTTGCAGCAACTCGCCTGCGGTGGCAGAATGGTGCTGCCGGTGGGCACGGGGGATCAGTATCTGTCGCTGATCGAACACCGGGCGGAGGGCTACGTCGAAACCAGACTCGACGCCGTGCGCTTCGTCCCGCTTCTCACGGGAGTCGAATGAGGTTTCAAGGATCCAGTATCGTCCGTCCGGTGCTGACCGCGCTGCTTGCCGGCGCGCTGCTCGCGGGCTGCGCCAGCAAGGCGCCGGCCCCGGTCGTCGAGCGCGGCACGGCGCCGGTCGCCGCGCCGCTGCCGGGCAAGGATGTGCACATCGTCAGGAAGGGCGACACGATGTACAGCATCGCCCTCGAGTACGGACTCGATTACCGCGAACTGGCGGCCTGGAACAACATCACCGATCCTTCGCGCATCCTGGTCGGCCAGCAGCTGCTGGTGCGCCGGCCGGGCGAGGCCGCGCCGGCCGCCGTCGCGGCCGGTACCGCGCAGACGCAGCCGATTGCCAGTGCGCCGGTGGTCGAGAAGCGCGCGCTCGATGGCAGCGTCGTCGCACCGCCACCGGCGAACAGCGACACGCTCAAGCGCGAGCCCAAGGCTGGCAAGGAACCCTATTCCGAGCAGGCACTCGCCATGGCGCAGGGCAGCGTGCGTCCGCCCGAACCGCCCGCTCCGCGTACCGAACCGCGCGCCGAACCGGTGCCGGCGCCAGTGCCAGTGCCGCCCGCCACGCCGGCGGCGCCGCCGGCCGCCCCCGCCAACGGCGATGACGTGGCCTGGATCTGGCCGGCCGGCGGTAAGTTGGTCGCCACCTACAGCGACGGCGGCAGCAAGGGCATCGACATCGCCGGCAAGGCCGGCGATCCGGTCGTCGCCGCCGGCGACGGCAAGGTGGTCTACAGCGGCACCGGCCTGCGCGGCTACGGCAAGCTGGTGATCGTCAAGCACAACAACACCTATCTGTCGGCCTACGCCCATAACCAGGCGATCCTCGTCAAGGAAGGGCAGAGCGTGAGCAAGGGCCAGAAGATCGCCGAGATGGGCAATACCGACGCCGACCAGGTCAAGCTGCATTTTGAGGTACGGCGTCAGGGCAAGCCCGTCGATCCCCTCAAATACCTGCCGCAGCGCTGAGCATGGCCGACGATCCCGACCTCGCCGACGAAGAGATTCCCGAGCCGGGGTCGCCGGACGCGGACGGAGCCGGCGAGGCACTCGACGCGGAGGGTGCCGGGGGTGATGAGGAGGGCGTCCTTCCTGCGGAGGCCATGACCACGGTCGAATTCGACTCGGCGGGCGACGTCACCCAGATCTATCTCAACGAAATCGGCGCCAAGCCGCTGTTCACGCCGGCCGAGGAGGCCGAGTGGTCGCGCCGCGCGCGGGCCGGGGAGTTCCTGGCCCGGCAGAAGATGATCGAGCACAACCTGCGGCTCGTGGTGAATATCGCCAAGCATTACCTGCATCGCGGCATTCCCCTGCTCGATCTTGTCGAGGAGGGGAATCTCGGGCTGATCCATGCGCTCGAGAAATTCGACCCCGAACGCGGTTTCCGCTTTTCCACCTACGCGACCTGGTGGATCCGCCAGAGCATCGAGCGGGCGATCATGAACCAGTCCCGCACCATCCGTCTGCCGGTGCATGTGGTCAAGGAAATCAACCTCGTCCTGCGCGCGGTGCGCCACCTGGAGTCGGCCAACGGGCGCGAGATCAGCACCGAGCAGATCGCCCACCTGATCGACCGGCCGATCGACGAGGTGCGCCGCGTGCTGGCGCTCAACGAGCACATCGCCTCCCTCGACGCGCCGCTGGAGATCGATCCCAACCACACCATCGCCGACGCCATCGCCGACGACAACGCGCCCGATCCGGAGGACCTCCTGCAGGCCAGCGAGGTCGGCGACCTGCTCGAATCCTGGGTCGGCCAGTTGTCGGACAAGCAGCGCCAGGTGATCGAACGCCGCTACGGCCTTGGCAACACCGAGATGAGCACGCTGGAGGAGATCGCCGTCGATCTCAAGCTGACGCGTGAACGTGTCCGCCAGATCCAGATCGAGGCACTCGACCAGCTGCGGCGCATCATCCGGCGCGGCGGCGTGACCCGCGACAATTTTTTCTAGGCAGCCGCTTCCCGGACGCCGGGCAAAAACGGAGGACCGCATGGCGTCGCTCCCCGCGCCGAGATTTCTCGTCCTGCTGGCCAGTGCCTTTCTGGCGGCCTGCGCCGGCAACCCCGCCACGCCTGAAATACCGCCGCCAGACCTGGCCGAGCTGCTGCGGAAGCAGGGCGTCCGGCAAGACGAGCCGGTCGCTTCGATCCCGGGGTTCTCGCTTTCCGGCTGGCGCTTCGTCGATGACCTGCACATCATCGTGGACAACGGGCCCGGTCGCGATTATCTGCTGACCTTCTCGTTCCCGTGCCGCGATCTCGCCTGGATGGACCGCATCGGCTACACCACCACAGCCGGCATCTTCGGACGCCTCGACCGCATCGTTGGGCGCCACCTCGGTGCCCCGGTGCGGTGTCCGGTGGCGGAGATCCACCGGTTGAAACCGATCGAGCCGGCCCGCAGCCCCTCACCGTGAGGAGAGCTGTCCCGTCGTCCGCGTGCCCAGTCCGGAGCGCAGGGCTTCGGCCAGCTGAAACACCGACATCGCGTAGAAGCTCGAGCGGTTGTAGCGCGTGATCGTGTAGAAATTCCCGAAACCGGCCCAGTACTCGCTCGGCACGCCGGGCGTCTCCAGTTCGATCAACGCCGCCGGCCGCGCCGCGACGACGGTATCCACCGGCGCGGCCGGAACGACGTCCGGCAGCTCGGCAAGCGGGGTTGCCGGGCGGATGCCGGCGGCCAGCAGCGCTGCGGGGTCGCCTGCCAGGCGCACCGGCAGGGCGACCGGCGCGCCGGCTTCCCACCCGTGCTGCTGCAGGAAGTGCGCGACGCTGCCGATGGCATCCTGGGCGTTGCCGCGCAGATCGATGCGCGCATCGCCATCGAAGTCGACGGCGTAGCGTCGCTGGCTGCTCGGCATGAACTGGGGAATCCCGATCGCGCCGGCGTAGGAGCCCTTGACCTCGAGCGCGGACAGGCCGTTTTCCCGGGCAAGCAGCAGGAAGTCCTCGAGCTCGCGACGGAAGAATTCGGCGCGCGGCGGGTAGTGGAAGGCCAGCGAGGCAAGGGCCTCGAGCACCCGGAAGCGCCCCGTGTTGCGGCCGTATTCGGTTTCCACGCCGATGATCGCGACGATGATCTCCGGCGGTACGCCGTACAGCGCTTCGGCGCGTCGCAGGCTGGCGGCGTGCGCCTGCCAGAACAGCAGGCCGGCGTCGATGCGGCGTGTGTTGATGAAGCGTTCGCGATAGCGGGCCCACGAGCGCTGTTGCTCGGGTACGGCCGCCGGACGGATGGCGCGCAGCACCGTCGCATTCGGGCGGATCGTTGCGAAATCCCGCAGCAGCTGCACGGCATCGATGTCGTGGCGGGACTGCATGTCCGCCACGAAGGCCCGGACCTCGGGGTCGTCGCTGAAGGGGGCGGGCGGAGCTGCCTGCGCGCCGCCGCAGAACAGGGTGCTGGCGGCGAGCAGGGAAGGCAGGGCGGATTTCACGGCATTCTCCAGCGGATCGGCAGGCGTCGCGCCAGGGTCTGCAGGCGACGCAGTTGTTCGGTGCGCGCGGCCTCCTCAAGGTGGCCGTAGCGTAGCGCGGTATAGCAGCGGGCGGCCTCCGCGGCCAGCGCACCCCATTCGGGGCTCTCGCGCGCCACGCGCGCGGCAAGGTCGGCAGGGCCCTCCCAAGGGTGCCGGGCGACGCCTTGTCCGGCAAGTCGCCGGCACAGGCGCAGCCAGGCCCGCTGCACCGGGTCGACGCGGGGGCGCCGGTAAAGCACCCAGCCCGTCAGGAGGAGCATGACGGCCGCGCACAGGAGTGTCAGCGCCACCGTCATGCTGCGCCAGTCGGCATCGTGCAGGCCGAGGCGGGAGAGAAATTCCTGCTGGCGCTGCGGATTGTAACCGAGCACCCACTGGTTCCAGGCGTTGTTGACGGCCTCCCAGCGGTGGCGCATCTGCAGCAGCCAGCCGGCATCGATCCGGGCGAAGATCGGTAGTGGCTCGCCTTCCGGCAGGGCCGCCGCGATGCCTTCCTCGATGCGCGAGGGGGCGACGGCGGCGGTGGGGTCCACCCGTACCCAGCCGCGTCCGTCCAGCCAGATTTCCGCCCAGGCATGCGCGTCGGACTGGCGCACGATGAGAAAACCGTCGACCGGATTCAGCTCGCCGCCCTGGTAGCCGGCCACCACCCGGGCCGGCACGCCGGCGGCCCGCATCAGGAAGACGAAGGCCGAGGCGTAGTGTTCGCAGAAGCCGCGTCGCGTCCTGAAGAGGAATTCGTCCATCGCGTGCTGGCCGAGCAGGGGCGGACGCAGGGTGTAGTAGAACGGCTCGCTGCGGAAATGCGCCAGTGCGCTCTTGGCGATGCGTTCCGGCGGCAGATCGCGCCAGCCTTCGGCCAGGGCGCGCGTGCGGGGGTTGAGCGCGGGAGGCAGGCGCAGGGCTTCGGCGAGCAGGGCGGGGCTCTCCTCGAGGTTGGCGCGGAAGGTCGTGCTCGAGGTGAAGGCGTAGCGGCCGCGCTTGCGCACCGGCTCACGCGCGAGGGTCTCCAGCCGGGGCGAGAGGGCGCTGTCGGGCGGCAGGGCGAGCGGCAGGTCGAGTGCCAGCAGCCAGTGCTGGTTGTGCCCTTCGAGGGTGCTCACGTAATCGACGTGGCGGCCTTCGGCCACGATGCGTGGCGCGCTGTCGGCCGGCACGGCGCTGCTGCCGGTGCGCCATGTCCGTCCGTCGTAGTCGGTGAGGACCGGTCCGCGCCAGTAGCGCTCAGCCATGGGCGGGATCGTGCCAGAGAACTGCACGCGGAAGGCGATGCTGCCGGACTGGATCAGCTCGCTCAGCGAGCCCGGCGCCATGTTGTCGGAAAGCCCGGTGCGCCCGGCGTGCGCATCCTGCGGCAAGCCCCACAGCGGACCGGCGACGCGCGGAAAGAGCAGGAACAGGATGAGCATCACGGGCAGCGCCTGCAGGACGATCAGCGCGGCCTCGCGGACAATCTCGCGGGGGGGGCGCGCGCCGCCGTGCAGGCGGATCAGGGTGGCTGTCAGGAAGGTCGCGGCCGCCAGCAGCCAGAGGCCGGTGGCGATGCTCTCGGAGTGGAAGTAGTGTGTCAGCAGCAGGAAATAGCCGAGCATGACGATCACCAGCGCGTCGCGCCGGTTGCGCGCCTCCATCGGTTTCATCGCCATGAACAGGGCGAGTAGGGCGACGCCTGCGTCGCGCCCGAAGAGTGTGCCGAACTCGAGCGCGATGCCGCCGACGCCGCCGGCAACCAGCAGGAAGCGTAGCGGGCGGGATGGCAGCGCCAGCTGGCCGTGCCACAGCCAGGCCCGCCAGAGCAGCAGCAGCCCGGCGAGCGCACTGATCCACACCGGCAGGTGCCCGGCGTGCGGCGCCGCGGTGATCAGGGCGGCGGCGAGCAGCCAGGGCTGGATGCCGGGCTCGAGCGGCGGCGGCTCAGCTTTCCTGCGTGCCATGCAGTGCGAGTGCCTCAAGACAGGTGTTGCGGTGGGTATGTCCCTGCGCCGGCTCGATGCGGCGGGACGGCAGCAGCAGGCCGTAGCGCGCGCCTCGTGCCTCGGCGGCCAGCACCCAGCCCGCGAGGATCGACAGGCGCTGTTCGGGATCGCCGGCCGGCGTCATCCGCCAGTCCAGCCAGAGTTCCTCGTCGGCGCCGCCGGCGAACTGCTTGAGCAGCAGCGGCCGTTCCGCCGCGTCGCGCGCCGCGGCCTTCCAGGCGATATGGCGGGGCGGATCGCTCGGCTGCCGTTCGCGCAGGCCGGAGAAATCCTCCTGACCGTTTTCGCCGTGCCGGTAGCCCTGCGCGGCGACGGGACGGGGGGCGGGCAGCGGCGTGTCGATCGGTTGCGGATAGACGATGCAGGCGAGCACGGGATGCGGGTAGCTCCAGGCGCGAAAGAGGCCGAGCGGATAACGCGAGGCGAGGGTGATGCGGCCGGGTTCGAGGCGGCCCCGGCGCACGGTCCGTGCGGGCAGGGCCAGCTGCGTGCGGGCGGCGGGCGGTACGTCGGCTCGTACCGCGGTTTCACCGGCGAAAGCCAGTTCGAGGGCGATCCTCGGCGGTGCGGCGGGGTTGTCGATCAGCAGGGGAAAGTGGGCGGTCTCGCCGGCGAAGACCGCTTCCGCGCGCCCCGCCGTCAGGCGCAGGCCGAGCAGGTTGCGGAAGGTGTGGATCATCGAGACGAGGCCGATGCCGGCGAGCAGGAAGACCAGCGCGTGGCCGAGGCTCAGGTTGTAGTTGATGGCGCCGGTGAGCATCAGCAGGAGGATCGCGAGGAACAGCACGCCGCCGCGCGTGGGCAGGATGAAGATGCGGCGCTGGGTGAGCACGATCGGCGCATGCTCGTCACGCCCGAGGCGGAACAGCCATTGCCGGAACCGTGCAGCCGGTCGCATCAGGGAATGGGCACCGCGTGCAGGAGCGCCGCGATGTCGGCCGGACGGGCAAGGCTGCCGCTATGTACGAGGCGCAGGCGATGGCAGGCCACGCCGGGCAGGACGGCCTGCACGTCCTCGGGCAGGACCAGCGCGCGCCCGTCGATGAAGGCCCAGGCACGCGCCGCGGCGAGCAGCGCCAGGGCGGCGCGCGGACTCAGTCCGTGCGCGAAGGCGGGATTGTCGCGGGTGGCCTCGATCAGCGCCTGAACGTAATCGAGCAGGGCCGGCGAGACATGCACGGCGGCAGCTTGTGCCTGCAGTCCGGGCAGCCGCTCGGCCGCGAGACGGGCGCCGACCGCATGCGCCTGCGGGCGGCGTCCGCCGCTTTCCAGCAGGGCGCGCTCCGCCGCGCGGTCCGGGTAGCCCAGTTCGATGCGCAGGAGAAAACGGTCGAGCTGCGACTCGGGCAGCGGAAAGGTGCCGATCTGGTACGAGGGGTTCTGCGTCGCGATCACGAAGAAGGGTTCGGGCAGCGCCCGGGTCTCGCCCTCGACGGTGATCTGCCGTTCCTCCATGGCCTCGAGCAGGGCGCTTTGCGTTTTCGGCGTGGCGCGGTTGATCTCGTCGGCCAGCACGAGCTGGGAGAAAACGGGGCCGGGCAGGAACCTGAAACGGCTGTGCTCCCGCTCGAAGATCGAGATGCCGACGATGTCCGCGGGCAGCATGTCGCTGGTGAACTGGATGCGCGAGAACTGCAGGCCGAGCAGGTGCGCCAGGGTGTGCGCCAGGGTGGTCTTGCCGACCCCGGGCAGATCCTCGATCAGCAGGTGCCCCCGCGCGAGCAGGCAGGCGAGCGCCAGCCGGATCTGGTGTTCCTTGCCGAGGACGACCGTGCTCGCGGCGGCGAGGACGTCGGCGAGCGGTGAACGGGCGTGCGGGGAAGCTGGGGACGGGGGCATGTCTTGTCGGGGCCGGGGGATTGGGACGATAATCAAGTATAAGCAGATAAACCGATATAAGCCGATCAAACGCCCGGATCGACGCCGAAATCACTGTGTGCGGCCGCGTGCGTGCCAGCGCGCGCGCTCATCGCACACCCCCCGCGCACAACCGTTTCCTCACGGTAGAAAGGCCAGCGTGACCAGCACTGCATTCATCACCCACCGCGATTGCCATCTGCACGACATGGGGTCCTTCCATCCGGAATCCCCGGCCCGACTCGCCGCGATCAGCGATCAGATGATCGCGCAGGGGATTGATCCCTACTTCGCCTATCACGAAGCTCCGCTGGCCACCTTCGAACAGCTCCTGCGCGTCCACACGGCGGCGCATCTCGAGCGGCTGAAGCGTTCGGCGCCCGAACTCGGCATCGTGCACCTCGATCCCGACACGGCCATGTGCCCGCATACCTGGCAGGCCGCCCTGCGCTCGGCGGGCGCAGGCGTGCGAGCGGTCGACCTGGTGATGGCCGGCGAGGTGCAGAACGCCTTCTGCGCCGTGCGGCCGCCCGGACATCATGCCGAGCGCGCCAGTGCGATGGGCTTCTGCTTCTTCAACAACGTTGCGGTCGCCGCAGCGCACGCGCTGGCCGCGCACGGACTGTCGCGGGTAGCGGTCGTCGATTTCGACGTGCATCACGGCAACGGTACCGAGGACTGCTTCAAGGAGGACGGGCGCGTGCTGATGGCGAGCATCTTCCAGCACCCCTTCTATCCGTACAGCGGTACCGAGAATCCGGCCCCCAACATGCTCAACGTGCCGCTGCCCGCCGGGACGGACGGCGAGGAATTCCGCATGGTGGTGAGCGATGTCTGGCTGCCGCGCCTGCGCGAGTTCCGGCCCGAGATGCTGTTCATCTCGGCCGGCTTCGACGCTCATTACGAGGACGACATGGGCAACCTCAAGCTGCTCGAGAAGGACTATGCCTGGGTCACCGAGCAGCTCAAGCGGCTGGCCGCGGAAACCGCGGGCGGGCGTATCGTCTCCATCCTCGAGGGCGGTTATTCCCTCTCCGCGCTGGCCCGCAGCGTGACCGCCCATCTGCGCGTACTGGCCGACCTCTGACCGGCCCGCCAGCCGACCCTCCGGGCCCGCCGCCCGGAGGGTCGGCGTCCGTAGGCAGCCAGCGCGCCTTCGGTTAGAATCCCCCGCTTGATTGACTTGCCCACGCCCACACCCATGATTACTGGATCGATCGTTGCGATTGTCACGCCCATGCACGAGGACGGGAGCCTCGACCTCGCCGGCCTGCGCCGTCTGGTGGACTTCCATGTGCGCGAGGGGACCGACGCCATCGTCATCGTCGGCACCACCGGGGAATCGCCGACCGTCAATGTCGACGAGCACTGCGAACTGATCCGCGTCACCGTCGAGCAGGCCGCCGGCCGCATTCCGGTGATCGCCGGAACCGGCGCCAATTCGACCGCAGAAGCCATCGAGCTGACGCATTTCGCCCGCAAGGCCGGCGCCGCTGCCGCGCTGTCGGTCGTTCCCTACTACAACAAGCCGACGCAGGAAGGGCTCTACCGGCATTTCCGGGCGGTGGCCGAGGCGGTGGACATTCCGGTCATCCTCTACAACGTCCCCGGCCGCACGGTGGCCGACATGAGCAACGATACCGCCCTGCGCCTGGCCGAGATCCCCAACGTGATCGGCATCAAGGATGCGACCGGCAACATCGAGCGCGGGACCGACCTGATCATGCGCGCCCCCGAAGGGTTCGCCGTCTACAGCGGCGACGATGCCAGCGCGTGTGCGCTGATGCTGCTCGGCGCCCGTGGTGACATTTCGGTGGTCGCCAACGTGGCGCCGCGCCTGATGCACGAGATGTGCGCCGCCGCCCTTGCAGGCGACGTGGCAACGGCGCGGACGCTCAACCAGCGCCTGTTCGGCCTGCACCGCCACCTGTTCTGCGAGGCCAATCCGATTCCCGTCAAGTGGGCCTGTCAGCAGCTGGGCCTGATCGAGGGCGGCATGCGCCTGCCGTTGACGCCGCTTTCGCCGGAATGCCACGCGCGGGTACGCGCCGCCATGCAGCAGGCCGGCCTGACGGTCTGACACGAGGATGTTCATGAAACCCGCCGTATCTTCCGCTACCTCGCTGTCCCCGCTCACCGGTTTCTCGCTCGGCCTGCTGGCGATCGCGCTGGCCGGTTGCGGCGGCAACCTGCTCGAGTCGAAGAAGATCGACTACAAGACCACCGGTCAGGTGAAGACGCCCTCCCTCGAGGTGCCGCCCGACCTTACCCAGCCTTCCCGGGATGACCGCTTCGCCGTTCCGGAAAGCGGCGGGCGTGGCGCGGCGACCTTCTCCGCCTACAGTGCCGAGCGCTCGCCGCAGGCCCAGGCCCGCCAGCAGAGCGCGGTCCTGCCCGAGGTCGACAAGACGCGGATCGAGCGCTCGGGCAACCAGCGCTGGCTGGTCGTCGCCGGTACGCCGGACAAGGTCTGGGATACGGTCAGGGAGTTCTGGCAGGAAACCGGTTTCCTGATCAAGATCGAATTGCCCGAGGCGGGGGTGATGGAGACCGACTGGGCGGAGAACCGGGCCAAGGTGCCGCAGGACATTGTTCGCAATCTGCTCGGCAAGGTACTCGATTCGCTCTATTCGACGGCCGAACGCGACAAGTTCCGTACCCGCCTCGAGCCGGGCGCCGAGCCGGGAACCACCGATATCTTCATCAGCCATCGCGGTCTGTACGAGACTTTCGTGACCGAGGGCAAGGATCAGACACGCTGGCAGCCGCGTCCCGCCGATCCGGAACTTGAGGCGGAGATGCTGCGCCGCCTGATGGTGCGCTTCGGCACGGATGAGAAGCGTGCCGCCGCAGCGCTGGCCTCGGCCCAGACCAAGCCGCTCGAGAAGGCCCGCCTGTCGCGCGGCAACGACGGCGCCGGCAGTCTCGAACTGCAGGAGTCGTTCGACCGGGCATGGCGCCGCGTCGGCCTGGCGCTCGACCGTGTCGGCTTCACCGTCGAGGATCGCGACCGGACGAAGGGGCTCTACTTCGTGCGCTACGTCGACCCCGAGGCCGACAACCAGAAGAAGAGCGACGGCATCCTCTCCAAGCTGGCCTTCTGGAAGGACGAGGGACCGATCAATCCGCAGACCCAGTACCGCGTCCAGGTCAAGGCTGAGGGCAATGTCTCCACGGTGCGGCTCGTGACCGGCGAGGGCGGCACCGAACAGTCCGAGACCGCACGCAAGATCCTGACCCTGCTTTACGATCAGCTGCGCTGACGCGGCGCTGATGCGACGCTGATGCGGTTTTCCTCGCTCGGCAGCGGCAGCCGCGGCAATGCCCTGGTTGTCGAGGCCGGCGGGACGCGGGTTCTGCTCGACTGCGGTTTTTCCCTGCGCGGCACCCGCGAGCGCCTCGCCCGCCTCGGTCTCGAACCGGGCGATCTGGCCGCGATCGTCGTCACGCACGAGCATGGCGATCACCTTGCCGGGGTTTTCGGGCTTGCCCGCCGCTACGCCCTGCCCGT
>JAPKHL010000059.1 GCA_026646875.1 Rhodocyclaceae bacterium | reverse complement strand
CAGCTGATGAGCAAGGCCCTCGGCGGCGCCATCACGCGCAATCCGGTCAAGGAAATCGGCTGGGGCGAGGCGCGTGGCGAGCCGCATCCCGTGGCGGAAGCCTGGCTCGGCTCACTGGCCAACGATACCGCCACGGTGTTCCAGTGGCACGGGGAAACCTTCAGCATTCCGCCCGGCGCCACGCGCATCCTCACCAACGACCATTGCGCCAGCCAGATGTTCGCGCTCGGCCCGCATCTCGGCATGCAGTGCCATGTCGAGATGACCCCGGCGATGATCGAGCGTTGGTGCCAGGACTGGGACGCCGAGGTCGCCGGTCTTGCCACACTGCCGCCGACGGTGCAGACGCCGGCGTGCATGCAGGCGGAAACCGCGGCTCGCCTGCCGGCCATGCGGCGCCTGGCCGACCAGCTGTACACGGTCTGGCTCGCCGGGCTGCGCGCGTAAGCACGGCGCGCTTCAACCACGCAGGGCGCGCAGGCGACGGTAGAGCGTGCGCTCGCTGAGCCCCAGCTTGTCGGCCAGCGCGCGCCGCGACCCCCGGTGCGCCGCAGCGATGGCCGCGAGATCGTCTCCGGCGGGCGGGATTGCCGCGCCCGAGACCTCCGCCCGCGCCCCGGCCTCCCGCCCGGCAGGCGCGAATGGCGCAAGCGATGCGGACAGTGCGGGTGGCGGGGACAGCGGATCGCCTTCTTCATCGAGATGCCCGGGCAGCAGGGTATCGCCGTCGCAAAGCAGGCTGGCGCGTTCGATCAGGTTGCGCAGCTCGCGCACGTTGCCCGGATAGTCGCGGGCGGCAAGATTTTCCAGCGTCGACGCGGCAAAGCGCAGTGACCGCCCCGGCGCCACGCGCGCCAGCAGGGCCTCGGCGAGCAGCGGGATGTCCTCGCGCCGCTCGCGCAGCGGCGGCAGGCGGATCGGAAAGGTGTTGAGCCGGTAGAACAGATCCTGGCGGAACTGCCCTGCCGCGATCAACGCCGGCAACGGTCGGTGCGTGGCGGAAACCAGGCGCACGTCCGCCCGGCGCAGCTCGCTGGCGCCGAGACGCCGGTAGGTACCGGTTTCCAGCAGGCGCAAGAGCTTGACCTGCAGGGCCAGCGGCAGGTCGCCGAGCTCGTCGATGAACAGCGTGCCGCCGCTCGCGGCCTCGACCAGCCCCGCCCGGCGCACCGTGGCACCGGTGAAGGCACCGCGCTCGTGTCCGAACAGCTCGCTTTCGAACAAGGTCTCGGGCAATCCGGCACAATCGACGGCGACGAAGGGTCCCTCGGCGCGCCGGCTGGCATCGTGAATTGCCCGCGCCACCAGTTCCTTCCCCGTCCCCGACTCCCCCTGCAGCAGCACCGACGCCTCCGACGGCGCCCCCCGCGAGATCAACTCGAGCATGCGCCGGAAGGGCGCCGAGCGGCCGATCAGGCCCTGCGCGTGCGCCAGCCCCCGGGCCACCGGCAGCGGCTCGAGACGCTCGACGAACCAGGCGATCTCGCCCTGCGCATCGCGCAGCGGCGACAGTTCGATGTGCTCGTACACCTCGCCATGCGGCGTGTGATGCAGATGGACAACGCGTTCGCGCTGCCCCGAGCGCAGGCTGCGCGCCAGCGGACAGGATTCCCCGGCCTGATCGCAGGGCACGCCGTAGCGATGCGACACCTCGTAGCAGGTACGGCCGATCACGCCGGCACCGCCGGTATCCCCGCACTTGCCGCGGTAGGCCGCGTTGGCGGCGATGATGCGGTAGTTGCGGTCGCACAGGATGTGCGGCTCGGGCAGGCTCTCGAGAAAGGAAACCAGTTCGGGCAGTGGCGGCGCGGGCACGGACGCTCCAGACGGCGGACGGCAACATCCGGATTCTGCCACGCACTGCCACGCACTGCCAATCAACGCCAATAAACTGCCACATTCCCCGAACCACTGCCAATCGCAATCAGCCAAAAGATCGCAACCCACTGAATAAGCTGGGTTTGCACAGGACCACCCGGAGTGGCATGGTAATTGTGTAGGTCTCCGCGGACTCATTTCCGGAGAACCGTCGCGATGCCGGCCTATTTCCGCCAGCTGATCGATCCATCGAGCACGGCCATGACCTATCTGCTGGCCGATCCGGTGTCCCGACGGGCACTGCTGATCGATCCGCACCCGGCACACGAGACCTTGATCGACGCGCTGCTCGCCGAGCGCGGCTTCGAGCTGTGCCATGTCCTGCACACGCACAGCCATCTGCTGCCGGTGGACCGCCTGCTCCCCGCGCGCCCCCTGACCACGGAAACGCGGGTGCACTTCGGCGCCGAGTCGCTGCGGGCCATCGCCACGCCCGGACACACGACCCACTGCGCCAGCTTCCTGTGGCGCGACCGCCTGTTCTGCGGCGACGCGCTGGAGATCTGCGGCGCACCCGGCGCACCGGCCAGCCCGCGCGAACCCTGCAGCGATCCCGGCCTGCTCTTCGACAGCCTGCGCCGCCGGATTCTCACCCTGCCCGACGAGACGCTGCTGTTCCCCGGACACGCTCATGACGGTCGCACGGTATCGACCGTCGCCGAAGAGCGGCGACGCAACCCGTGCCTGGCCACCGGCGCACGCGATGCCTTTGTCGCCGCGCATGCGGCGGCCCGGCCGCCCGAGCATCGCCACGCCACCGCCCAGGCCGTTTCGATGGATTCGCTCACCCACCCCAGAAAGGAAAGTTCGTGAAACAGACGTTGCTGCACGAGAAATATCCGGTGTTCGTCGCCGAGATCGCCAAATCGGAGACCGACTGCCGGGACATCGACGCCGTCGTCGCCCATTTCCGCCAGAAGATCGCCGAGAACCCGCGCGTGCATTTCATCGACATCTTCGATCACCTCGCGCACACGCGCCGGATCGGCGGCGAAATCGCGCCCGAGATCCAGGGCGCCGTCGATATCGTCTTCTGCTTCGGCTATGCGCTGCCCAACCCGCAGATCCTGGCCGTGCGCCCGCGGTCGATCGGTGTCGCCGACCTCGGCGACCGCTACGTGATCAGCTTCATGGAGGCCCCGATGCACCCCGCCAACCAGGCCATGGAAGCCTGGACACGTACCCTGCGCCGCGCCAGCTGAGGACCGCATGCCGCCGGACCGGCCGGAAGCACCTGGCCGGTCCGCCACAAGAAGACATGGACAGCACACCAAGGAGGAATCCGCCATGAGGGGGAAAACAGGAATCGCCGCCGCACTCGGCCTTGCCGGAGCGCTGCTGCTCGCCGCCGGGGCACCGGCCTGGGCGAGCAGCGGCGGCACGCCCGGGAAAGCCGAAAAGTCGACCGCCGATCACACGGTCTTCAAGGAACTGCAGGGCCCCTTCGCCAGCGGCGAGGAGGTCACCCAGGCCTGCCTGAAGTGCCACACCAACGCAGCCAGGCAGGTGATGTCAACGCGCCACTGGACCTGGGATTACGTCAACCCGGACACCGGACAGCCGCTCGGCAAGAAGACGATGCTCAACGGTTTCTGCATCGGCGACCGCTCGAACGAGGCATTCTGCCAGTCCTGCCACGTCGGCTACGGCTGGAAGGATGCCTCGTTCGACTTCTCCTCGGAGAAGAATGTCGACTGCCTGGTCTGCCATCACGACGGCGACTACGTGAAGGTTCCGGGACTGGCCGGGCACCCGGCCTACGAGCGGATCGAGTACCCGGCCAGGTCCGGCAAGTTCATCGGGCCGGTGGACCTGCCCAAGGTCGCGGCCGGCATCGGCAAAACGCGGCGCGAGAACTGCGGCAGCTGTCACTACTACGGCGGTGGCGGCGACGGGGTCAAGCACGGCGATCTCGATTCCTCGCTGAATGCCCCGCCGCGCGCGCTCGATGTGCACATGAGCCCGGCCGGCGGCAATTTCAGCTGCGCCACCTGCCACCGGAGCGACGGCCACGCCCTCGCCGGCAGCCGTATCGCACCGACCGCCGCCGATCCGCACGGGCCGATCGTGCGCGGCGAGAACTCCGGGCGCAACCCGGCCACCTGCCAGGCCTGTCATGGCGACACCCCGCACGCCTCCCGACCCGGCCGGCCGGATGCGCTGCACGTGCACAGCCCGGAACTGCTCAACGCGCATGCCCGCACCCTGGCCTGCCAGAGTTGCCACATCCCCGCCTTCGCCCGTGGCGGAGTGCCGACCAAGATGAGCTGGGACTGGTCCACCGCCGGCCAGCTGACCCCGGAGGGCACGCCCTTCCAGAAGAAGGATGAACACGGACACGTCATCTACGACAGCAAGAAGGGCGATTTCGGCCTCGGTCGCAACGTCGAGCCCGAGTACGCGTGGTTCGACGGCAAGGTCAGCTACACACTGCTGACCGACACCATCGATCCGTCGCGGCGGGTGGCGATCAACACCTTCCACGGCACGCCGGGCGATCCGCAAGCGCGGATCTGGCCGATCAAGCGCTTCATCGGCAAGCAGCCCTACGACACCGAGCACCGCACCCTGCTGGTCCCGCACACGGCGGTCAAGGACGACACCGCTTTCTGGTACAACTTCGACTGGCCGAAGGCGCTGAAGGCCGGCGCCGAGGCCAACGGCAGCCCCTTCAGCGGGAAGTTCGATTTCGTGCAGACCGAAATGCTCTGGCCGATCACGCACATGGTCGCCCCGGCGGAAGCGGCGGTCGGTTGCCAGGAATGCCACCGGCAGAACGGCCGGCTCGAAGGCGTGCCCGGCATCTACGTTCCGGGGCGCGACCGCCACGCCAACCTCGATCTGATCGGCCGGACGCTGGCCGGTCTCACCCTGGCCGTCAGCCTGCTGCACGGCCTGCTCCGCATCCTCGGCGGAGGCTCCCGGAGGAATCAAGCATGAGCACGCGCATCTATCTCTACAAGCGTTTCGAGCGCTTCTGGCACTGGTCGCAGGCGGCGCTGATCGTCACCATGATGCTCAGCGGCTTCGAGGTGCATGGCAGCTACATCCTGTTCGGCTTTGGCGAGGCGGTGCGGATCCATACACTGGCGGCATGGTCGCTGCTCACCCTGTGGGCGTTCACCATCGTCTGGCAATTCACCACCGGGGAATGGCGACAGTACCTGCCGACCCTCCGGCGGGTCGACGCCATGGTCAAGTACTACGTCACCGGCATCTTCTCCGACGCGCCACACCCGTTCCGCAAGACCACGGCGCACAAGCACAACCCGCTGCAGCGGCTGGCCTACCTCGGCTTCCTGGCGGTGATGTCGCCGGTGATCTGGGGATCCGGACTGCTCTACCTGTTCCACGCCCAGTGGCCGGCCTTCGGGCTCGACCGCCATCTCTCGCTGGAATGGGTGGCCTTCGTGCACACCGCGGGGGCCTTCATGATCCTCGTGTTCTTCATCGCGCATGTATACATGACGACCACCGGTCACACGCCGTTTGCCCACATCCGGTCGATGATCACCGGCTGGGAGGAAGAGCACCCCTGAGGAGCATCCCGGGCCCCACCGGGCGGCCCGCCCGTTTCAAAGGGCGGGCAGCAGCCCCCCGACGAGGGCGCAGCCGGCAACCACCCGCCAGGGCGGCTGTTTCCAGGACACCAGGGCGACGAAGGCGAGCAGCGCCAGCGCAAAATCCACGGGCCGGTGGATGGCCCCGGTCCACACCGGGTGGTAGAGCGCCGCCAGCAGCAATCCGACGACGGCGGCATTGATGCCGGCGAGTGCGGCCTGCATGGGCGGGCTGGCGCGCAGCCGCGCCCAGAACGGGAGGGCGCCGGCAACGAGGAAATAGGCCGGCGCGAAGATGGCAAGCAGACAGAGCAGCCCGCCGGACCAGGCCGCGGTCCCGCCGGACGCCGCCGCGCCGAGGAAGGCGGCGAAGGTGAACAGCGGACCGGGAACGGCCTGCGCGGCGCCGTAACCGGCCAGGAAGGTCTGAGGGTCGACCCAGCCCGCCGGCACCACTTCGGCCTGAAGCAGCGGCAGGACCACGTGGCCGCCGCCGAAGACCAGCGCGCCGGCACGGTAGAAGGCGTCGACCCTCGGCAGCACCGTCTGCGGCAGGAGCGTCGCAAGCAACGGCAGGACAGCGAGCAGCCCGGCGAAGAGGAGCAGCCAGCCCAGCCCGGCGCGCCGGCTGCCGGCGACCGGTACGGCGACGGGACTGGCGCTGGCCGCCGGAGCGCAGAGGCGCAGCCCGCTCACTCCGGCGGCGGCGATGATGCCGACCTGTGCCCAGGCCGACGGCAGCAGCAGGGCGGCCACGCAGGCGGCTGCCATCAGGGCGATGCGCGGGACATCCGGACAGAGGCTGCGCGCCATGCCCCACACCGCCTGCGCGACGACGGCCACGGCCACCACCTTGAGACCGTGCAGGGCGCCGGCGGGAAGCGACGCACCGTGGCCGGAGAGACCGATGGCGAACAGGATCAGCAGCAGCGCCGAGGGCAGCGTGAAGCCCGCCCAGGCCGCCAGGGCACCGGCATGCCCGGCGCGCAGCAGGCCGATCGCCATGCCGACCTGGCTGCTGGCCGGTCCGGGCAGAAACTGGCAGAGGGCGACGAGATCGGCGTAGGCGCGCTCGTCCAGCCAGCGACGGCGACTGACGAATTCGTCGCGGAAATAGCCGAGATGGGCGACCGGGCCGCCGAAGGAGGTCAGCCCGAGACGCAGGAAGGCCAGGAAGACCGGCCAGGCGCCGCGCCCGGCAGCACCGTCGGCGGACTCGTCACCGGGCGGATTACCGGGCACGGCGGCCGGGACTCAGTCGCGGAAGTTGCCGAATTTGATCGGAAAATCGGTGATCGACTTCCGGACCAGGGCGATGGCTTCCTGCAGCACGTCGCGCTTGGCACCGGTGACGCGCACGGCGTCGCCCTGGATGGCGGCCTGCACCTTGAGCTTGGAATCCTTGAGCAGCTTGACGATCTTCTTGGCCAGCTCGCTCTCGATGCCGATCTTGATCTTCAGCTCCTGCTTGACCTTGTCGCCAGAGACCTTCTGGATCGCCTGGCTGTCGAGTCGCTTGGTGCAGTCCGGCTCCTTCTTCTCCATTTCCGGGAAGAGGATGTCCTTGATCTGGTTGAGCTGGAAGTCGGAATCGGCGTGCAGCGTGATCACCTTGTCCTTCTCGTTCAGCTCGACCTTGGCGCTGGTGCCCTTGAAGTCGTGACGGCCGATGATCTTCTTGCCGGCTGCGTCGACGGCGTTCTTGAGCGCCACCATATCCACTTCGGACGAGAAATCGAAAGACGGCATTGCAGCCTCCGTTCAGCCGAAGTGGCAAACGTAATGGTAGGGCTCGTCGCAGGCGATCTCGAACGCGGAATTGCCCGGGACGTTGAACGACTGGCCGGCGCCGTAGGTCGTCCAGTCGCCGAAGCTGCCGTCCGCGCCCTTCAGGCGGACGCGGCAGGTGCCGGCAACGCCTTCCATGATTTCCGGCACGCCGGTGTTGAAGATCAGCGAGGCCGGCAGGATCACGCCGACCGACTTGCGGGTGCCGTCGGCGAACTGCACGGTGTGGCTGACGCACTTGCCGTCGAAGTAGACATTAGCCTGCTTGACGACGCTGACGTTATCGAATTGAGGTGCTTGCGACATGATCAGATTCCCCACATTTTCTGAATGATGGCCTTGGCGATGAAGCCAAGCATGCCGAAGGCGAGCACGAAGAAGAGCACGAAGGTGCCCAGCTTGCCCGCCTTCGACTTCCAGGCGATCTCGCCGATGATGAAGAGCATGAAGAGGATGAAGGCGCCGATGCCGAACGTGAGTCCGAAATCGGCAATCTGTTCCTCGGTCAGTCCGAACACCGGCGGCGTTCCTTACTCGCCCTTGCGCGCCGCGAGATTGGCGGCGATGCGCATGCGCAGGGCGTTGAGCTTGATGAAGCCGCCCGCGTCCCTCTGGTCGTAGGCACCGGCATCGTCCTCGAAGGTGGCGATGGTCGGGTCGAACAGCGAATCGGTCTTCGAATCGCGGCCGGTGACGATCACGTTGCCCTTGTACAGTTTGACGCGCACCCAGCCGTTGACGACCTGCTGGGTGTGGTCGATCAGCGTCTGCAGGGCACGACGCTCGGGGCTCCACCAGTAGCCGTTGTAGATCAGGCTGGCGTAGCGCGGCATCAGATCGTCCTTGAGATGCGCGACTTCGCGATCGAGGGTGATCGATTCGATGGCGCGATGGGCGCGCAGCAGGATGGTGCCGCCCGGGGTTTCGTAGCAGCCGCGCGACTTCATGCCGACGTAGCGGTTCTCGACGAGGTCGAGGCGGCCGATGCCATGCTTGCCACCGAGCTGGTTGAGCGTCGCCAGCAGCTCGTGCGCGGCCATGCGCTTGCCGTTGAGGGCGACGAGGTCGCCGCGTTCGAATTCGAGATCGAGGTATTCGGCGGCATCCGGCGCCTTCTCGGGCGAAACGGTCCAGCGCCACATGTCCTCTTCGGCCTCGGCGGCCGGATTTTCGAGATGGCGCCCCTCGTAGCTGATGTGCAGCAGGTTGGCGTCCATCGAGTAGGGCGAACCGCCCTGCTTGTGTTTCATCTCGACCGGGATGCCGTGCTTTTCGGCGTAGGCGAGCAGTTTCTCGCGCGACAGCAGGTCCCACTCGCGCCACGGGGCGATGACCTTGATGCCGGGCTTGAGCGCGTAGGCCCCGAGTTCGAAGCGCACCTGGTCGTTGCCCTTGCCGGTGGCGCCGTGCGAGATGGCGTCGGCCTGGGTGAGGTTGGTGATCTCGATCAGGCGCTTGGCGATCAGCGGCCGGGCGATCGAGGTTCCGAGCAGGTATTCGCCCTCGTAGACGGTGTTGGCGCGGAACATCGGGAAGACGAAGTCGCGCACGAATTCCTCGCGCAGGTCGTCGATGAAGATGTTCTCCGGCTTGATGCCGAACTTGAGCGCCTTGGCGCGCGCCGGTTCGAGCTCCTCGCCCTGGCCGAGGTCGGCGGTGAAGGTGACCACCTCGCACTGATAGGTGTCCTGCAGCCACTTGAGGATGACCGAGGTGTCGAGACCGCCCGAGTAGGCGAGGACTGCTTTTTTAACGTCGCTCATTGATTTACTCCAGTTAGGCATGAGGCGTGGGGAGCAAGGAGTTGTTGCGGGAATTGCTCCTCACGCCTCACGGATTCTTCACGGATTCACGCGTCCGAGGAGCAGGTACTCCATCAGCGCCTTCTGCACGTGCAGGCGGTTTTCCGCTTCGTCCCAGACCACGCTCTGCGCACCGTCGATGACCTCGGCCGCCACTTCCTCGCCGCGATGCGCCGGCAGGCAGTGCATGAACACCGCGTCGCGGTTGGCGGCACGCATCATGTCGGCATCGACCTGCCAGTCGGCGAAATCGCGCAGGCGCTCCTCGTTCTCGGCCTCGAAGCCCATCGAGGTCCACACGTCGGTGGTCACCAGATCGGCGCCCTTCGCCGCATCCATCGGATCGGCGAACTGTTCGAAGTGGTCCGTGCCGTAGAGGCCGGCGCGCTCCGGCTCGACTTCGTAGCCCGGCGGCGTCGATACGTGCACGTTGAAATCGAGGATCTCGGCAGCCTGAAGCCAGGTGTTGCAGACATTGTTCGAATCGCCGATCCAGGCCACCGTCTTGCCCTGGATCGGGCCGCGATGCTCGATGAAGGTGAAGATGTCGGCCATGATCTGGCACGGGTGGTATTCGTTGGTCAGGCCGTTGATCACCGGCACGCGCGAGTTGGCGGCGAAGCGCTCGATGATCTCCTGCTCGAAGGTGCGGATCATCACGATGTCGCTCATGCGCGAGATGACCTGCGCGGCATCCTCCACCGGCTCGCCGCGGCCGAGCTGCGAATCGCGGGTGTTGAGGTAGATCGCCGAACCGCCGAGCTGGTGCATGCCGGCCTCGAAGGAGAGGCGGGTGCGCGTGCTGGCCTTCTCGAAAATCATCACCAGCGTGCGGTCGATGAGCGGCCAGTACTGGCGATAGGCCTTGAACTGCGCCTTGATCCAGCGCGTGCGCTCGAACAGGTAGTCGAACTCCTCGCGCGACAGATCCTTGAATTGCAGGAAATGCTTGACCCCGGTCATGCTCGGTCCTCCATCAGGCCGCGAGGAAGTCGCGGATCAGGATCGACAGGCGCGTGACGAGCTCGCGGCCTTCGTCCGCCGTAAACACCAGCGGCGGCAGGAGGCGCACGACTTTCTCGGCCGTCACGTTGATCAGCAGGCCGGCATCGAGACCGCGCGTGACCAGTTCGCCGCACGGGCGATCCAGTTCAATGCCGATCATCAGCCCCTGGCCACGAATATCGACGACGCCGGCCACACCGGCAAGCGCGGCAGCCAGCCCCTCGCGGATCTGGCGTCCGACGGCGACGGCGTTGGCGCGCAGGTTGTCGCGCTCGATGACGTCGAGCGTGGTCAGTGCGGCGGTGGTCGCCAGCTGGTTGCCGCCGAAGGTGGAACCATGATTGCCCGGCTTGAACAACCCGGCGGCCTTGCCGGCGGCCAGACAGGCGCCGATCGGCACGCCGCTGGCCAGGCCCTTGGCGAGGGTCGCCACGTCGGGAACGATGCCGGCGTGCTGGAAGCCGAACCAGGTGCCGGTCCGTCCCATGCCGCACTGCACCTCGTCGCAGATCAGCAGCCAGCCCTGCTCGTCGCAGAGGGCGCGCAGCCCGCGCTGGAATGCCGGATCGGCGGTATTGACGCCGCCTTCGCCCTGGACGATCTCGAGCATCACCGCGACGACGTTGTGGTTGTGCTCGGCAACGGCGCGGACCGCGGCCAGATCGTTGTACGGCACGCGCACGAAACCGGCGACGAGCGGCTCGAAGCCGGCTTGCGTCTTGCGGTTGCCGGTCGCCGACAGGGTTGCCAGCGTGCGGCCGTGGAAGGCGCGTTCCATGACGATGATCGCCGGATTGTCGATGCCCTTCTGGTGGCCGTAGAAACGGGCCAGCTTGATCGCGGCCTCGTTCGCCTCGCAGCCCGAATTGCAGAAGAACACCTCGTCCATGCCGGCCAGGGTGGCCAGGCGGTCGGCCAGTTGCTCCTGCTGCGGGATACGGTAGATGTTCGAGGTGTGCAGAACGCGCGCTGCCTGTGCGGCAATCGCCGCGACCAGCGTCGGATGGTTGTGCCCCAGCGTGGAAACGGCGATGCCGGACAGGGCATCCAGGTAGCACTTGCCCTCGGTGTCGGTGATCCAGCTGCCGTCGCCATGACTGAAGGCAACGGGCAGACGGGCATAGGTGTTCATCAGGTGAGACATATGGGACCCCTGGTGGAGGCTCTGAAACTGAAACGGCGGCTCGCGCCGCCGGAATATTCGTGCATCCTGCTCGGACAAGCCCGGCCGCGCGGCCCGGAACGCTTGCGCCGCCTCGCTTGCAAGGGGTGGAATGTTAAGGGAAAAAAGCGCCCGTGTATATATGGGGAAAGGGCATCCGGCAGGCTACAATGCCACGATGCGCATCGCCGTTTTCAACCAGAAAGGGGGCGTCGGGAAAACCACGACGACGCTCAACCTTGCCGCCGCCGCCGCTCGCTGCGGCGCCTCGCCGCTGCTCCTCGACCTCGACCCGCAATGCCACCTGAGCGGCATCCTTGGCGCCGTCCCGGCGGACGCCGGCCGCAGCCTCTTCGGCTTCTACCAGGATGTGCGGCGGCTCGACGAACTGACTGTCCCCTGGGAAGGCATCGGCGCACTGATTCCATCGCACCAGCAGCTGATCAAGGTCGATTCGATCTTCGGCAAGGGCCCCGCCATCCTCAACAAACTGCGCGCCGGACTGGACACACTGGATGCCGGCGCGCCCCCGCGCGATGCGCTGATCGACTGCTGCCCCTACATCGGCGTGCTGTCGCTCAACGCGATATTCGCCTGCGATGTGCTGCTCATCCCGGTATCGACCGATTACCTCTCGCTGCAGGCCGCCGAGCAGATGACCCGGACGCTGGCGATCCTCGAGCCGGTGCTCAAGCGCCGGGTGGAGCGTCGCTACCTGCTCACCCGCTTCGATCGCCGCCGGCGCATGAGCACCGACGTGCATGAGCGGCTATGCGCGCTCTACGCCGACGAGGTCTGTCGCACGGTGATCTCGGAAAACGTGGCGGTGGCGGAAAGCCCGTCGCAGAGTCGCGACGTGTTCAGCCACAACGCCTCGAGCGCGGGCGCCCGCGACTATGCCGCCCTGTACCAGGAACTGCGGACGCAGGGCGTGCTCTAGCAGCGGCATCACTCGCTTCCGGCAGCGTCCCCGCCCTCACCCGCCCCCGAAATCAGCTCGACCACTTCCTCGTAGGTCACCGGCCCGCTGCGTGGCGCCTGAATGATCATCCGCCGGGCCTCGAGAATCTCGCACCCGAGATAGATCTGCCGCAGCTTGCGCTCGGCATCCGGGGCGTCCTTGCCGAAAATCAGCAGATTATCGACCACCGCCCCGCTGCGCGTGCGGATCCGGAAACCATATTTTGCACTCTGGACATTCTGCACAAAACACCTTTATATCAAAAGGATGTATCGACTATATGCAGCAATTTCTAGGAATGCAAGGCTTCCTGTATTGTATTTTTGATTTGCAAGCCCGGCGTAAGGGAAACCCGGCATGATGTGCCCTGCCTTCGCCACGGCGCAGGCCGCGACGGGCGAAGGGAGTCCCTTTCTGTTAGAATCCGGCGTCGCGACGCGAGCGGATGCCGCAAGAATCCTGCGCCACGGACCATCGCCATGAAAAAAACTGACGGCAAGCACCACGGGGATATCGCCGAAACATGAGCATCTCGCCGAATCACACCTTCATCATCGTCGGGCTCACCACCGCCGGAAAGAAATTCCGGCCAAGCGACTGGGCCGAGCGTCTATGCGGCGTGCTGTCGGCCTTCGGCGCGGAAAAGAAGATGAAGTACTCGCCCTACGTCGGCCCGGGCGACTACAACGGCGAAAAGGCGGTATTCGTGGACGGCAGGCTGTACGACGTCGAACCGATGGCCTACCGCTTCGTGCTCAATTTCGCGCAGGACAACGACCTGCAGGTCATCGAGGGCGTCTGCCCGATCGACGGCAAGGACAAGGGAAGCCGCGCCTAGCCGGCTTCTCTCGACGGGCGGATACCCCATGAAAAACGGCGCCCGCGGGCGCCGTTTTCGTTCCGGAGCGGGCCGGAATCAAGCCGCGGCAGCAAGCGCCTTGATCTGGGCCGACAGGCGGCTCTTGTGACGCGACGCCTTGTTCTTGTGAATGATCTTCTTGTCAGCGATGCGGTCGAGCACCGAGACGGACTCCTGGAACACGCTCTGAGCAGCAGCCTTGTCGCCAGCGACAATCGCCTTCTGCACACGCTTGATTGCCGTGCGCAGGGTGGAGCGCAGGCTGGCGTTGTGGGCGCGTTGCTTGACGGCTTGGCGTGCACGCTTGCGTGCTTGTGCGCTGTTGGCCATGGATGGTATCCCTAAAAAGCGGTTGGGTTAATCGAAAACGCGCAATTCTACAACCCGAATGCCGGCAAGGCAAGCACCTTCCGATGGCATTTCCCGATACCGGCAACAAGACACGCAACGGCGGCCCCCCACCGCCGTGGAACATGGCGCCACGGAAATACCGCCTCTCGCATCGCCCCTGCATCCTAGCCGACCTTCCTCATAGCCAGAATGCCATATAGATAAATGACTTCGGCATGTGTATTCTTCTCCGCCTGCCAACCGCATCCGGTGTTCCAGCGAGGGCTCCGGCAGGTGGCGGCTCCGATGCTTCCGGCTATCCAACCTTTCAGGAACACAGCAAAAAGGAACCGACATGAAACCCATCCAGCATTTCCAAACCGGCCAAGGCATGACTGAGTACATCATCATCGTCGCCATGATCGCCATCGCCGCAATCGCCGTCTATCAGTACTTCGGGCAAACCGTCCGCAATCAGACCGCGGCAATCGCCCAGGAACTGGCCGGCAACGACGGGACGGCGGCCAAGAGCAACGCACAGACTTCGGCGACCTCGGCCGAAACCACCGGCAATACCAAGAATACGCTCGACGACTACGTCAATCAGAAGGGCAAGTAAGCCCATGTTTCATGTCGCGCCCGGCCGGATGACCCCGGCCGCCCCGGTTCTCATGCACGGAGCCGAGGGATTCCGGCAACACGGCCAGGCCCTCCCCCTGGCCGTGGTCATGCTGCTTGCCGTCGCGTCAACCTTGTATTTCATGTTCAACAGCGGGCAACTGGTGCAGGAAAAGATCCGGCTGACCAACACCGCCGACGCGGTGGCCTACAGCGCCGGCGTATTCGAGGCGCGCGTCCTCAACTACGACGCCTACACGAACCGCGCGATCATCGCCAACGAGATCGCCATCGGGCACGCCGTCGGTCTTGCATCGTGGACCAAGTACGCAGCGACGACGAGCGAGAACATCGCCCCCTACATGTACCTGATCCCCTATGCCGGCCCGGCTATTGCCAGCGCGCTGGACGCCTTCGCCACCTATGCCGATGCCTATACCCACGCGCTCGCAGCGGCGGTCTCGCTGCACGACGCAGCGCTGCAGGCGCTCTCGCTGTCGCAATTCGTGATGCACGGCCCGGGCAACAGTGTCGCCTACGTGAGCCGTCTGTCACTGATGAAGGACATCGCCAAGAAAAATGATCCCGATGTCGAGGTCGACCCCATTCCTCTCGTGGACACCTTCAGCAGCTTCACCGAGCGCTACGCCTCGCGCGACGACCGGAAACGCCTCGGACAACTGGTGCACGACAGCCGCGACGCATTCCTCAGGAGCCGCAACTGGAGCCTCGGGCTGGTGGTTCTGTGCCACGGCGTCGAATTGAGAAAGCGCGGCAGCACGGAACTCATCGATCTCACCGAGGGGTGGAAATCGATGGACACGCTCTCGGCACACGTTTACCGGATCCGTCGTCTGCGCTGCCGGCACTCGGAAGTACCGATCGGCTACGGAACCGCCTACTCGAAAGAGGATCTGGACGACTCGGCCTACAGCTACGCCGGATCGCGCGGCACCAACCCGTACGCCAGCAGCCTGGCGGAAGGCAATGTCGCCAACGGATTTGCCCCCTACACCATCGGTGGCGGAGCGATCCCCGCCTTTCAGGAACTATCGAAAAAAGCGCTGAACGACATGCCGTCGGACCCGCGCGCCACCCTCACCGTCCGCGTGACCAAGGAAGCCGGATCGCAGCGCTACTCCGGTGGAAAGAGCATCATCAAGCCCCAGGGGCGGCTCGCGCGCTATGGCGGCGATCACGCCAAGGGCATCAGCGCGGCAACCGCCAGCGTCGAGGTCTATTTCGAACGCCCGGACGGGAAAAACCCGCTTTTCGGCAAGCGTGAATACGGCAGCCTGTTCAACCCCTACTGGCAGGTCCGGCTGGCACCGATATCCGCCGCCACGCGCGCACTCGCGCAAGGACTGCAGGGAAGGCTGACGCCATGACGAAGCGCTCCGCCATGATCGATCTTCTAGCCGGCCTGATGCTCGCGGCGCCGCTGGCGGCGAACGCGCAGACGGTCGACGGCATCCACCTGCAGCGCAGCGGCATTTCGCCCTTTCTCGTGAAACTCGCCATGCGGCAGATCGAGGCGATGCGCATGCAATGCGCACAATTGCAGAAGACATGCGCCCTCGCGCCAGCCGGGGCCGGCGCGGCGGCGAAATGTGGCGACACCGCGGGCGGATTCCGGATCAAGGGCGAGCCCGCCACGGTCGGCCAACGGAAAATCGACGAGTATTTCGTCCCCGGCAAGCGGATGGCCGCCCAATGGGTCACTGCCAGAGAACTCTTCGTCGATTCGCCCTGCGCTGTCGAAATCCGCGAAGTCACGCACGCACGGATACGGCATCACCGGCCCGACGGATGGCTCCAGTTCGAACTCATCCGCGACCGGGCGAAGGGGGAATACTGGAAACGCAGCCTTCTTCCGCGCCCCCCCGCCGAAACGGCCTCCCTGCTGGACGCCCTCTTCCTGCTCCCCGGCAGCGTCAGCGTATCCCCGACGACCCACACCGAAACGCATCGCGGCCACCGCTGCCAAAGACACGCGCTCAGTGGCGCGGTGAACGACTCCGCCTGCCTGAAGGCCACCGGGCTTGATTTTCCCGGCCATCTGCGGCTCGCGGGAAGGCAGGTTTCCGGAGACGAGGCCCTCGCCGAGGAAACACTGAACGAACTCACCCTGAACACCGCCCTCTCCAGCGAACTTTTCCACCCCCCCGCCCACGCCAGCATCGTCGACAGCGACATCGCGGCCCGCGCCGCCGACAACCCGACGCAGAAATGGTGCCGCAGGCAGGAAGCCCGGACCGGCGTCAACCCTTGCAAGGAGAGCATCGATGCGGACGACTGAGCGCCGCGCAGGTCGCCAGCGCGGCCAGTCGACTGTCGAGTTCGTCGTACTGGCGCTGGCACTCGTGCCGCTCCTCCTGATCGTCCCCCTGCTCGGAAAATACATGGACATTGCCCAGACCGCGGCAATGGCCAGTCGCTACGTCGCCTTCGAGGGAAGCTGGCGGCACGGGAGCAGCAAGGACGACTGGAAGACCGATCCGGAACTTGCCCGCGAAGTCCGCCGCCGCTTCTTCAGCAACAGCGACGCCCCGATCAAGACCGACGATACCGCCGGCGACTTCAATGCCCACCGCAACACGCTCTGGTTCGACCACCGGGGTGCGCCGCTGCTACATCGACAAGCGCACCGGACAGAAGATCGAGACGGATTTCTAGACGCCCGTCGCCGGGCATGCCGTTTTCCGATAACGATACAGTTGGCTCAACGCGAACGGCTACAACATCAACATAACGGTTCAGTGAGGCAGGTC
>JAPKHL010000058.1 GCA_026646875.1 Rhodocyclaceae bacterium | reverse complement strand
CCGGCCTGCGCCGCCGCGATGATGTTCTCCTTCTTGGCCTCGGCGGTGATCATGAGAACGGGCAAGTGTTTCAGGGTCGGTGTGGCGCGAATCGTCTGCAGGAGAGTCAGTCCGTCCATGTTCGGCATGTTCCAGTCGGTGACGACGAATTCGAAGCCGCCGTTTTGCAGCTTCTGCAGGGCAATGGCGCCATCCTCCGCCTCATCGACGTTGGTGTATCCCAGTTCCTTCAGCAGGTTGCGGACAATGCGGCGCATCGTCGAAAAATCGTCGACGACAAGGAACCTCATTTTCGGATCAGCCATTCTTCACTCCAGTCAATCTCTCTTTTTTTATCGCTCGAGAATCGGGCGCAGGGTATCCGCCAGGACCTCGGCGTCGAACTTCGCCACGTAGCCATCGACGCCGACCGCCTTGCCCATTGCCCGGTTGGCCTCGGACGACAGCGAGGAATGCATGACCACCGGCACCCCTTCGAAGCGGACATCGCTCTTGATGTTCTTGGTCAGGACATAGCCATCCATCTCGGGCATCTCGGCATCGACCAGGATCATGCGAATCTCGTCACGGACCAGACGCCCCATCTGCTGGGCATGCGCCGCGATGGCCTGCAGGCGCGTCCAGGCCTCGGCGCCATTGGTAGCATGCTTGTGCTTGACGCCCAGCTTGTCGAGCACCTCGGAAATCTTGCGCCGCGCGACGATCGAGTCGTCGACGAAGAAAACACTGACATCCTCGCTGACGCGCGCCGGCGGAATATCGACGATGATCGCCTCGCCAAAGGCGTTGGCGAGAATCTGTTCGACATCGAGAATGGACACCAGATGCCCACCCTCCAGCTCGATCACGGCGGTGATCAGCCCCTGATTGGCGGCCAGCACGGTTTCAGGCGCCTTCACCTTCTCCCAGTCGACGCGGATGATGCGATCGACTTCATGGACCAGGAACCCCAGGGTGCGCTTCGAATACTCGGCGACCATCATGGTCTTGCCCAGCCCGGGCGGACGCTCCTCCAGATCGAGGAAGGAAGCCAGCGAAAGCACCGGAATCACGTTGCCGCGCAGCGAAATCAGTCCCTCGACACCGCGGGGCATGTTCGGCGTTTTCGTGATGTGCGGCGTTCGCCCCACTTCACGCACCTTGAAAACGTTGATGCCGAATGTCTCGCGCGTGCCCAGCGAGAACAGCAGGATTTCCATCTTGTTCGAACCGGCGAGCCGGGTGCGCGCATCGACGCTTTCGAGCAGGTTCTTCTTTTCCGCCATATCCATGTCTTGCTCCTGCGATTTCATTCCTAGCGCGTGTCAGGCCGCCGGAACGGCGCCCGTGGTTCCCAGCAGGCGGCGTGCCAGCGTTTCGGAAAGCCGCTGCGGTTCGAATTTGGCGACATATTCGTCGACGCCAACCGACTTGCCGAGCTGCTGGTTGGACATCCCCGACAGGGACGAGTGCATGATCACCGGAATGCCGGCAAAGCGGGGATCGCTCTTGATCTTCTTGGTCAGGATGTAGCCGTCCATCTCCGGCATCTCGATGTCGGTCAGCACGAGACTGATCATCGAATTGGCCGGGCGGCCGAGCGAGGTGGCGTAAGCCGCCATTTTCTCGAGTTCGTTCCAGGCCTCGCGACCGTTGATGGCCGCGACATAGCGCACCCCCATGGCCTGCAGCGTCCGCTCGATCTGCTTGCGGGCCACCACGGAATCGTCGGCGAAGAAAACCGTCAACTCGGGCTTGTCGATCGACTTGATGCTGCGGTATACGAATTCGTCATCGTAGTTGGTCGTCTCGGAAAGCACCTTCTCGACGTCCATCATCATCACCAGCCGGCCATCCTGCAGTTCGGTCACCGCGGTCACCAGACCACCCATTTCGGCGACCAGCATGTCCGGCGGCACCTTCATCTGGCTCCAGTCCAGCCGCAGGATGGTATCGACCCCCTCGACCAGGAAACCCTGCGTATGACCGGCGTATTCGGTGACGATCATGATGTCGCGCGGCGTTCCCGCCTGCACGCCGGCGTAGCGCGCCAGATCGACCACCGGCACCAGGGCACCGCGCAGGCTGACCATGCCTTCAACGGCGGAGGGCATCTCCGGGGCAGCGGTGATCGGCGGCGTGCGCATCACCTCGCGGACCTTGAAGACGTTGATGCCGAAGGTTTCGCGACGGCCGGTGCGGGTATCCACACCCAGCGAGAAGAGCAGGATTTCCAGCTTGTTGGTACCGGCCAGCTTGGTGCGGGCATCGATGTTTTTCAGTAGGTCGGACATTCCTCAAACCTCTCGTTGGAACATGGCCCGAAGGCCTTATGGGCGCATCTTAATCCAACCGTCTGCAGCGCGCCATGCGCGGCGGCGGGCGGCAACGGCAGCACGGCGCTCAGATCTCGGTCCGGTAGCCGATGCGGAATCCGCCCCAGTGACGCCCCTTGACATACACCGGCGCCGAGATGTCGTGCATGATCTCGCCCGTATCGCGCCGGTAGGTCTGCAGCAGGAAGGGCTGCTCGTGAGCGCCACAACGCTTGCCGACCGGATCGTCGAAGACCCGCTTGGTGCGGTTGTTGACGAAATCGACCTTCTCGTTGCCGGTCAGCGCCTGCGAGAAGCGACGGTTGTGGGTCGGCACATACCCTTTCCGGTCGGTGCAGATCGCATAGACGATCCAGCCATTCTGCTCGAGCAACTGCTCCTGCGTGGACGGCACCGACTGATCGGTGAAATCATCGAAGCGGGTCTTGAACTTCTGCGGCCGGGTATTCGGAATCGGCTGGTAGCTCTCGTCGAACAGATCCTCGAGCTTGATCCGGCCGGAATCGATCGCCTTGTCGAACAGCTGCCCGATCTGCTGTGCCGCGCGCTGCACGATCGCCGGCATGCGGGCATGCGTCTCCACGGCCTTGTCGCCGGACGGGCCGAGCTTGAAGACGTTGCCGATCTCCTTGAGGTTGGTGGCCAGGTAATCCAGCTGATTGGCTTCGTCCAGCGCCTTGCGTGCCGCCCCACTGTTGGTTTCGGCCATTTCCATGATGCTCCGCACGTGCGCGGCGATATCGTTTCCGGAACGGCTCTGCTGCGCCACCGAGGAAGCGATGGCATCGACCTTCTCCATCGTTTCGCGTGCGCCGCTGTTGATCCGTTCCAGCGACGACGCCGCCTGCCGGGCCAGCTCGGCGCCATTGCGCGCCTGCCCGGTGCCCGCCTCGATGCTGACGATGGCGCTCTGCGTTTCGTTCTGGATCGCGCCGATCATCTGGCTGATCTCGCCGGTGGCCGACGAAGTCCGCTCGGCCAGCTTGCGCACCTCGTCGGCCACCACCGCGAAGCCGCGGCCCTGTTCGCCGGCACGCGCCGCCTCGATGGCCGCATTGAGCGCCAGCAGGTTGGTCTGGTCGGCAATCTCGCGGATCGTCTGCACGATGCCGCTGATCGCCTTGGAGCGCTCGCCCAGCGCGTGCACCACCTGTGCCGACTGGGTCACCGAGGCCGCGATCCGCTCCATCTCGGACGATGCATCGCGCACGATCCGCATCCCCTCGTCCGACAGCTGACTCGAGGTTTCCGAAATGCTCGCCGTCTCGGTCGCATTGTGGTTGACCTGGTTCATGTTCTCGGTGAGCTCGCTCATCGCGCTGGCGGTGGCCAGCGCCGCGTCGTGCTGCTGCCCCGAGCCGGAGGCCACGCGATTGGCCTCGTCGATCAGCTGCCGCGAGGCGCGGCCGACCTCCACCGAATTGAAGAACACCTTGCCGATGATGGTCTGGAAACTCTCGATGAGCTTGTTGAACTCGGCCGCCACCGCGGAAATCTCGTCACGGCGCCCCACCGGCGCGCGCCGCGTCAGATCGCCGTCCATGTACATGCGCGCGATCGTTTCGCGCAAGGCTCCGAGCGGGCCGAGCACGCCGCGCTCGAGGAGCAGCGAGAGCAGCAGCGCCACCCCCAGCAGCAGCCCGAAGGCCCCGCCCCAGCCGCCCATCCCGCCGCCGAGGACGGCCATGGCAAGCCAGGCAGCAAGCGCGGCAACGGCACACAGGGCCAGCAGGGTGCCGCGAATCCGCCATTTCAGATCAGTCATCGATGTCTCCTTGTTCTTGTAGTCGAGCGCTGCTCATCCCGGTCAACGGCACTGCCGGGACCTGCTTGAGGGCCGGCGCCATGTTCAGACCAGGCGGAACAACTTGCCGAAATTGGCAATCTCCAGCACCTGCCTCACCCCACCCTGCGCATTCGCCAGCACCAGGGACTTGCCGGCAACGTTCGCCTTGTCGCGCAGCACCAGCAACATGCCGAGCGCCGAACTGTCGAGATAGTCGACCCCGCCCAAGTCGATGGTGATCTGCGTGATCGCCCCGTTGCCGAGCACCCCGTCGCAGGCAGCGCGAAACTCGCTGTGCGCGTTGAAATCGAAGCGTCCGCCCAGCTTGAGAACGGCCTGCGGGTTGTCCGTGCTGATCGTCACCTGCATGAATGATCCTTTTATGACCTAAGTTATACTTTACTCGCTCGCGGGAAAACATGCCACCCGCGTGCCCGAGTCCTCCGCCGCCCGCCCCCTAGGACCGGCCAAGCGCCAGCAGCACACGGCCCGCCATCTCCTCGATCGGAACGACCTCTTCGACTGCGCCGATCCTGGCCGCTTCGCGCGGCATGCCGTAAACGACGCAGCTGTTCTCATCCTGCCCGAAGGTGCGGGCGCCAGCCTCGCGCATGCGCAGCAAACCGTGCGCGCCATCCTTGCCCATACCGGTGAGGATCACCCCCAGGGCCGGCCGGCCAACCGCCTCGACCGCCGAATCGAACAGCACATCGACGGACGGGCGGTGCCGGTTGACCGGTGCGGTGGCCAGGGTTTCCGTCCGGTAGCCCGCGCCCGCGCGGACGATGCGCAGGTGTGCCCAGCCCGGGGCGACATAGACCGTTCCCGACTCGATCCGCTCGCCGCCCTGGGCCTCGAGCACGCGTGGCGCGCACAGCCCGTCGAGCCGTCTGGCGAAGGAAGCGGTGAAATTCTCCGGCATGTGCTGTACGACGAGAATCGGCGGGCAGCTGGCCGGCATGCCGGCCAGCAGTACCCGGATCGCCTCGGTTCCGCCGGTCGATGCGCCGACGAACAGGATGCGCTCGCCGCTCCCGACCGGACGCGGGGGGAGCGCCCGCCCCTGCGGCGACGCTGGTGCAGACGCGGCCGCAGCGACGGGTGGCCGCGCGCCACCGCGCAGGCGGGCGCCATGCGCTACCCGGATCTTCTCCTGCAACTCGCGGATGTATTCCCCGGTCCCACCCGGTGCGTCGGCGCGCGGCTTGCCGATCACCTCCACGGCGCCGAGCTCGAGCGCCCGCAGGGTCGTCTCGGAACCCGCCTGGGTCAGTGCCGAAACCATCACCACCGGCATCGGGCGCAGTCGCATCAGGCGTTCGAGGAACTCGAGACCGTCCATTCCCGGCATCTGCACGTCGAGCGTGAGCACATCGGGTGCGAGCGTCTTGATCATCTCCCGCGCCGTCTGGGCATCGGGCGCGCAACCGACCACTTCCATCCCGGGCGAGCGGTTGATGAACTCGGACAGCAGCGCGCGCATCAACGCCGAATCGTCGATCACGAGAACCCGGATGGTCATTGCGATTGAGCCTCTTGCAGCATGTTCCGCCTCAGGTGAACAACTCGATGTCGCCCTCGACGCGCGACTCGACCAGACGGCTGCGGTACGCCTGTTCGCGCTCGAACAGGGTTTCATTGTGCACCCGGTGCAGTTTGCGCACCAGCACCCGGCCACTGGGGGGAAAGTAGTACACCTTGCGCGGATAGGCGTCGAGAAGGTCCTTGGCAACGACCGGAATCCGCTCGGTCTTGAGGTAATCGAGCACGAATTCCGCGTTGCGCGCGCCCACCTTGCTGCCCGACAGGCTCTCCAGCACCGCGCCGCCACCGAACACCTTGGCTTCGAGACGATCGCGCCGGGCCCCCAGCTTCTGCAGGTGGTTGATCAGGATTTCCATGGCGTAACCGCCATAGCGCGCCGAGGAGCTGTTCTCGCCTCGCTTCTCTTCCGGCAGCATGAAATGATTCATGCCGCCGATCCCCGATTCGCCGTCGCGAATGCAGGCGGCAACGCACGATCCGAGAACGGTGACCAGCACCATGTCGCGCCGGGTGACGTAGTACTCACCGGGCAACACCTTGGCGGCCTGCATCCCGAAATGTCGGTCGAAATAAAGATTGGTCGCCAGGTGCTCGACGTAGCCATGCTCCGCCGGGCTGTCCCGGACGGCCGACTCGCCGGGCTCAGCGCGACCGGCGCGCAAGTTCATAGACGGTCTTGCCCTGTGAGCGGAACAGGTCGGCGGCGTGCAGGAAGCTCTCGGAATGCCCGGCGAACAGGAGACCCTGCTCGTGCATGAGCGGCGCGAAGCGGGAAAGTATCTTGTACTGGGTCGGCTTGTCGAAGTAGATCATCACGTTCCGGCAGAAAATCACGTCGAGCGGGCCGCGCACCGGCCAGTTCGGCTCGAGCAGATTGATGCGCTGGAAGGTGATCATCCGCCGCAATTCCGGCCGTGCGCACACCTGCCCCTCCTGCGTTCCGGTGCCGCGCAGGAAAAAACGCTTCACCCGCTCGGCCGACAGCTTGTCGACGCGCTCGAGTGGATAGACGCCCTTCTGCGCGGTGGCCAGCACATTGGTATCGAGATCCGAGGCCATGATGCTGACCGGCGTGTCGAAGGAGCCGAAGGTCTCGACCACCGTCATGGCGATGCTGTAGGGCTCCTCGCCGGTCGACGATGCCGAGCACCAGATCTTGATCGGCGAGCGGTGCTGATGCTTCTTCAGGAACTCGGCGAGGATCGGAAAGTGGTGCGGCTCGCGGAAAAACGAGGTGAGATTGGTGGTCAGCGAGTTGACGAATTTCTCCCACTCGTCGCGATCGCCCTTCTCGAGCAGGGCCAGATAATCGGCGAAGGTCTTCAGCCCGGTCGCGCGCAGGCGCCGCGCCAGGCGGCTGTACACCATGTCCTGCTTGGCGGGCGACAGGGAGATTCCGGCATGCTGATAGATCAGCTTGCGCACGCGCTCGAAGTCGGCGACCGTGAAAGCGAACTCCCGATCGCTCGTTTCCCGCGTGGAGAGCGTGCCCGGCAGCGGTCTTGGCTCAATCATCGCTTTCTCCTTGTCTCGTCATGCCGTCCGGGGACAGGGCGGAGGCATCAGAACTCATGCCACTCGTCGTCGAGCGACGCCGGCAGCTGGCGGGGGGCCGGAGCCCGCAGCGGACGCCGTGCCGTCGACCGGTCCCGCGACAATGCCGGCCCGCCGGCGGTGGGGGGTGCCGCCAGCGCCGGACGCTCCTCGGCGAGGTGGAACACCGACACGGCGTCGGACAGCGCCTGCGCCTGCTCCTCGAGACTCTCGGCCGCCGCCGCCGCCTCCTCGACGAGCGCCGCGTTCTGCTGCGTCACTTCGTCCATCTGGCTGACCGCGATGCCGACCTGCTCGATGCCGGCGCTCTGCTCACGGCTCGCTTCGGCGATGTCGCCCATGATACGCGCCACCCGCTTGATGCTCGCCACCACCTCCTCCATCGTCCGCCCGGCCTGATCGACCAGCTTGTTGCCGCTCTCCACCTTGTCCACCGAATCGGAAATCAGCCCCTTGATTTCCTTGGCCGCCGCCGCACTGCGCTGCGCCAGGCTGCGCACTTCGGTGGCCACCACCGCGAAACCGCGCCCCTGCTCGCCGGCGCGCGCCGCCTCGACCGCGGCATTGAGGGCCAGGATGTTGGTCTGGAAGGCAATGCCGTCGATGACGCCGATGATGTCGGCAATCTTGCTGCTGGCATGATGGATGGCGCTCATCGTATCGACCACCTGAGCGACCACCGCACCACCCTTCTCCGCCACCTGCTGGGCACCGGCGGCCAGCTCGTTGGCCTGACGCGCGTTATCGGCGTTCTGCTTCACGGTGCCGGTCAATTCCTCCATGCTCGAGGCAGTCTCCTCCAGGCTGCTCGCCTGCTCTTCGGTGCGGGACGAGAGGTCCTGGTTGCCCATGGCGATTTCCTTCGCCGCGGTATTGATCGCATCGGTCGAGGCCTTGATCTGTCCGACCAGGTCGCGCAGTTGGACGATCGTCGCATTGGCGTGATCGCGGATCTCGGCGAACTTGCCGTGGTAATCGCCGGACAGCGTGCGTGTCAGATCACCGGCAGCGATCAGCGCAAGCACCTGCCCGAGCTCGGTCATCACCTGCTCGGTGGTTTCCAGGAGCTGATTGAACCCGGCGCCGACATCGCGGTAAAAGCCCTGCATCCGGTCAACATCCATCCGCCCGTCGAGCTCTCCGGCGGCGGCCTTGCCGACCAACCGGCTGATCTCGCGCTGCGCGTTGAGCTCATCGGTCCGGTCGACCCACTCGCCCACCGTCCCGAGGCGCTCGCCGCGCTCGTTGATGATCGGATTGGTGACGATCTCGAAAATCCGTCCACCGATGTCGAGTTCGGCACGGCGCGTCTCGCGCAGCGCCCTCAGGCGCTCGAGCGCGGCCACCCGGTCCTCGCGATAGAAGACGCCGACGTCGCTGCCGACCAGGCGCGTTGCCGTGAAATCGGGGATGTAGCTGCGGATCGCCTCCTCCAGCCGCGCCACCGTCGCCATCAGCGACTTGTTGGCGTAGATGATCTTTCCATCGTTGTCGGCGATGCGCACCGCGCCGCTGACGCAGTCGAGACCGATGCGGATGCGCAGGTTCTCGTCGGAGATGCGCTTGGCCTCGGCGACATTGAAACCCTGCTGGATCTGCATCGACTGGAGGCCCTGCAGCACCTTGCCCAGTTCGTCGTCGCGCGCGACATCGACGTTGCGCGTGTAATCGCCCTGGGCGAGGGAGTGGAAGGTTGCGACGATCTCGTCGAGCGGCCGGGTCACCGAGCGGACGATGCGCCAGGCAATCACGGCACCGCCCGCCAGGGCGAGCAGGACGAGCAGCAGGGACTGCAGGCGCAACGCGCGGTAATCGACGTCGGCGGCCTCCTTCTGCGTCACGGCCTGTGCGGCAAGATGCTGATAGAGCACGTCGGCACGCTTGGCCGCCTCGTTGTACGCGGGGTTGATCTTCTGCAGCAGGATCTGGTTGGCATCCGCGTAACGTCCCTCGGCCAGCGCCTCGCGGGCAGGCCGCAACCCCTCGGCAACATAACGCTGGCGGGCCGCGATGTATTCCTCGGCCAGCCGGGTGTGCGCCTCCCCGTCCACATGCTTGCGATAGCTGTCCCACTGCGCGGTGATCTCGGCGATGTTCCGGTCGATCGCGGCAAGATGCGTGTCGAGCGCGTGGTCGTGCAGTCCGGCATAGGCTCCCGCCGGATCGTGCTGCAGGGAGAGCAGTACCTGCGCCAGGTTGTCCGCCATCAGCTTGCCGATCACCGCCAACGACTGGGTCGGCTGCAGGTTCGCGGCATAGATGCGCCCCACCGTCTCCTCGACCTGGCCCATGCCGCGCACGCCCATCACGGCAACGATGGCCATCGCCAGCAGGATGGTGGCGAATCCGAGCGCCATGCGTGCCTTCAGCGATAGCCCGGCCAGCCAGCCGCCCCCGCCCCGCACCACGGCGCCATGCAGGATGCGCATCCCTCCCGCGCGTTTCTCGCGGAAGAGCCGGTAGGCATTTTCCGCCGCCTCGATCTGCTGCGCGGTGGCCTTGCGGCGGACCGACATGTAGCCGCTGACCTGGCCGTTCTCGCGGATCGGCGTTGCCGTCGCGAGCACCCAGTAGTGATCGCCATTCTTGCAGCGGTTCTTGACGAGGCCGGTCCACGGCCGCTCGGCCTTCAGGTCGCGCCAGAAATCCTCGAAGGCTTCGACCGGCATGTCGGGATGGCGGACGATGTTGTGCGGCTCGCCGATCAGCTCATCCTCGCTGAAACCGCTGATCTCGAGAAAATCCTTGTTGACGTAGGTGATCTGCCCCTTCAGGTTGGTTTTCGAAACGATCAGGGTCTCGTCGTTGAGGACGATTTCCCGGTTGGTCACCGGCTGGTTGTTGCGCATCGGTTTGCCTCCGTTCATGCCCCCCGTCGCGGGTGGCGGCTCTGCAGGATTGTTCTTGGCGTTCTGCGGCGGAATGCGTGCCGCCTCACTCCGTGGCGGCCTCGTCCATCAGCTCCATGTCGCGGCTGCTCATCAGGCGGGCGATGTCGGTGACGATCAGCATGCGGTTCTCTACGGTTGCCAGGCCGAGGATGTAGCGCGTATCGAAGCTGGCCGAGAATTCCGGCGCCGGCCGGATCTGGGCGGGGAACAGCGACAGCACGTCGGAAACGCTGTCGACCACCATCCCGATCACGCGCTCCGCGACGTTGAGGATGATCACCACCGTAAACGGCGTGTATTCGGCCTTCCCCAACCCGAAGCGGATACGCATGTCGACCACCGGCACGATGGTGCCGCGCAGGTTGATCACACCCTTGATGAAGGGCGGTGCGTTGGCGATCATCGTCGGCGGCTCGTAACCCCGGATTTCCTGGACCTTGAGGATGTCGATCGCGTATTCCTCGTGCCCCAGGGTAAAGGTCAGGTATTCGCCGGCGATCTGCTCGCCCTCGGGCGGCGCGCCGTCCGGCCGGCCTGTCTGGGTCATCGTCATTTATGTCCGCCCCTTCGTTCTCTGGATTCCTGTTCGACCGGCATCGCTGGCCATCCGCCCGTCCGGTTCATGCCGCACTCCGCGCCGTCTTCGCCATCGCGGCAAGCGCCGCCACGTCAAGGATCAGCGCCACGCGCCCGTCGCCCATGATGGTCGCCCCGGAGATTCCGGGGACGCGCCGGTAATTGCCTTCCAGGCTCTTGATCACGACCTGGTGCTGTCCGACCAGGGCATCGACGAACAGCGCGGCGCGCGTGCCGTCGGCATCGAGGACGACCATGATGCCGTGTGCGAAGCGGGTCGCCGCCGGGGCGATGCCGAACAGCTCGTGCAGCACGATGAGCGGCAGGTATTCGCCGCGTACCCGGATGACGCGCGCCTGGTTGGACAGCGTCCTGACATCGAGCTCGTCGACCTGCAGCGATTCGATCACGCTGGACAGCGGCAGGATGTAGGTCTGGCTGCCGACCGCCACCGACATGCCGTCGAGGATGGCCAGCGTGAGCGGCAGCCTGACCGTCATGCGCGTTCCCGCACCGGACAGGCTCTCGATGTCCACGCGCCCGCCCAGGGCCTGGATGTTCTTGCGCACCACATCCATGCCGACGCCACGCCCGGAAACGTCGGTCACCCGCTCGGCCGTCGAGAAACCGGCCTCGAAGATCAGCGCCCACACCTCCGCGTCGCTCATCTGCTCGCTGACCGGCAGGCCGCGCTCGCGGGCCTTGTCGAGAATCCGCCGGCGGTTCAGGCCGGCGCCGTCGTCGCCCACCTCGATCACGACATTGCCGCCCTGATGCGCGGCGCGCAGGGTGATCGTGCCGACCGGGTTCTTGCCGGCGGCGGCGCGGACCTCGGGCGCCTCGATGCCGTGATCGAGGCTGTTGCGGATCAGGTGCGTGAGCGGATCGGCAATCCGCTCGATCAACCCCTTGTCGAGTTCGGTGGTCTCGCCGAGCATGCGCAGTTCCACCTGCTTCCCGAGCTTGGCCGACAGGTCGTGCACCACGCGCGGGAAGCGCGAGAAGACGAAGGAGATCGGCAGCATGCGGATCGACATCACCGACTCCTGCAGATCGCGCGTATTGCGTTCGAGCTGCGCCAGCCCCTGCAGGAGGCGCGCCGGCGCCTCACCGGCCATGCCCTCGGCGCACTGCAGCAGCATCGCCTGGGTGATCACCAGCTCGCCGACCAGGTTGATCAGGAGATCGACCTTCTCGACGCCGACGCGGATCGATGCGCTGTCGGGCGAAGCCGCCGCCCGGCGCCGACCGGTCCGCGCCGGCTCGATCTCGGCGGCCGGCACGGAAGCCGCCACCGGAACGGGAACCGCGAGGGACGCGGCAGGGGCCGGTGGCACGGGCGGCAGGGGTACGAAGAAGCCGTAGCCCTCGCCCTGCTCGACGGGCGCCACCTCCACGGGCAGCGAAGGCGCGGAGGCGGATGCATCCGGCAGGGGCTCGAAGAAGCCGAAGTCCGTGCCCTCGACCGCCGCCGCGGGTCTTGCCGGCAGCACCGGATCGGGCACCAGTGACGGATCGAAGCCACCGCAAGCCTCGTCCCCGGCAGCCACGCGCGGATTGCCGGGCGCATCGTCGAACAGCCCGAATCCCTCGTCGGCCGGCACACCGGGGGCCGCATCGAAGAAACCGAAGGTCTCGTGCTCCCCGCCACCGGCCTGTCCGGTGTCCGCCACGGCAATCCGCCAGGCACCCCGCTCGGCGATGAAATCGATCGACTCGCCAAAACGTTCCGGCGGCACGTCGGTACGCAGGCGCAGATGCCAGTGGCCGGCCGGCTGTCCCTCCGGCGGCCGCGCGATTACCCGCAGGGTACCGGCCTCGCCGAGTTCCTCGAGCAGGGCGGCGACGATCGAGGGATCGGCGGCCGCCGGCCCGCTCGGCAGGAATTCGATATCGTATTCGCTCGAGGCTGCGGCGGGTGGAGCGCCGGATTCGGATGAGGGTGCGGATGCAGGTTCGGGCGTGCCCGCCGCCGCGGCTCCGCCCGGTGCATCACCGTCAGTCGCGAGCTGCCGCAACCGAGCACAGACGGCGGCCACCACCCCCGGCTCGGCACGGCCGTCGCCACGGTGTGCCGCCAGCAGGGTGCGCAGTGCATCGCCGGCCGCCAGGAAGGCATCGACCATGTCAGCGCGCAGAACGATTTCATGCTTGCGCAAGCGGTCGAGCAGGGTCTCGAGGATGTGCGTGACCTCGGCGAGATCGGTGAAGCCGAAGGTGCCGCTGCTGCCCTTGATCGAATGCGCAGCGCGGAAGATCGCGTTGAGCTGTTCGGGATCGGGTTGTCCGATGTCCAGCCCGAGCAGCAAGGATTCCATGGCGGCCAGATGCTCCTCCGATTCCTCGAAGAAGACCTGATAGAACTGGCGCATGTCGATGCTCATTCCCGCCCTCCGGCCAGGTTTGCAAGGGAAGGCTAGCCGATCACCTTGCGCACGACCTCGATCAGTTTCTGCGGATCGAAAGGTTTCACCAGCCAGCCGGTGGCACCGGCGGCACGCCCCTGCGACTTCATCGCATCCGACGATTCGGTGGTCAGCATCAGGATGGGGACCGACTTGTACTGCGGCAGGGCGCGCAGGCTGCGGATCAGCGTCAGGCCATCCATGCGCGGCATGTTCTGGTCGGTGAGCACGAGATTGGCACTGCGCGCCTTGGCCTTGTCCAGGCCATCGACGCCATCGACCGCCTCGATCACCTCGTAGCCGGCACTCTTCAGGGTAAACGACACCATCTGCCGGATCGAGGCGGAATCATCAACTGCAAGTATGGTCTTTGCCATGTCGGGGTCCTCAAGGGTCAGAAGAGCTCGATGTCGCCGCTGGCGACGCCGGCCTGTCCGACCGGGTTGTTGTTTGTCTTTTCCTTCAGCCGGTCGAGCCCCGCGCGCATCGATTCGAGATGCGCCCGCAGCGCCCCGGCGTGCGCGGCGTCGAGACCGCGGGTCCCGGATTCCTCGACCAGGCCGGCCGCCTCCTCGAGCGTCCGCGAAATTCCGTGCAACTCGTCCAGGCGGCGCGCGACATGATCGATCAGCTGCGTGACCATGTCCTGGAACTGCAGCGACATCACGGCCTGCCCGACGTTCTGCTCGATCACTCCGGCGATCTGCTGCAGTTCAACCACCGTCTCGCCGGTCGTCCGGTTCATCACCTCGACCTGCTGCAACGCGGTTTCGACATCCTGCTTGGCATTCAGCGCGAAGGTCATATCCTGTGCGGCCATGCGATTGATCGCCGCCTCGGCGTCACCGATCGACAGCTGCACGCTGTCGACCCGCTCGCGGATCTGCTGGCTGAAGTGGCTGGTCCGCCCGGACAGATCGCGGACCTCGTCGGCCACTACCGCGAACCCCCGGCCGGCCTCGCCGGCGCGGGCCGCCTCGATCGCTGCGTTGAGTGCGAGCAGGTTGGTCTGCCGCGAAATGCCCTCGATCTCCCCGAGCATGCCGAGAATGTCGCGCACCTGGGTGGAAATCCGCTCGGTCATCTCGACCAGTTCGATCGCCACCTTGGAATTCTCGACCACGCTGTCGACGAAAGTCCGCAGGGTCTCCGAGGTCTGCCGGGCGAAGCGTCCGAAATCGACCTGCGCGCCCTCCTCGCCGCTGCCCTGGGCGACGATCTGCAACCCCAGCGCCTGCTGCCGCTTCGACTGGTCGGCCATGGCGTGGAAGCTGTCGATCAGGGTTGCGATCGCCTCGCCGAAAATCCGCTGTGCACGCTCGAGTTCGGCGCGCGTTTCGTCGAACTGGCCGCCGAACTCGCGGCCGCAGCGTGCCAGCGTCGCTCCGGCATCGACCAGCAGGGGATCCTCGCCCTCGGCGGCGGCGTCAGCAGCAACCGCCGGCGACGGCGCCACGAGGCCGGCAAGCACCAGCCAGCCGGCGGCAAGTGCCAGGAACCCCCCCACCGCCGTGGCACTGCGCCATGCCGGTTCAAGCAGCAGCAACCCGCCGCCGACCAGCACCACCCAGAGCACGCCCAGCAGTCTCAATCTGCCTGTTGCCGGCATCCCGACCACTCTCCTTCCACCCCCGCGCGCGGCATCCCCGCCGCTCCCCCGACGATCATCGCGCCACAGCCGTCGATGCTGGCGGAACCAGGCCGCCCCCCTCGATGCCGCCTCCGCCGACCTCGACGCCCTCCTTGCCATCTTCCTGCAGGAAGGCCTCCTCCGTCCGCTTGTTGAGGACGACGATGCTGATCCGGCGGTTGATCGCATTCAGGGGATCGTTCTTGTCGAACAGCACGGTGGACGACAGGCCGACCACGCGCAGCACCTTGGTTTCGTCCATGCCACCGGCGACCAGCTCGCGGCGGGCGGCATTGGCACGGTTGGTCGACAGCTCCCAGTTCGAGAAGCCACGCTCGCCGCCGCCGAACTGGGCGGCATCGGTGTGCCCGGAGAGGCTGACCTTGTTGCGCACGGCATTCAGTGCCTGGCCGATCTCGCGCAGGATGGTGCGCGTGTAGGGCTTGAGTTCGGCGCTGGAGAGGTCGAACATCGGCCGGTTCTGCTCGTCGACGATCTGGATGCGCAGCCCCTCGCTGGTGATGTCGATCAGCAGCTGGCTCTTGAACTGCCGCAGGGCCGGATTGCTCTCGATCAGCTTCTCGATGTTCTTCTTCAGCTCGCCGAGCGTCATGCGCTCCTTCTCCTCGAAGGCCTTGCGCAGCTCCTCGGCATTGGCGTCCTTGAGCGAGCTTTTCTTGTCGCGCACCTCGTTCTCGCCGCGTTTCACCTGCCCGGAACTGCGCGTCAGGTCGCGTCCGCCCCCCTGCAGGATGCTCGAGCTGTCGCCGGCGCCGGAACCACCGCCCTGCGAGACCCGCATCGGGTTCTGGAAGAAGTCGGCAATGCCCTTGAGGTCGCCCTGCGCTGTCGAGCCGAGCAGCCACATCAGCAGAAAGAAGGCCATCATCGCCGTCACGAAGTCGGCGTAGGCGATCTTCCAGGCGCCCCCGTGATGGCCGCCGGCCGTCTTCTTGATGCGCTTGATGACTATCGGGCGGACGTCTTCGCTCATGATCGCTTTCCGTGCGGGGCCGGCTTACTTGCCCTTGCGCGCCTTGAGTTCGTCCTCGAGCTCGCGGAAGGTCGGACGCACGTCGGAGAACAGCACCTTGCGCCCGAATTCGACGGCGACCTGCGGCGCATAGCCCGACATCGAGGCCAGCAGGACGACCTTGATCACCTGGTAGATCTTCGATCCCTCGTGTGCCTTCTGCTCGAGCAGGCTGGCCACCGGTGCGACGAAGCCGTAGGAAATCAGGATGCCGAGGAAGGTGCCGACGAGCGCGCCGCCGATCATCTTGCCGAGCACCGCCGGCGGTTCACCGACCGAGCCCATGACGTTCACCACGCCCATCACCGCGACCACGATACCGAAGGCAGGAACGCCGTCCGCCACCTTGGACATGATGTGCCCGGGTACCTCGACCTCGTGGTGATGGGTCTCGATCTCGATGTCCATCAGATTCTCGATCTCGAGCGCATTGAGGTTGCCGCCGACCATCATGCGCAGGTAGTCGGTGATGAACTCCATCACGTGATGATCGTTGGCGAGCGTGGGGTACTTGGAGAAGATCGGGCTCTGCTCGGGCGCCTCGACATCGCTCTCGATCGACATCAGACCCTCCTTGCGCACCTTGGCGAGCACCTCGAAGAGCATCGCCAGGAGATCGACGTAGAGGGCCTTGGTGTATTTGGAGCCCTTGAAGATGCCGGGCAGCGCGCCAACCGTCTTCTTGATGACCTTGATGTCGTTGCCGGCAACGAAGCCGCCCACCGTCAGGCCGACGATGGCGACATACTCGAGCGGCACCCACAGCGCGAGCAGACTGCCGTGCACGGCGTAGGTGCCGAGCGAGGCCGCCAGGATGATGACGTAACCGACAATCAGAAACATTGAACCCCCTGTTGCTCCGCCGCCCGCCGCGTACGGCCCCGTTTTTGCTTATCGCCGGACATTGTAGCGGGAGGCGGTCGTCAAACAAACCGCTCCGCGCGCGCCGCCCCGTTTTTCAGTCGAACCGCTCGCCGATGCGCGCTCGCCCGCTGACCTTGGCCTGGTACATCCCGACATCGGCCGCCTTGATCAGCATCGCCGTGTCGCTCATCGAATCGTCGCGCGTCGCGACACCGATGCTGATGCCGCAGCGGACCAGGCCGCGCGGCGATTCGACCACGATGCGGTCGGCGGCGGCGAGCAGGCGCTCGGCGCAAGCACGGATGGAGGCGGCGTCGGTATCGGAGCTGATGACCAGGAACTCGTCGCCGCCCACCCGGCAAATCACGTCGTTGGCCCGCAGCGCGCGACGGAGGACGCCGGCGGCGGCAACCAGCACCTGGTCGCCGACATCGTGCCCGTAGGTATCGTTGATCGTCTTGAAGTTGTCGAGATCGATCATCAGGCAGGAAAGCGGCCGTCCGTTGCGGCTGCTCGCCGCCCATTCCTTCTCGAGGCGGTCCATCGCGTAGCGGCGGTTATGGAAACCGGTCA
>JAPKHL010000057.1 GCA_026646875.1 Rhodocyclaceae bacterium | reverse complement strand
AACCGCATGTCGGCCTTCGTGGTGCACGACCTGAAAAATATCATTGCCCAGTTGTCGCTGATGCTCAAGAATGCGGAAAGACACCGGGATAATCCGGAGTTCCAGAAGGACATGCTGGAAACCGTCGAGCATTCCGTGGAACGCATGCGCCAGCTGATGATGCAGCTGCGCGAGGGGGCCACGCCGGTCGAGGGGCCGCGCGGCGTCGATCTGAGCGACGTCATCCGCCGCATCCAGACGGCGCGGGCTGCGCAGGGCCGGGCGGTCGATGTCGAACTGGGCGAGCGCCTGCTGGCCAAGGGGCACGAGGACCGCATCGAGCGGGTGATCGGCCATGTGGTTCAGAACGCACTCGATGCCACGGAGGCAGAGGGGCGTGTCTGGGTGACGCTGGCGCGTGTCGATGATCAGGCTCGGGTCGAGGTTGGCGACACCGGCCATGGGATGACGCCGGAATTCGTCCGGGAGCGCCTGTTCCGTCCCTTCCAGACGACCAAGCCGGCAGGCATGGGCATCGGCGCCTACGAGAGTTTCCAGTACGTTCAGGAGCTCGGCGGCAAGGTGGCGGTGGAAAGCACGGTCGGTGCCGGAACGCGGGTGACGCTGTGGCTCCCCCTGTTCGAGGCGGCCGTGGCGACAACATGAACATGCGGCAGAAGGAGTTTCAATGAGTGCGGAAAAACAGCGCCCGCTGCTGATCGTCGAGGACGATCCTGCGCTGCTCAAGCAACTGCGCTGGGCGTTCGACGGCTATGAAACGCTGACCGCCGTCGATCGCGAGAGTGCCCTGCAGCAGGTGCGGCGGCACCTGCCACCGGTGGTGACCATGGATCTCGGGCTGCCGCCCGATGCCGATTCCGTGTCGGAAGGTTTCCGGCTGCTCGAGCAGATCCTGGCCTGCGCGCCGGAGACCAAGGTGATCGTCCTCACCGGGCAGAACGACCGCGCCAATGCCTTGCGCGCGATCGGGATGGGGGCCTACGATTTCTTCGCCAAGCCCTTCGAGGTCGAGATGCTCGGCCTGACGCTCGAGCGCGCCTTCCGTCTGTACGAGCTGCAGCAGGAGAACCGCCGCCTGCAGGCGATGGCTCAACCCGATGTCCTGGCCGGCCTGATCACCCGCGATCCCGAGCTGCTGCGCGTTTGCCGCACCATCGAGCGGGTCGCCTCGAGTGACGCGACGGTGATGCTGCTCGGCGAGAGCGGTACCGGGAAGGAGTTGCTTGCGCGTGGAGTACACCAGGCCTCGGGCCGGCGCGGTGAGCGTTTTGTGGCGATCAACTGCGCGGCGATCCCCGATAACCTGCTCGAAAGCGAATTGTTCGGCTACGAGAAGGGGGCCTTCACCGGTGCCGCCAAGACCACGCCCGGCAAGATCGAGACCGCCAACGGCGGCACCCTGATGCTCGACGAGATCGGGGACCTGCCGATGGCGCTGCAGGCCAAGCTGCTGCGCTTCCTGCAGGAGCGGGTGATCGAGCGCATCGGCGGCCGTCAGGAGATTCCCGTCGATGTGCGCATCGTCTGCGCGACACACCAGGATCTCAAGCAGCTGATCAAGGACGGACGTTTCCGCGAGGATCTGTACTACCGGCTGGCTGAGATCGTCGTCACCATTCCGCCGCTGCGCGCCCGCCAGGGTGATGCCGCACTGCTTGCGCACGCCTTCGTGCGCCGTTTCGCCGACGAGCAGAACCGTGGTGCCATGACCCTGCGCGAGGACGCGCTGCGCGCCATCGAGGCGCATCCCTGGCCGGGCAACGTGCGCGAACTCGAGAATTGCATGAAGCGGGCGGTGATCATGGCCGACGGCAATCAGATCACCGTCGACGACATCGGTCTGGACGCCGTCCCGGATTCCGGATTGCCACCGCTCGATCTCAGGCAGGCGCGCGACGAGGCGGAGAAGCGCGTGGTCATCGCGGCCCTCGGGCGTGCCGACGGAAACGTCGTGCGGGCCGCCGAACTGCTCGGCATCAGCCGGCCGACGCTGTACGACCTGATGCACCGTCTGGGACTGAAATGACCTTTTCCACTGACCACGCGTCCCGATCCTTCCTCACATGTAGTCCATTCATTCTGCAGGGGTGATGTCATGATGGCCCGGAATCCTGTGAAAACCTTGCGCAAGGCGGCCGCATCCGCCCTGCTGGCCTCGCTGATCCTTGTCGGCTGCGCTGGCGAGACGCCCGAGTCGATGCTTGCCTCGGCGCGCGAGTATCTGGCGAAGAACGACCGGAAGGCAGCGGTCATTCAGCTCAAAAATGCCCTGCAGGCCGATACCACGCTGGCCGAGGCCCGCTTTCTGCTCGGTCGCGCCCTGCTCGAGGATGGCGACCCGGCCCTCGCCGAGGTGGAATTGCGCAAGGCGCTCGACTACAAGCATCCGGCCGGGCAGGTCGTGCCGCTGCTGGCACAGGCCCTGCTGCAGAACGGTCAGGCGAAGAAACTGGTCGAGGAATTCGCACGCACCACGCTGGAAACGCCGGAAGCACAGGCTGAACTGCAGGTTGCATTGGGGCAGGCCCACCTGCTGCAGGGGGCGAATCAGGCAGCCGACGCCGCGTTCAGGGCGGCGCTGGCGGCCCGGCCCGGCCATCCGCAGGCACTGCTCGGCCAGATTCGTCTCAAGGCACTGGCGGGCGATGCCAAGGGGGCGCTCGCCAGTCTCGACGACGTACTGGCCCAGCACCCCGGTCTGCACGACGGTTGGCAGCTGAAGGGCGACCTGCTCTACGCGCAGCGCGATGTCGACGGATCGCTGGCGGCCTACCGCAAGGCGCTCGAAGCCAAACCGGATTTCCTGCCGGTGCATGCCCTGCTGATCGCCCGCTTGCTCGACGGTAACCGGCTCGAGGATGCCGCCCGGCAGCAGGCCGAACTGCGCAAGCTTGCCCCGAAGCATCCGCAGACCCTCTACCTGCAATCCTTCCTCGATTTTCGCCAGAAGAACTACAAGCCGGCGCGCGAGGGCATTCTCGAATATCTGCGCATCCTGCCGGAGAGCGCGCTCGGCCTGCAGCTGGCCGGGATGATCGAATACGACCTGAAGTCGTATCCGCAGGCAGAGGCCTACCTGCTCAAGGCGCTGGCCCGCGCGCCCGAACTCGGACTGGCGCGGCGCACCCTGATCGCCACCTATCTGCGCAGCGGGCAGCCCGCCAAGGCGGCTGCCCAGCTGCGTCCGGTGCTCGACCGGATCGAGGGCAACTCCAACCTGCTCGCCCTGGCTGGCGAGGTCTTCATGCAGAACGGTGAGCTGGAGCGGGCCGGCGAGTATTTCGCCAAGGCTGCTGCGCTCGATCCGCAGAATGCCGGCAAGCGCACCTCGCTGGCGGTCGTCAACCTGGCGCGCGGCGACAGCGAAACGGCTTTCCGCCAGCTTGGCGAGGTGGCCGCCGTCGATACGGGAATCAACGCCGACCTTGCCATGATCGCCGCACATTTGCGGCGCGGTGAGATGGATGCCGCGCTCAAGGCGATCGACGGGCTGGAGAAGAAACAGCCGGACAGTCCACTGGTGCACAACCTGCGCGGCAACGCATTGCTCGGGAAGCGCGATACGGCCGGCGCGCGTGCAAGCTTCGAGCGGGCGCTGGCACTCGATGCTGCGTATTTCCCGGCCGCCGCCAATCTCGCCAGTCTCGATTTCGCCGAGAAGAAGCCCGAGGCGGCGAGAAAGCGCTTCGAGGCGGTGCTCGCCAAGGATCCGAAGAGTGTCCCGGCCTACGTCGCCCTGGCCGAATTCCTTGCCCGTACCGGTGGCAAGACCGAGGAAATCGCGGCGGTGCTCGGCAAGGCGATCGCCGCGGGCCCCGACGAACCGGCGCCCCGCGTCGCCCTGGTTGCGCTGTACCTGCGCGCGAAGGACCAGAAGAAGGCATTGGCCGCCGCCCAGGAGGCGCAGGCCGCCCATCCCGACCGGCCGGAAATCGTCGACGCGCTCGGCCGCGCCCAGCAGGCCGTTGGCGACACCAATCAGGCCCTGGGAACCTACGGACGTCTTGCAGCCCTCCTGCCCGGATCGCCGCAGCCGCACCTGCGCATGGCCGAGATCCATGCGGAGGCGAAAAACCGTGAGGCCGCCCGCGCCAGTCTGCGCAAGGCGCTCGAGATCAGGACGGATCTGGTCGAGGCGCAGCGCGGCCTGCTCCTGCTGGAACTGGAAGGTGGACGGGTGCCCGAGGCGCTGGCCATCGCCCGGCAGGTGCAGAAACAGCGTCCGCGCGAGGCCGTCGGGTTTGCCCTCGAAGGCGACGTCCACGCCTCGCGCCGGAACTGGAACGAGGCGATTGCCGCCTATCGTGCCGGTCTGCGGCAGAGCAGCGCGCCCGAATTGGCGATCCGCATGCACGCGGCACAGCTGGCTGCCGGCGCGCGCGCCGAGGCGGAACGCTTTGCCGAGGGCTGGCTGCGCGATCACCCCAAGGATGCACCATTCCGTGTCTATCTTGCAGAGGCCGCAAACGAGCGCAAGGATTACGCCCAGTCAACGCGGCTCTATCGCGCCCTGCTCGACGGGCAGCCGGAGAATCCGACCCTGCTCAACAACCTGGCCTGGACGTCCAGCCAGCTCAAGGATCCGAAGGCCGTCGAATACGCCGAGAAGGCCAACCGGCTGGCGCCCGGACAACCGCTGTTCATGGACACCCTGGGGGTCATCCTGGTCGAGCGCGGCGACATCGTGCGCGGACTGGAGCTGCTTCGGCAGGCGGTTGGGCTGGCGCCGCAGCAGCACGCCATTCGCCTCAACTATGCCCGAGCCCTGATCAAGGCAGGAAAGGGCGCCGAAGCCCGGAAGGAACTCGCCGAACTGGCTAGACTGGGGGACGGGTTCCCTGCGCAGGCCGAGGTCGAGCGGCTGATGAAGGGTTTGTGATCGCCCGCGCGCGACCGGAGCGGATTGAACAACATCAACAGGAAGACCAATTCATGACGACTGTGGCTGTAGTGGGTTTGGGGTATGTCGGCCTGCCGCTGGCGGTGGCTTTCGGCAAGCAGGGACGCACCCTCGGCTTCGATCTGTCGCCGGCGAAGATCGCGAACTATCGCCGGTATTTCGATCCGACCGGCGAGGTTTCCACCGACGAACTCAGGGCGGCGGTGCATCTCGAGGTGAGCAGCGATCCGGCGATCCTTGCCGAGGCGGATTTCATCATCGTTGCCGTGCCGACACCGGTGGACGAGGCGCACCAGCCCGATTTCGGTCCGCTGGTCGGTGCTTCCGAATCGGTCGGCCGGCACCTGCGGCGCGGAGCGACCGTGGTCTTCGAGTCGACGGTCTATCCCGGCGCCACCGAGGAGGTCTGCATCCCGATCATCGAAAAACACTCGGGCCTGGTGTGGAAGCGGGATTTCTTCGTCGGCTATTCGCCCGAGCGGATCAACCCCGGCGACAAGGAGCGCACGCTGACGCGCATCGTCAAGGTAGTGTCGGGCGATACCCCGGAAACGCTGGAGCGTGTCGCCGCGGTGTATGGCGGCGTGATTACCGCCGGCGTCTATCGCGCATCCAGCATCAAGGTCGCGGAGGCGGCCAAGGTCATCGAGAACACCCAGCGCGACATCAACATCGCGCTGATGAACGAGCTGGCGATCATCTTCGACCGGATCGGCATCGATACGCTCGAGGTGCTGCAGGCGGCCGGCAGCAAGTGGAACTTCCTGCCCTTCCGGCCCGGCCTGGTCGGCGGCCACTGCATCGGCGTCGATCCCTACTACCTGACACACAAGGCCGAGATGCTCGGCTACCACCCGCAGGTGATCAATGCCGGGCGGCGCATCAACGACGGCATGGGCAAATTCGTCGCCGAACAGACGGTCAAGCACCTCGTGCGCAACGGCTGGCAGGTCCGTAATTCACCAGTGGTCGTCTGCGGGCTGACCTTCAAGGAGGATTGCCCCGACCTGCGCAACTCCCGTGTCATCGACGTGATCCGTGAGCTGCAGTCCTACGGCATCGAGGTTTTCGTGCACGATCCGGTGGCCGACCCGGCGGAAGCGGTCCATGAGTACGGCGTGCAGCTGACTCCGTGGGAGGCCCTGCCAGCCGCCGCCGCCCTCGTCGTCGCCGTGGCGCATCGCGAACTGAAGACGCGTCCGCTTTCCGACTACGTCGGCAAGCTGCAGCCGAACGGCGTGCTGACCGACGTGAAGAGTCTCTTCGACGCGGCGGCGCTGGCCGCGCAGGGAGTGACGGTGTGGCGCCTCTGACCCCGGCCGTGGCCAGCCTCGATCCCGCCCTGGCGGCGGCGCTGCGCGCCTGTCCCGTGCGCTGGCTGGTCACCGGTTGCGCCGGCTTCATCGGTTCCCACCTCGCCGAGACGCTGCTGGCCCTGGATCAGACGGTGGTCGGCCTGGACAATTTCGCTACCGGCCACCGCCGCAACCTCGACGAGGTGCGCGCCGGCGTGAGCGAAATCCAGTGGTCGCGCTTCCGCTTCATCGAGGCCGACATCCGCGATCCGCAGGCCTGTCGCGATGCCTGCCACGGGGTCGAGCGCGTGCTGCACCAGGCCGCGCTCGGCTCGGTGCCGCGCTCGCTGGCCGATCCGCTGACCACCAACGCGGCGAACATCGATGGCTTCCTCAACATGCTCGTTGCTGCGCGCGATGCCGGCGTGCGACGTTTCATCTATGCCGCCTCGAGTTCCACCTACGGCGATCATCCGGCACTGCCCAAGGTCGAGGATGCGATCGGTCGGCCGCTCTCGCCCTACGCCGTGACCAAGCTGGTCAACGAACTGTATGCCGATGTTTTCGGCCGCTGTTACGGTCTGGCGTCGATCGGCCTGCGCTATTTCAACGTCTTCGGCGCCCGTCAGGATCCCGAGGGTGCCTACGCTGCCGTGATTCCCCGCTGGGCGCGTGCACTGCTGCTCGGCGAGCCCGTGCTGATCAACGGCGACGGCGAAACCAGCCGCGATTTCTGCTACATCGACAATGCCGTGCAGGCCAACCTGCGCGCGGCACTGGTCGAGGATCCGGCCGCCATCAATCAGGTGTACAACGTCGCCGTCGATGGCCGCACCTCGCTCAACCGGCTCTTCGAGCTTCTGCGCGATGCGCTGGCCGAATCGCTGCCGGGCGTCGCCGGGCGGCAGCCCGAGTACCGCGATTTCCGGCCGGGTGACGTGCGCCATTCCCAGGCCGACATCGCCAAGGCCGCCCGCCTGCTCGGCTACCGTCCGACGCACCGCATCGAGGACGGTATCCGTGCCGCGATGCCCTGGTATCGGCAGCGGTTCGCCGTGGCGGCAGCGGCCGGCCAGGGAGCGGAGGTCGGGTGATGCGGCCCGCGCACAGCCGCTTGCCGGAGGCCGGTCGCCGGCTGTTGCTGGTGCTCTGCCTCTGTGCCTGCACTCCCCTGCAGGCCGGGGACGATCCCCGGGCGCTGCGCAGCCAGGCGTTGGCTCTCGAGCATGGCGAAGGCGTTCCGCGCGATCCTCAGCGCGCCCTCATGCTCTACTGCGAAGCGGCACGCCTGGGCGATGCGGAGGCGCAGTACAGCGCCGGATGGATGCATGCCAACGCACGCGGCACACCGCGCGACGATGCCCTGGCGGCCTATTTCTTCACGCTGGCGGCGGCACAGGGACACGCTCCGGCGGAACGCATGCTGCGCTTCGTCGGCGAAGCGGCGGGCGCGATGCCCGAGTGCCTGCGGCCGCCGCCGCCCCCCGAGCTGGCGGACGAGATCGATCTTCCCGCCGACGAGCAGGTGCAGAAGATCGCCGGTCTGGTGCGTGCCCTGGCACCGGAATACGGCGTCAGTCCACGGCTGGCGCTGGCGGTGATCCGCAGCGAATCGAACTTCAACCCGCAGGCAGTCTCGCCCAAGAATGCACAGGGGCTGATGCAGCTGATTCCCGATACCGCGGTTCGCTTCAACGTGCGCAAACCCTTCGATCCGGAGCAGAACCTGCGGGGCGGGCTGGCCTACCTGCGCTGGCTGCTGGCCTATTTCGAGGGCGATGTGGCGCTGGTCGCCGCCGCGTACAATGCCGGCGAGGGAGCGGTCAATCGTTTTCGCGGCGTGCCGCCGTTCCCGGAAACCCGGGAGTACGTCCGCCGGATCACCGATCTTTTCCGGAGCAGGAGTCACCCCTACGATCCCGGTGTCACCTCCCCGTCGCCGGAACTGCCGCGCATGCGCAGCGCCCGCGCATCCTGATCCCGTCAAGGAGGTAGCGATGTTTCCGATGATCCTTTCCGCGTGCCGGCGCCTCGCCGGCACTCTGTCCGTCCCCGTTGCCGCCCTTTTTCTCGTTCTCCCGGGCGGCGCGCAGGCCCTGGAACTGCCCGACCTCATCGAGCACGTGAAGCCCTCGGTGGTCGTCGTCGGTACCTACCAGCGGACACGCAGCCCGGCCTTCGCCATGCGCGGAAGCGGCTTCATCGTCGGCGATGGCACGCTGGTCGCCACCAATGCCCATGTGGTGCCCGAGGTGCTCGATCCTTCCGGCGGCGAGGCGCTGGTGATTCAGGTGCTGGCCGGTCGGGAAGGCGGCCAGCAGCGCGCTGCGCGCATGGTTGCCCTGGATCGCCCGCACGACCTCGCCCTGCTGCGCATCGACGGGGCGCCGCTGCCGCCCCTCGCCCTGGCTTCGGGCGCGACCGTGCGCGAAGGCGAGGCGGTGGCGTTCACCGGTTTTCCGATCGGCGGCATCCTCGGCCTGTCGCCGGTGACGCACCGTGGCATTGTCTCCGCCGTCACCCCGATTGCCTTGCCCGGCGGCAATGCCCAACAGATCAACGAGAAGGTCATTCGCCGCCTGAAATCAGGCACCTTCGATGTCTACCAGCTCGATGCCACGGCCTACCCGGGCAATAGCGGCGGCCCGCTGTTCGAGATGCGCAATGGCGAAGTCATCGGCATCATCAACATGGTTTTCGTGAAGGGTACCAAGGAGGCCGCACTCAGCCAGCCATCGGGAATCAGTTTCGCGATTCCGGTGCATTTCCTGCGCGAAATGCTGGGGAATCTCAAGTGAGGCCGGGCAGGGCATGACCTTCCCCGCCGCCGGAGCGGCATGCGACTCGACGGGGCCCGCGCCTTGCCGGGCTTCCCGCGCGCCCTCGTCCGCAATTGCGGGCGTCCCGCTGCCACGGGGGCTGAGCAATGCGGCCGTCGCCGCCCTCGTGGCCTTCCTGGCGCTGCTTCCCCGTCTGGAAGGGACCTTCTCGCCGGGAAAATACCTGTGGGCGGAGGACGGCACCATCTTCATCCGGCAGGCCGACCGGCTGGGTTTTTCGTCGCTGTTCGAGCCCTATGCCGGTTATCTGCATCTCTATCCCCGCCTGGCGGCCTTGCTGGCGAGTCCGTTCGGCTTGCGGATCCAGGCCGGGATCCTGTTCGCGGGGTGGTGCCTGGCATTTTTCGCGATGGCGCACCTGGTGTTCCGGCGCGCGCGCGACTGCGGGCTCGCGCCGCAATGGGGGGCGCTGCTGCTGGCTCTGATTGTCCTCCAGCCGAGCTATGGCGAAGTCTTCTTCAATATCACCAATGCCCAGTTCATGCTGGCGGTCGCGCTCATGCTCTGCTTCCTGCCGGGCATGCCGGCTCCGCGGCCGACACCGCTACGCCTGCTCGCGCTTGGCGTGGCCTGTCTGACCGGGCCGTTCTCGCTCTTCCTCGCCGCCGCCCTGCTGGTCCGGTGCTGCGTCGAGCGGACATTGCCGGCGGACTGGCGGTTGCTCGTTCCGGTTGCCGCCGGGGCTGTCGTCCAGGCCCTGTGCCTGGCATTTTCCGACCGGGTCGGCACCGCCGGCATCGCATCCGATCCCCTGGCCTGGATGCATGCACTCGCCCTGATGCTGGCGTTGGGCGCCAGCACGCCGCTCGCCGTTCTTGCCGCCACATTGTTCTGGTTGCTCCTGCTGTCACTGCTGCTCGCACCGGCTGGCCGTTTCGGAGCGGCCGTGCCGCATCGACGGGTGGCATTGTTTTGCCTGCTGCTGGCGTTCATCAACGTGCTGGCGGCGCTCTATTCGGCGCGCTCGCATCCGCTGGCGGTCGTTCCTTCCGGCGGCGGAAACCGCTATACCTGGGTGCCGTATGCATTGATCTTCTTCGCCGCGCTGGCCGCTTCGGCGGGGCACGCGGCGCGGCGCTCCCTGCTCGCAACGGGGCTCGCACTGCTCTGCGCGGGGGCTTTCCAGCCCGTGCGGATGACCGATCTGCGTTTCGCCTCGCATGCGAACCTGGCCAACTACACGAGTGTCTCGATCCCGCTCAACCCGGTCTGGCCCGCTTATCCTGGCTGGCATATCGACTGGGTTGCCGGGCAGGATCGCTTGTCGTCGCTGCGCTCATTGCGCATCGATCCGGATGCCGTCGACGTCGCCGGCATGACCCTTGTGCGGGAGGGCGAGGGGTTGCGCTTCGTGGCGTCGGAAAACGATCCCGCCATCGTTCCGCGGGCACGGATTGCCTGCGGCGCTGCGCGCGACATTGCGGTGGATATCGAACTGAGCCGCGCTGGCGAGGGTTGGACGCAGCTTTTCTGGAGCGCATCGGGCGATTTTTCGGAAGCACGGTCACTACGGCGCTTTCATCCGGCCGGGCCGGTGCGGGTGCGTCATGCGTTTCCCAATCCCTCGGCTCGGCCAGAGGGCATCGTGCTCCGTTTCGATCCCCTCGAGGGTCCGGGCGAGGGCAGGATCACCGATTTCAGGGTGTATTGCCTGCCCTGATCCCTTTGGCGGGAACTCGCCCGTGGCCGGGCGGGTCGGACAGTCAACCATGCCGGAGATAGACAGATGTCGCTTCTGGAAAACCTGCAACGGTCGCTGTCGGAATTCGGGAGGCCGCTCGGTGCGGCGCTCGGCGAGCGGGATACCCATACGCAGTCACATTGCGATCGCGTCGTCGGAATCGCCGACACACTGGCGCGCGCATGCGCGTTGCACGACGACGAGATTGCCGTGCTGCGGCTTTGTGCCTCGTTCCACGACATCGGCAAGATCGGCATCCCCGACCGCGTCCTGCTCAAGGCCGCCGGGTTCGACGAAGAGGAATGGCGGATCATGCGGGAGCATCCGGTGATCGGCGAGCGCATCCTCCGCAACATCGAGCTGGATGGTGTCGAGGCGATCGCTTCGGCGGTGCGTCATCACCACGAGCATTTCGACGGGAGCGGTTATCCCGATGGTCTCTCCGGTGAGAATATTCCGCTGTATGCACGCTTCGTGTCGATTGCCGACAGCTATGACGCCATGCTTTCCGCCCGGCCCTACCACCGGGCACGCACGCATGCCGAGGTGATGCACGTGTTGCATGCCGAGGCCGGAATCAAGCACGACCCCTTGCTGCTCCACGCGTTTTCCCGCATTCCGCCACACCAGCTGAACGGCTGATGCGCTTACCCGGATGTTCTGGCTGCGACGGGGGGCAGCAGGGTCAGCAGGCCCGCTCGTAAATCCGCCGCGCGCAGTCCAGTCCGAGATCGCGCCGCTCGCCCAGCGCGGTCATGCCGTGCCGCTCGAGGCCGGCGAGCAGGACCGGAATGGCGTCGGCACCGATGCCGTGATCCGATAGTCGTGTCGGTACACCGAGCGATTCGAAAAACGCGCGGGTACGGGCGATGGCTTCGTCGATACGTTGCTCTTCTCCACCATCGCGCAGATTCCAGACGCGCATCGCGTACTGCAGCAGTTTCTCCCGCTTCTGCGTGCGTCGTTCCTGCAGCAGGGCCGGCAGCACGATGGCCAGCGTCTGCGCGTGATCGAGCCCGTGCAGCGCGGTCAGTTCGTGGCCGAGCATGTGCGTTGCCCAGTCCTGTGGAACGCCGGCACCGATCAGGCCGTTCAGCGCGAGGGTCGCGGTCCACATCAGATTGGCGCGCGCGTTGTGGTCTTCCGGGTCGCTGAGCGTTTTCGGGCCATCCTCGATCAGCGTCAGCAGCAGCCCTTCGGCGATCCGGTCCTGGACTTTCGCGTCGACCGGGTAGGTCAGATACTGCTCGGTGGTGTGCACGAAGGCGTCGACGATGCCGTTGGCCACCTGGCGCGGCGGCAGGCTGCGTGTCTTCGCCGGATCGAGTACCGAGAAGCGCGGGAAGAGCAGGCGACTGGAAAAGGCCAGTTTGTCCTGTGTGGCCCGTCGCGTGATCACTGCCCCGTTGTTCATTTCCGAGCCGGTCGCAGGCAGCGTCAGCACGCAGCCGAAGGGCACCGCCTGTCTGACCGGAGCACGTTCCGAGAGGATCGTCCAGGGGTCACCTTCGAAGGGAATGGCGGCGGCGATGAACTTGGTGCCGTCGATTACCGAGCCGCCGCCGACGGCGAGCAGGAAATCGACCCGCTCGCGACGGGCGAGTTCGACGGCCTGCAGCAAGGTCTCGCAGGTCGGGTTCGGTTCGATCCCGGCGAAATCGAAAACGGTGAACCCGGCCAGTGCCTGGCGGACCTCGGCCAGCGTGCCATTCCGTTCGACGCTGCTGCCTCCGCGCGTGATCAGCACGCGGGCGCCGGCCGGGATCTCGCGGGCCAGATCGGCGATGCGGCCGCTGCCGAACAGGATGCGGGTCGGATTGTGGAAAGTGAAGTTCAGCATGGGAGGGTCTCCGTTCTGGCCCGCGGGATGGTGAGGGCGGCAAACTGCAGCGTGGATGGGACTGTCCGGAATGGCGCATCGTTCCCGCCCGGTGTCGGCCAGCTTGGACAGCGACGCACGGATGCCCGCACGCGAGGAAGCAAAGGGGTGTGCCGGGCGCCGCGGCCCGCCTCCGGGACGGAGCGTTCCAGCGCCTGGCCGGCACCTGACACATCATCCTGTCAGCCTGACGGACTGCCGACAGGCTGCAAGCGGGAGCGGTATTCTCCCGCATTTTGCAAGTGTCCGCTCAAGCGCGCCTCACAACCGCATCTTGCGTGGACAGGCTTGCAGGGATCGAGTCCTGTCCTCGGAAGAAAGGCGGGACGAACCGAGGCGAAAAAAACCCTGCCGGGGGGGAGGGCAGGGTGTGAGATGGGCAGCCGCAAGGCTGCCCGGGAGGGATGATCACTGGGTCTGCTGGATCCCGGCGAGAACCCAGCCACCGTTGCCGTTGCGCGGCTTGGTCATGTGCCAGATCTCGTCTACCGCCTCGGGGGCGCCACCGTCCTCGCGGATCTGTCCGGTGAAGCGAACGCTCACGATGTAGCGGCTGGCTTCCTCGGCGACGTCGATCACCTCGGCTTCAAGGCTGACCACATCGGTTTCCTGCTTGGCCCCACCGCGTTCGGAGATGTCCATACGGATTTCGGCGAACATTTCCGGGCTGGTGAATTCGCGGATGTCGTCAAGATTCCCGGCATCGTTGGCCGCTTGCAGGCGGATGTAGTTGACCTTGGCGTTCCGGGTGAAGGCAGCGACGTCGAAATCCGCCGGAATTCGAGCTGCTGTGGCACTCGCCGCTGCGGTCGGGGCAGAGGAGGCACCGGCGGGCATCGATACTTCGTACGGCGTGCGTCCACTTGCCGGCGCATTCGCGGCATATTGCATCCCCTGTGCAGCCTGGGCATTGCCGCCACCCGCACGACGACGCAGCAGGAAGCCGACGACCGCCATGACCACGACGACCAGCAACCCGATCATCAGCATCGATGCCAGCTCTTCGCCAAAGCCGAAGTGCGAGGCGAGGGCGGCAAGTCCGAGGCCGGCGGCCAGGCCGGCGACGGGGCCCATCCACGAGCGCTTGGGTTGCGCCTGCGCAGCGGCACCCGGGGCGGCGGCGGCCGCATTGGCCGGTGCCGGCGCGGCCGCCGGGGTTTGGGCCGGCGTGGTCGTGGCAGACTTGTCCGGGGGGGCTGCCTGACGCTGCATACCGGTCGACTTGCCGCCGCCGATGCGCTTGGCGGCTTCGGCGTCGCCGGTGACCAGCGTGAAACCGAGGGCTACGATGGCAGCCAGCAGTGAAAAGGTCTTCATGGATGTCTCCTTGTGTTGGGTGAAGCTTCGTGCAGGATAGTGCCTTCGATGCTTCTGGAAAAGCAGAATTGTTCGCTACATTGTTTCGTAAAAAATTGATTGTTATCGATCCCCTGCATTCAGGTGCGACGCAAGACTGTCAGTTTGGAGAAGCGATTGCGCAAGCAGGCAGGAACTAACGCGGGTGAGCTTAATTGACTGAGCGGAAAGGGTTTCTCGAATTGCCCACAAAAACTGTGGATAACTCTGTGGACGGACGTGGTTCGCCGCGCGCAATCCCTCGTCAGGCAAGCCTTTCGTCGTTCCTGCCAAAACTTCGGGCAAAAATGCATTGCCATGATTTTAAAGGATAAATAACCTTCCGTCGTGGCGCGGGAAAGTGACTATGCGAATAGTCATAGAGGCTTTGCGGCAAATCTTGACTCTGTGCGTAAGTCAAGTCTTGACACGAAAAAAATTGATCTGTGCAGGCCTTGTGCGCACAAAAAACAGGCGCTGTGAAAAAACGCTTGTGCAAGAGATGTATAAGACACTTGTCCAAGCTTTATCCACAGGGTTTTCAGCGGTCTCTGTGGGATTCGTGTGACTATGCGTGCTTGTCCGCGGGTGATCGGAGGGGGGTGGGAGCGGGGAGATCTTCGTCCGGTGGCGCCATCGCCGCGCCGCGCTCGCACAACAGTTCGCGCAGGACCGAGCGGTGGCAGCGCCGTTCGTCGGCACAATAGCAGCCGACGGAGAAATCGGTCGTGTGTGAAAGGGCTGCGAGCAGGTCGAGTGTCCGGCGGTTTTCCGGCGTGGCCATCTCGGCCCGGTACTGCTTTGCAAAGCGGGACCATGCCGCGTCGTCCATGGCCTGTTGGGCCTGCGCCACGAGTCCGACGCTTGGAGCGAGGTTGGGATACCAGACGTCGTACCAGTTGCAGATCGCGAATTCGTTTCGGGGAACGCCACGCGGGGGACGCCGCACCGTACCGATGCGTAGTCCCTCCCCAGGCAGGCGGGGGGTGCCGAGGCGGACGACGTGGATGCTCATGGTGCTTCGCTCGCGAGGAAAGACCGATGTTCCGGGAGCTTACCCGCGCCAGCCGCATTGTTCCAGCTGCCGTGGCGCGGGACCGGCGCACAAACCGTCGGTCCCCGGTTATGCTGCGCTCAGGCGAGGCCCTTTCGCAACGCCGTTTACCGTCCAAGGAGAGTTTCCATGTCCGCCCATACCTACAAAATGGTCGAAATCGTCGGTACGTCCCCCAACGGCAGCGACGAGGCCATCCGCAACGCCATCGAGACCGCGGCGAAAAGCCTGCGGCATCTCGACTGGTTTGAAGTCATTGAAACACGCGGGCACATTGTCGACGGCCGGATCGGTCACTTCCAGGTCCGCCTTAAGGTCGGTTTCAGGCTTGAATGACTCCATGTGTCCGGGGGGCCGGTGTAATCATCCGCCCGCTGCCCGGGCTTCCGGAGTAAAATTCGCATGGCATGGTGACTGGGCGCGCCCGCGATGGGCTGTGGGTCACCTGTCGATGCAATTCAGGGGGAATCGGTGAAGAAAGTGTTCGAGCGCGTGCGGAACGGAATCCGCACCCTGTTCAGAATCCGCAGGAAAAGACGCATGCCGCCGGTCGGATCCCGCCCGGCCATCAATACCTATATCTGTCGCGGCGATCTCAAGATGCTGGTGACGCACGAGATCGACGAGCCGATGTGGCAGTGGCTGGCCCTGCAGAACTGGCGGAAGAGCACTGTGTCGAACGACCGGCGCCGTTATCGCTATCTTCCCGAAAAGGCCTGTCGGGCCCTGGTCCGGGCTCCCCGCGAGGAGCTCGAGACGGTGTATCGGGACATCCTTGCCGCCGGCAGCCAGTCGCGTCCGCCGCGTCCCCGCGCGTAGGATGCCGGTGCCTGACGGGCGCCGGCGATGCCGTGCGTGACCGGGTGCGTTTCCCTCGAATGTCCGGCACCCGGACCGATTTCACGCGCCAGGGAGATGGCGGCGCACCGCCTCGTGTGCCGCATCGCGCATCGCGGCCAGCCGATCTGGGGGCGGCGCCAGTTCTTCGGCAACGATTTCAGCCACCCGGTCAATGGCTTCCGCGGCTGCGGCAGCGTCGAGGAAAAGCAGCCGCACGCGGCGGGCAAGCACATCCTCGATCGTGCGCGCGGCTTCGTAGCGCAGGGCGAAGCGCACCATCGCTTCGGTATGGGGCAGGGTGGGATGAAGACGGCGGTCGTTTCCCGGCAGCATCGCGAGCAGCGGTGCATCGGTGCCATAGGCATGTCGCTGCGCGGGGCTGCCCGGAGGCGGACAGCCGTGCAGTGCGAGCGTACGGGTCAGGCACGGTGCGCGCTGCAGTCCGGCCTGCTCGACAGCCCGGGTTACCGCCGCCTCGGCCATGCGCCGGTAGGTCGTCCATTTCCCGCCTGCCACGGTGATCAGTCCGCTGGGGCTGGTCAGCACCGCGTGCTCGCGCGAGAGCGCCGGACTTTCCTTGAGCGAGGATGCATCCGGCGGCCGGAGCAGTGGCCGCAGACCGGTGAACACACTGCGGATGTCCTCGCGGCGCGGAGCCCGCTCCAGCACGCCGGCGGCAGAGCGCAGCAGGGCATCGATTTCACCGGCGAGCGGTTGCGGCTCGGCGGGCAGATCGATGCGCGGGCTGTCGGTGGTGCCGAGCAGCAGGCGGTCTTGCCAGGGAATGGCGAGCAGGACGCGACCAGCGTCGGTCCGGGGTACGAGGAGGGCATTACCACCGGGCAGCAGTTCGGCGTCGAGAACGAGGTGGATGCCCTGGCTGGGCGCCAGCAGTGCGGAGGCGTTGCGATCGTCGTAGCGGCGCACCTCGTCGGCCCAGACGCCGGTGGCGTTGATGACCGCGCGCGCACCTCGAAGCCCTCGCCGCTTTCGATGTCTTGAAGCCACGCCCCGTCGATCCGTCCGCCGGTCTTGTGCAGCCGGATGGCCGCCAGATGGTTGAGGCAGGTGGCGCCCTGGTTCGTCGCGGTACGCATCAATGCGATGGCGAGCCGAGCATCGTCGAATTGCGCATCCCAGTAGCGCACGCCTCCGCAGAGTCCTTCCCGGCGCTGTGAGGCATCGAGGTTGTGCCCGCCGGCCAGGAAATCGTAGAGCTTCAGACCGCCGGCGTAGAGCAGGCGGTCGACGGTACGCCAGGCGGGGATGACGAAGGGCAGGGGCGACACGAGATGTGCGGCGTTCTCGAGCAGACGCGCACGCTCGCGCAGGGCGTGCCCGACGAGACGCAGGTCGCCCTGGCGCAGATAGCGCACTCCGCCGTGAATCAGCTTGGTGCTCCGCGAGGAGGTGCCGGCGGCGAAATCGCGGGCTTCCACGAGTAGGGTGCGATAGCCGCGTGCGGCGGCGTCGACGGCACAGCCGAGGCCGGTGGCGCCGCCACCGATGATCAGCACATCCCAGGGGGCTCCGTCGCGCAACACGGCCAGTCCCTGCTCCCGGCACGGCCGGATGACGGGCATCAGCCGCTTCCCCGGGGACGGGCCGGTCGGTCCCGCGAGGGAATGCGCCAGAGCCAGACGCCGACGACGATGCCGATCAGGGCCAGCAGGGCCTGCAGCCAGGGCAGGCCGGATACCAGCCAGATCGACACGCAGATCGACAGGCTCATCGCGGTGATGGCAACACGCTTGACCCGCCAGGGAATGGCGTGGTGCTGCTGCCATTCGATAATTACCGGACCGAACGCTGGGTGGGCCACCAGGCGGCTGTAGAAGCGTTCCGAGGCGCGCGCATAGCAGGCCGCGGCAAGCAGGATGAAGGGCGTGGTCGGCAGTGCCGGCAGAAAGACGCCGGCGAGACCGAGCAGCAGGGCCAGCGTTCCTGCCAGCCAGAACAGGGCGCGGACGGTGGGAGAGCGGTGCGGCTTCGCTGCCATGCCCGGTCCGTCGCGGGCTCAGTCGGAAACGATGCGGTCGGCGATCCAGCGTCGGAAATCGGCGACCTTCGGGTCGTAGCGGTCGTAGGCCATCAGGCTCTGCCCGAACACGTAAGCATAGAGCAGCAGGCTGCGGCTCTTGGCCTCGTCGTCGGACAGCCCGAGAGTGACGAAGAGCTTGCGGGTGCACTCGAGGCGATAGGTGTCGACCTCCTCGACCACGGCAGCGGCCTGTGCATCGCGCCGCGCCCAGTCACGCACCGCCAGCTCGATCGAGATGCCCTTGCGGTTGCGGTTTGCGCTGTAAACCTCGATGACGTGGTGGAGCTGCTCGCGCTCCTTGCCCGGCGCACCGGTCGTCTGCTTGTTGATGTCGCGGATGCGTCCATCCTTCCAGGTCTGCAGCACGGCGCTGAAAAGATCCTGCCGATCCTTGAAGTGCCAGTAGAAACTGCCCTTGGTGACGCCGAAGTTCTTCGCCAGCACCTCAACGCGCAGACCGTCCAGTCCATGGGCGGCCAGCACGTCGATCGCCGATTCGATCCAATCCTTGCGATCCAGCTGGGTGCGGCTCCTGGGCTTGGCAGCGGTCATCGGTCCCCGCTCCTTTCTGCGGCGTGCGGCATGAAATTCAAACGATCGTTCGATAAAGTTGACACGGCTAGCCCCATACGGTACCGTACGCCAATCCATACCGAAGGGTATGGTCTATTGTCCGGTCAGACCTCGGCAATGTCAAACGCGCGGTGCCATAATCGGAATACCCGCGTTCATGACGCAGTCACAAAGGAGAAGCGCTTTGAAGATTCTCGTTCCAGTGAAGCGAGTGGTGGATTACAACGTGAAGGTTCGGGTGAAGGCGGATGGCACGGGGGTTGATATTGCCAACGTCAAGATGTCGATGAACCCGTTCGACGAGATTGCCGTTGAAGAAGCGGTGCGGCTGAAGGAAGCCGGGATTGTCAGCGAAGTGATTGCCGTATCGGCTGGCGTTGCTGGCTGCCAGGAAACCCTGCGCACGGCGATGGCGATTGGCGCCGACCGCGGGATTCTGGTGGAAACCGATGCCGAACTGCAGCCGCTGGCGGTTGCCAAGCTGCTCAAGGCCCTGTGTGACAGGGAACAGCCGCAAGCCGTGATCTGCGGCAAGCAGGCAATCGACGACGATGCCAACCAGACCGGGCAGATGCTTGCTGCCCTGCTGGGCTGGCCGCAGGCCACCTTTGCCTCGAAGGTTGTCCTGGCGGCGGGACAGGCCACGGTGACGCGGGAAGTGGATGGCGGCCTCGAAACGCTCGCACTCCCCCTGCCGGCGGTGATCACCACCGACCTGCGCCTGAACGAACCGCGCTACGCCACCTTGCCGAACATCATGAAGGCGAAGAAGAAACCGCTCGACACGGTCAAGCCCGCGGACCTTGGCGTTGACGTTGCCCCGCGCCTGAAGACCCTGAAGGTCAGCGAACCGCCCAAGCGCCAGGCTGGCGTCAAGGTTGCCGACGTTGCCGACCTGGTGGCCAAACTCAAGAACGAAGCGAAGGTGATCTGAATGGCAATCCTCGTCATCGCCGAACACGACAACACCGCCCTCAAGCCCGCCACGCTGAACGCCGTCACCGCGGCGGCAAGGATCGGTGGCGAAATTCACATCCTGGTTGCCGGCAGCGGCTGCCAGGCCGTCGCCGAAGCCGCCGCGAAGGTGGCCGGCGTCGGCAAGGTGAAGGTTGCCGACGCAGCCCCCTACGCCGACCAGACTGCCGAGAACCTCGCCGCACTGGTGGTCGCCAACGCCGCCGGCTACAGTCACCTGATCGCCCCGGCGACCACTGGGGGCAAGAACTTCATGCCGCGCGTCGCCGCGCTGCTCGACGTCGCCCAGATTTCCGACATCGTCGGCGTCGAATCGGCCGACACCTTCGTTCGTCCGATCTACGCCGGCAACGTTCTGGCCACCGTGCAATCGGCCGACGCCGTCAAGGTCATCACCGTGCGCACCACCGCCTTCGAAGCGGCGGGAGAGGGCGGCACCGCCAGCGTCGAAGCGCTCGCTGCCGCCGGCGACACCGGCCAGAGCAAGGTGACCGGCCGCGAAATGACGCAATCGGCCCGCCCCGAACTGACCGCGGCGAAGATCATCGTCTCCGGCGGCCGCGGCATCGGCAACGGCGAGAACTACAAGGCCCTGCTCGAACCGCTGGCTGACAAATTGAACGCCGCGCTCGGCGCCTCGCGCGCCGCGGTTGACGCAGGCTTCGTCCCGAACGACTACCAGGTTGGCCAGACCGGCAAGATCGTCGCCCCGCAGCTCTACGTCGCGGTCGGCATCTCCGGCGCCATCCAGCACCTTGCCGGCATGAAGGATTCCAAGGTGATCGTGGCGATCAACAAGGACCCGGAAGCGCCGATCTTCCAGGTGGCCGACTACGGCCTCGTCGGCGATCTCTTCGAGATCGTGCCGCAGCTGACGGCGGCCCTCGGCTGACGACGGTGCGGGCATGAACCTGCCCGATGGCTTGCTCGACAGCGCCTGGACCCTCGCGGCCTGGGCGCTGTTCCTGCCACTGGCATGGCATGCCCTGCGCCGCACCGACTGGCGAGCCCTGGCCGGCGGCGCGCAGTGCAACGCCTGGCTGGGCGCCATCGTCGTGCTGGTCCTGCTCTGGCACCTGCAGGCGGGAGTGAAGCCGGGGCTGGCGCTGCATCTTCTCGGAGCCGGGGTGATGACCCTCTGCTTCGGCTGGGCGGCGGCCTTCGTCGGTTTCTGCCTGGTGCTGCTCGGCGTCACGCTGAACGGAGCGGCTGGCTGGTCGGCCTTTGCCGCCAACGCCCTGCTGATGGGGGGGGCGAGCATCGCGGCGAGCCGCCTGGTGCAGCGTGCCGTCGAGCGCTTCCTGCCCCGGCACGTGTTCGTCTATGTCTTCGCCAACGGGTTCTTCGGCTCGGCTTTTTCGGTCATGACGGTGGGACTGCTCGCCTGCCTGCTGTTCGGATTGGCCGGGACCTACCCGGTGGCTTATCTGCTCGATGAGTACCTGCCCTATTTTCTGCTGCTCGGATTTTCCGAGGGCTGGCTGTCGGGCATGGTGATCACGCTGTTTGTCGTTTATCGCCCGCAATGGGTGGCGAGCTTCGAGGATGCCCGCTATCTGGGCCGGAAGTGATTATTGCAGGGACTTACAAAAGGAGAGTGAAATGAGCGAGTACATTGCCCCGGTCCGCGACATGCAGTTCGTGCTCAAGGAACTGGCCGGGCTCGAGGAAATTGCCCGTTTGCCCGGCTGCGAGGAAGCTACCCCCGATCTCGCCGATGCCGTACTGGAGGAAGCCGCCAAGTTCGCCGAGGGAGTGCTCTCGCCGCTGAACATTCCGGGCGACCAGGAAGGCGCCCGGTGGCACGACAAGGCGGTGACCATGCCCAAGGGCTTCAAGGACGCCTACAAGCTGTTCGCCGAGAGTGGCTGGACGGCGCTGCAGTGCGAGCCGGAGTGGGGCGGGCAGGGGCTGCCCAAGGTGCTCGGCGCTGCAGTTACCGAAATGTGGAAATCGGCCAACCATGCCTTTTCGCTGTGCCCGCTGCTGACCACCGGCGCCATCGAGGCGCTGGTGCTTTCCGGCTCCGACAAGCTCAAGCAGACCTACCTGGAAAAGATGGTGAGTGGCGTGTGGACCGGCACCATGAACCTCACCGAGCCGAACGCCGGCTCCGACCTCGCCGCCGTGCGCACTCGCGCCGAGCCGCAGCCCGACGGCAGCTACAGGATTTTCGGCCAGAAGATCTTCATCACCTATGGCGACCACGACATGGCGGACAACATCGTCCACCTCGTGCTGGCCCGCACGCCGACCGCCCCCGAGGGCGTCAAGGGAATCTCGCTGTTCGTCGTGCCGAAATTCATGGTCAATGACGACGGCAGCCTGGGCGCGCGCAACGACGCCTGGTGTGTCTCGATCGAACACAAGCTCGGCATCCATGCCAGCCCGACCGCCGTGATGGCCTTCGGCGACCACGGCGGTGCCGTCGGCTACCTGGTCGGCGAGGAGAACCGCGGTCTCGAATACATGTTCATCATGATGAACGCCGCCCGCTTCGGCGTCGGTCTCGAGGGCGTCGCTGTCTGCGAGCGTGCCTATCAGCGTGCCCGCGACTACGCCAGGGACCGCATCCAGGGCACCGACATCGGCGTGCGCGGCGGTCCCAAGGTGCCGATCATCGCCCACCCGGATGTCCGTCGCATGCTGATGAGCATGAAGGCGCAGGCCGAGGCCTCGCGCGCGCTGGCCTACGTGGTTGCCGCCGCGCACGACACGGCGATCCATCATCCGGATCCGGAAGCGCGCAAGCAGAACCAGGCTTTTGTGGATCTGATGATTCCGGTGGTCAAGGGCTGGAGCACCGAGATCGGCATCGAGGTCGCCTCCACCGGCGTGCAGGTGCACGGCGGCATGGGCTTCATCGAGGAAACCGGGGCCGCGCAGCACCTGCGCGATTCGCGCATCTCGGCGATCTACGAAGGCACCACCGGCATCCAGGCGAACGACCTGATCGGCCGCAAGATGGCACGCGAAGGTGGCGCCACCCTCAAGGCCGTGATCGCCCGCATGCGCGCCGTCGAGGCCGAACTGGGCGCGCAGGCGGGTGAGGATTTCGCCGCCATCCGCCGCCGCTTTGGCGCCGGCATCGATGCGCTGGCGCGTGCCGGGGAATGGATCGTCGCCACCTACGGACAGGATGTGCGTGCAGCCTCGGCCGGCGCTGTGCCTTTCCTGCGTCTGTTCGGCACGGTTGCCGGCGGCTGGCAGATGGCCCGCGCCGCACTGGTTGCGCAGGGGCGGATCGCGGCCGGCGACACCGACCCGTTCTATCGTGCCAAGATCGTCACCACGCGCTTCTACGCCGATCACCTGCTGACCCAGGCGGATGGTCTGGCCAGTACGGTCATCGAAGGAGCCGCAGGGGTCATGGCGCTCGCCGAGGACATGTTCTGATCCTGGCGGGACGCTACTGACGGCAACCCGCCGCGGCCGGTCCTGCGACCGGCCGCTTCCTTTTGCGGGCGGCCGGTGCGCCTGGGGTAGAATGCGCTCTGGATTTTCCGGAGGATCGCAGCATGAACGAAGCCACACATCTGGCAGCCGAGGCGTTGCGCCGTGTGGTCGACGAGGCGACGGTCGGCGAGCTGAGCTTCCCGACCAGCGTCGATGCCAGCCGGCGCGTGATGAAGGCCGTCGAGAACCCCGACGTCGGACTTGACGCCCTGGCCAAGATCGTCGTCGCCGAACCCCTGCTGTCCGCCAAGGTCATCCGCCTCGCCAACTCCGTGGCGCTCAACCCCGGGGGCAACCCGGTCCGCGACGTCAAGCAGGCCGTCCTGCGCGTCGGCATGGATCCGATCAAATCGCTGGCCATGGCCCTGGTCCTCGACCAGTTGCGCCAGTCGCAGCGCCACCGTCGCTGCCGCGACCTCTCCAACCGCCTGTGGGAACGCAGCATCCATATCGCCGCGCTGTCCTACGTGCTGGCCCGCAAGCTGACCCGGCTCGATGCCGACGAAGCGATGTTCGCCGGCATCGTGCACGACCTCGGGCGCTTCTACCTGCTTGCCCGCGCCGCCGACTACCCCGAGCTGCTCAACGACACCCAGGCCCTCGCCGAAGTCGTCAACGACCTAGGCGAGCACGCCGGCAACCGGGTGCTCAGCGAGCTCGACCTGCCCGAGTCGGTGGTTCACGCCGTGCTCTCCTCGCGTCGCTATGGCGGTTCCATGCCGCCCGCCTCGCTGGGTGACCTGCTGTTCATCGCCGGCGCCCTCTCGCCGCGTCCCGATCCCTTCGACGAGCTCGACGCGCGCGTTGTCGTCCCCGAGAATCGGGCGGCCGCCCTCGGCCTCGACCAGAGTACCGTGGTCGATGTGATCACCGCGTCCGGCGACGAGATCTATTCGATCGTCCTTGCGCTGGAGTCCTGAAGCATTCTCCAGCGGCACGGAATTGGCATGCCGTGCCGCAAGCGCGCCGTAATCCGTTTTTATTTCCGCCGATTGCCGCTAGAATGCCCGCTTGTCTTCTCGTGTGAAGACAAGCGATATTGCCGCGCTTTATCGGCTGTATAACAAAACGGAGCCTGCCCACATGAGCGACCAGAACGACGTCCAGACCATCGATCAACAGATTGCCGCATTGCAGGCAAAGAAGCAGGAATTGCTGAATGCCAAACGCAAGGATGCCCTGCAGGATGCCAAGAAGATCATTCGCACCTTCGGCTTCAGCGCAAGCGAACTGGGCCTCGGCGGCGCCTCCGCCACGCGCGGCGAGCGTGCCGCGAAATACGCCAATCCCGACAATTCCGCCGAGACCTGGCATGGCGGCAAGGGCCCGAAACCCAAGTGGGTCCGCGAGAAGCTGGCCCAGGGCCGGACGCTGGAAGACCTGCTGATCCGCTGATCCGCTGATCCGTATACTGCCCATGAAAACCCCCGGCGCCCTGCGGCGATCCGGGGGTTTTTGTTTCCGGTAGCCTGACCCGTTTGTGCCGGCAATCCGAATCCCGCATTCGGCGCGCATGCGGTACGCAATGCGCGCCGGCATGCGGGCAAGGTGCCGGCCGTATTGCCAGCAATCTCCGGATCAGGCGGCGACCGGATGGCTTGCCTGTTTTTCGTAGAGGAATTCCAGTACTGCCGCACGGTAAGCGGCATAACGGCTGTCGTGCGCGAGTTCGAGCCGGTTGCGCGGGCGCTCGAGCTCGACCGCGAGGATTTCGCCGATGGTCGCTGCCGGGCCGTTGGTCATCATCACGATCCGGTCGGCCAGCAGCACGGCCTCGTCGACGTCGTGGGTAACCATCACCGTGGTGGCCTTGGTTGCCGCGCAGATCTTCATCAACTCATCCTGCAGGCGCGCACGCGTCAGCGCATCGAGCGCGCCGAAGGGCTCGTCCATCAGCAGCACTTTGGGCTGCATCGACAGTGCGCGGGCAATGCCCACCCGCTGCTTCATACCACCGGAGATCTCGCTTGGATACTTCTGTCCGGCGTGCGTCAGGCCGACCAGTTCGAGCGCGGCGAGGGTGCGGTCGCGAAGTTCCGCCTTGCGTTCGCGGGCACCGAAAACGCGCTCGACGGCAAGGAGGATGTTCTCGTGACAGGTGAGCCAGGGCAGCAGCGAGTGGTTCTGGAAGACCACGGCGCGTTCCGGTCCGGGCCCGGCAATCTCCCGGCCGTCGCAGAGCAGGACACCGGCGGTTGGCCGGGTGAGTCCGGCGATCAGGTTGAGCAGCGTCGATTTTCCGCAGCCGGAGTGGCCGATCAGGGCGATGAACTCACCGCGCGCGATGTTCAGATTGACGTCGCGCAAGGCGACGAAGCGGCCTTTCCGGGTGTCAAAGGTCTGACCGACGTTTTCGATGCTGACGAACTTTTCCATGAGGTTTCTCCGTGGGGGGCACGACCCCGCCGCCGGGCGGCGGGGCAGGGCAGGATCAGGTGCTTTCGTGGCTGCAGCGGCGGGCGAGGGCGATCAGGCTCTGTTCGAGCAGGAGGCCGACGATGCCGATGACGAAGATGGCGATGATGATGTGCTCGACCTTGAGGTTGTTCCATTCATCCCACACCCAGAAGCCGATACCGACACCGCCGGTCAGCATTTCCGCCGCGACGATCACCAGCCAGGCGGTGCCGATGGAGAGCCGGATGCCGGTGAGCATGTAGGGCAGCACCGCCGGGAAGAGGATGCGGGTGACGATCTTCCACTCCGAGAGGGCCAGCACGCGGGCGACGTTGAGGTAATCCTGCGGCACCCGCTGCACACCGACGGCGGTGTTGATGATCATCGGCCAGATCGAGCAGATGAAGATCGTCCAGGTCGCCGCCGGATCGGCCTTCTTGAACACCAGCAGGCCGATCGGCAGCCAGGCCAGGGGGCTGACCGGGCGCAGCAGGCTGATCAACGGATTGACCATGTCGTTCATGAACGAGAAGCGGCCGACGATGAAACCGAGCGGGATGCCGACCAGTGCTGCGAAGCCGAAGCCGATGCCCACCCGCTGCAGCGAGGAGAGCACGTTCCAGCCGATTCCCTGGTCGTTCGGCCCGTTGCGGTAGAAGGGATCGGCGAACAGGGCGGTGGCCGCTTCCCAGGTCTGCACGGGGCCGGGCAGGCCGCTAGCGCTCTGTGTGGCGAGATGCCAGATGCCGATGAACAGGGCGAAACCGAGCAGTGGCGGCAGCACGCTCCGGAGCACGGCATCCAGCCGGCCGCTCCGCTTGCCGGCTGCTGTCGCCGCGGGCACGGCAGCATCTGTCGTGGCCGGGAGCGCCGTGCTGGCGGGCGGCGGGGCGCTACCCGCGGCAAGCGTCGTGGCGGCACCTGCCGCATCGGGGAGCGGGCGCGGCATCGCCATCCGCAGCCCCTCCGGTTCGCGGGCGACCGCCGCGATTTTCGTGGGGGCGTCGGTCGTGGCATCGAGGGTCGTTGCAGTCATCTTGTTCTCCATTGCTCGAATCGGTTCTCGGGTCCTGGCCGCCGGATCAGGCCCTGACCCTGAAGGTGCCCGCATATTTCTTCGGGTCCTTGCCGTCCCAGGCGATGCCGTCGATCAGCGTGTGGCTGCGCATCTCGCTCTTGGGTACGGCGACGCCGGCCATTCCGGCGGCATCGCGGTAGATGTCGGTGCGGTTGACCTTCCGCGCCACGGCCAGATAGTCGGGATCGTCCTTGAGCAGTCCCCAGCGCCGGTGCTGCGTCATGAACCACATGCCGTCCGAGAGGTACGGGAAGTTGGCGGCACCGTCGTTGAAGAACTTCATGTGGTTCTTGTCGTCCCAACTCTTGCCGAGGCCGTTCGAATAGCGTCCGAGCATGCGCTCGAGGATCACGTCGGTATCGGTGTTGACGTAGGATTTCTGGGCGATCGTCTCCGCCGTCTTGCGGCGGTTGACCAGCGAGGCGTCGATCCAGCGGCCGGCCTCGAGAATTGCGGCGGTCATCGCGCGGGCCGTGTTCGGATGTTTCGCCACCCACTCCGCCGAGGTGCCGAGCACCTTCTCGGGATGGTCGGGCCAGATATCCTGCGTGGTGACGGCGGTGAAGCCGATCCGGTCGATGATGGCGCGGTTGTTCCACGGCTCGCCGACGCAGTAGCCATCCATGTTGCCGACACGCATGTTGGCGACCATCTGCGGCGGCGGCACGGTGATCACCTTGACGTCCTTCATCGGGTTGATGTCGTGCGCCGCCAGCCAGTAGTACAGCCACATCGCATGGGTGCCGGTCGGGAAGGTCTGGGCGAAGGTGAATTCGGCGGCACTGCCCTTGCCCGCGATCAGTTTCTTCAGCCCGGCGCCGTCGACCACGCCCTGCTCCTTGAGCTTGTTGGCCAGGGTGATCGCCTGACCGTTGTTGTTCAGGCTCATGAGGACGCTCATGTCCTTCTTCGGCCCGCCAATGCCGGCCTGCACGCCGTAGATCAGCCCGTAGAGCACGTGCGCCGCATCGATCTCGCCGTTCACCAGCTTGTCGCGGACCGAGGCCCAGGAGGCTTCCTTGGTCGGGACGATCTTGATCCCGTACTTCTTGTCGAAGCCCATTTCGGCGGCCATCACCACCGAGGCGCAGTCGGTCAGGGGAATGAAACCGATGCGCACCTCCTTCTTTTCCGGCGCATCCGAGCCGGCGGCCCAGGCGCCGGACGGCAGCAGCGTCAGCAGCGAGGCGCCGGCGCCGACGCGGGTGGCGGTCCTGAGAAATTCGCGGCGTGCGCGCGACGGGGCCTGCGGGGTGACTTTGCTTTCTTCCATTTGACCTCTCCTGATTGAAGGGAGGCGCGTACCGCGCGCCCCGGACAGGGCCGGTCGCCATCCGTCGCGCTGGCGCCGTGGCGGACCGGGTCCTGCAAACGGTATCGCAACAAGCGTGCCAGAATGGTTTTCGTCTGATTGTTGTTTCAAATCATCGTGTTGATGTTTTGTATCATGCGGTGACGGATATGCATTTAGCACTATTGCAGTGCAACAACCGGTGCGCGAGGCACTACTCGGGGGAGCAAGCGAGGGGAAAAAGCAATGAAGCGGGCGGGGTGTGGCGGAGGGCGGCCGGGACGCGCGGAGGTCGGTGCAGGTGGCCCGGAAAGGCCCGGCCGGGGAGGCCGGGCGTGGGGAAGGGAGAGGCGGTGCCGGGAACCGGGGAAACCGTCAGGCGAGGAAATGCGCTGGCCGGAAGCCGGGAATCACATGTTCGGGTACGTCGGTCCCTCGCCGCCCTG
>JAPKHL010000056.1 GCA_026646875.1 Rhodocyclaceae bacterium | reverse complement strand
GTGCCGCCAGACGCGCCGAACCGCTTCGTGATCAACATCCAGCCCGAGCAGGTCGCCGCGCTGCGGGAACGCTTCGAGGCCGCCGGACTGTCGTCGGAGCTTGCGCCAATGGTGCGTGGCCGTCTGACGCGGATCAACGGCGCCCCCGTCGATCCCGCCCGCTATGAGGACGACCGCGCGCGCCGGCTGGTCGAGCGCGAATTCAATCTGTCCTACCGCGAGGCTCTGCCGCCCGGCAACCGCCAGACGGCGGGGCGCTGGTTCTCGCCAGCCGAGGCCACGGCGAGCGAAGCCGGAGGCGCGGCTGTTGCCTCGGTCGAGGCGGGGCTGGCGAAGACGCTCGGACTGCGCGTCGGCGACCGCCTGGAGTTCGACGTGGCCGGCGAATCCGTGGCGATGGCGATGGTTGGCCTGCGCAAGCTCGACTGGGATTCGATGCGCGTGAATTTCTTCGTGCTCACACCGCCGGCGCTGCTGCGGGATTACCCGGCCAGCTGGATCACCAGTTTCCACCTGCCCCTTCGTCAATCGCCTGGTGGGCGAATTCCCCAACCTGACGGTGATCGACGTCGCCGCCATCCTGCGCCAGATCCAGTCGATCATGGACCAGGTGGCCCAGGCCGTGCAGTTCGTCTTCCTGTTCACCCTGGCGGCCGGGGTGATCGTGCTCTACGCGGCGCTGGCCTCGGCGGCCGACGAGCGACGCTACGAGCTGGCCGTGATGCGGGCGCTGGGGGCCCGGCGCGATCAGCTGCGCGGGGCCCTCCTGACCGAATTCGCGGCGGTCGGCGCGCTCTCCGGGCTGATCGCCGGCGCCGGTGCGCTGGCGGTCGGCCGCTTCCTCGCCAGCCGTGCCTTCCAGTTCGAGGTGGCGGTGAACTACGCAATCCTGCCGGCGGCCATGCTCGGCGGTGCGCTGCTGGTCAGCGCGGCTGGCTGGTTCGCGGCCAGCCGCCTGCTGCGCGCCTCGCCGTTGGCAACCTTGCGCGACGGCATGTAGCTCCGGTGCCTCCGGTTTCGCGCGCCGTGGCCAGAATTGATCTGTGGCGTTGCCTCATTCTGGTGCATTGACGATAATGCCCGATCGTTCCGTTTCATCCGATCATGTCCAACCTGCCGCTCAACTCCGTCGAAGACCGCCTGTACGTCTTGCGCACCCGCTGGGAGCAGTATGTCGCCGAAGGCCGCTTCGAGCAGTTCATCGAGTTCGCGGTCGCGGTCAATAGCCTGGCCGAGCATTTCAACCGCCTGCGACTCTCAGGCCTGGTGCGCCTGTGCGAGGGACTGGAGAACGCCGCCCTGACGCGGCTCGGCGATTCGACCACGCATCCGCTCGGCGAGCAGGAAGTGGCAGCCCTGCAGCGCCAGCTCGATACCCTGCTCGGATCGGTGAGCACCTCGCGGCCGCCTGCGCCGGAGCGTCGCACCGACGAGGCGCCGGTGGCGATCGCCGACATCGACTGGATCAAGCCGCGTTCGGTCTGGCTGGTGGCGCCGACGGAAAAGCGCGAGATGGCCGATGCGCTGGCCCGGCAGCTGCAGTATTTCGGTTTCTCGGTCTGCGATACGCCGTGGAGCGGCGAGCTGCCGCGTGGCGACATGCCGCTGGCGGTGATCTTCGTACCCGCCGGCGAGGACACCCGGCCGGCCGAGTTCGCCTTCATCGGCACCGTTCGCGCCGCCTGTCCGGCCAGCCAGCTGTTCTACCTCGGCGCGCGTTCGGCGATCGATCCCATCGTGGCGCTGATGCGCGCCGGCATCGACGTTTCCATCCCCGCCGAGGAGCAGACAGCGACGGTGCTCAATCGCATGCTCGATCTGGTGCAGATCAGCGAGCAGGAGAAGTACCGCGTGCTGGTCGTCGAGGATTCCCGCGTGGCGGTGGCGCTGATCCAGCGCACGCTGGCCGAGCATGGCATCGACAGCCATGCGATCGGCGATCCGGCGACCCTGCTCGACGCGCTGGAGACCTACCGCCCCGACCTCATCCTGATGGACATGTACATGCCGCACTTCAACGGTGTGGAGGCGACGCGGGTGCTGCGCCAGATGGGGGACTACGCGGCGCTGCCGATCGTCTATCTCTCCGGCGAATCGGATGTCGGCATGCAGGTCGAGGCCTTGCGCCTGGGCGGCGACCAGTTCCTGATCAAGCCGTTCAACCCGGTGCTGCTGGCGGCGGTGGTGAAGACCAAGATCGAGCGCTTCCGCGAGACGCAGCGCTCGACCCGCCTGGACGGGCTGACCGGCCTGCTCAATCACACCGCTGCCAAGTCGCGCCTGCAGACCATGGTCTCGCAACTGCCGGCGCATGCCGCATTGACCGTGGCGATGATCGATATCGACCACTTCAAGGCGATCAACGATACCTATGGGCACCCGGTCGGCGACCAGGTGATCCGCGGGTTGGCCTGGCTGCTCAAGGGGCGCCTGCGCTCGTCCGACCTGATCGGGCGTTACGGCGGCGAGGAGTTCCTGATCGCCCTGCCCGGAGTGACACCGGAGCAGGCGCGGCAGGTGATCGACCGCATCCGCAGCGATTTCGCCGCCTTGCCACACGCCCATCCGGGCGGCGCCCTGTACGCCACCTTCAGTTCCGGCATCGCTTCCTACCCGCTGGTGAATACCGCGCCGGCGTTGACCGAGGCCGCGGACGGCGCGCTTCTGCAAGCCAAGCGCCTCGGTCGTAACCGCGTCGAGCGGGCAATCCTGCAGTAGCGGGGACAGCCTCTGCCGGGCGGCCACGCCCGCTATCGGAGGGCGGCCGTGCCGGCATGTTCGGCTACAGCTTGGCGGCCATCGCTTGCAGGTTATCCAGCCGGCCCAGCAACTCGTTCAGGACGGCCATCCCGCGCGTCAATTCCTCGACGTTGGAGAGGCTTTGCGCGACCTGCTGCTGTTCGCGCGCGGCATCGTTGTTCATCTGCTCGATCTGCACCGAGGCCTGTTCGCTCTTGCCGATCAGTCCGTCCATCGTGGCCAGGGTCTCGTGGGCGATGCGGCGGATGTCGGTGATGGTCTGCACCACTTCCCGGATACTGCTCGAGGTGGCGTCGGCCTGGTTCTTCGCCGACTGGGCGAGTTTGCGCACCTCGTCGGCCACCACCGCGAAGCCGCGACCGGCTTCGCCGGCGCGCGCGGCCTCGATGGCGGCATTAAGCGCCAGCAGGTTGGTCTGATCGGCGATCGCGCTGATGCCGCCGGTGATCGAGTTGATCGCCTTCGACAGCCGCTCCAGGTTGTTCAGTCCGGTGTCGAGCGCGGTCTGCGAGCTTTGCGATTCCTTTGCCGAATTGCCCACCTCGGCCATCAGGGCGAGCGCACGCGAAAGCGTCGCGGCCTGCTGGCGGAAGCCGGACGAGAGCGCCGGCAGGGTGTCGATCACCGGCTGGATCGCCCGTTCGTAAGCAACGACCTGATCGACCATGCCGCGTTGCATGCCGTTCAGGGTCATCCAGCGCTGCAGCGCCCGCTGTGCGTAATGTGCCGAGAAGGCCGCGTAATGCACCGGGAAGGCGCCCATGAAGGGGTCCACGTAGCTTTCCGTGCTCCGGAAGAAGACGAGGGCGGAGAGGGTCTGGTTGATCGGAATGCCGAGCACCTCGCCGAAGGAGGAGAAGCCTGCGGCCGGCGTGTCGGCGAAGAAATTGGCCCGGCCGAGCACGTCCGGATTGCCCAGGCGCCGCAGCACGCAGTCGTTGAGCAGCATGGCCAGCGGCTGCCCCTTGCCGGAGAGGAATTGTTGCCAGTCGCGCTGGGTGGTGTCGACGAAATCGACGACCTTCAGAAGATGCAGCCGGTCACCGAATTCGATGTCGCAGAAGAAAGCAGTCTGCTCGGCGCCCAGGGCGGCGACCGAGCGGATGAACATCTCGTCGCCGACCGAGACGGCGAAGGTGTGTCCCTTGAGCCGATTCTCCACTTCGGATTCGGCGCAGCGGAAGTAGGCGGCCAGCGACGCCAGGAAGCCCTGCGTGTGGCCGTCGCCGTTGCCTGTGAACAGGCTCTTCACGGTACGGGCGACGGGGTCGGCGTCGGCGACCATCCAGCTCTGGCCGGTGGGGACGAAGTTCTGGGTCTTGAACGGCGAGAAGCGTATGCCGCGCCGGGTCTTGCAGAAGATCATCAGGGCGTGGCCGGTCAGCACCTGGCTGCCGTTGTGCATGTAGGTGCCGGAGAAATCGAGCTTGCCGCCGGCCGATCCGCCGATCGCCAGGCAGGGGAAGCGCTTGCTTTCGTAGAAGGCACGCATCAGGAAGCCTTCCGAGGCCGACAGGCCGTCGCTGAAGATCAGCACGAAGGTGTCGCGCGAGTCGATCGGGAAGGTCGGATTGACCTTCTTCAACTCCTGGCTGATGCGGGCAACCCGCTCATTGACCGCGTTCCCCTCGCCGACCCGCAGGTCGACGGCGAACAGTTCGCAGCGCTCGACGAGTTCGCCGGAAAGCCACAGGAAGCTGCCCTCGCGGTCCTGGACATCGGCGCCGCAGTAGGTGCTGCCACTGCCGCTGCACAGGGCGCCGGTGGAGGAGAGGGCGGCGAACTGAGGGGGCTGGGTACTGCTGCCGACCAGACGGGCGAGGCCGGATGCGGTGCTCTGGAAATTCGCGTGCGGCGGAACGAAGCCAAGGAAGAGTCCGCCGTTCAGCGGCACCCCGGCCAGTCCGCTGGCGCTGTCGGGCAGACGGTCGGCGTTGAAGCGCCCGCTCAGGGCGGGGCGATCGGTCGTGCGCTGGGGGGCGGCGGCAGCGGCTGCCCCCTGATTTTTCGTGAAAAAGGAAAACACGATCCACATCCTCCTTGTGTCTTGCATGCGGCGTCTTGTGCGGCACCGCTATTGTTCATCGGTCTATCCATTTCGTTATAGGGGGTTCCCGGTGCTTTGGTCTCGTCCGTCCGGAGCGGGGGGGCGCGGACGGGTTTTCCCGGTCGTGCGGCTGTTCTCCTCCGCCGCGATGTCCTAGAAACTACTTTAACTTGTCACGCCAATGCCATCATCCTTCGGAACCCCGCTCGCTTGTCCACATTTTCTGTGGATAAGTCTGTGGGCGAAACTTGGGAAAGTGCCTGAATCGCCCGTCACAAGGCCATTCCGCTTGCCTTGCCTGTTTGTTGTGCAAGATGGCAACGTATTGTTTTTAAAAGATTTGTTGTTTTTTCCCCAACGCCTTTGCGCGACAAGTCCTTGTTGCGACGCAAAAAATCCGGGCGGGACGGCGAATGTGAATAAGTCAAGTCTTGACAGGCAGAAATCAGCCGCACCGGACGGGAAACGCGTCGATTTTGCCCCCCCGCCCCGGAGCCGCGGCGTAAGATGCGCTCCTGCGATCAACGGTGGCCGGGCGTGAGGCCGGGAGGAGTGATGGAAAAGCAGTTCGAGGGAAGCGACGCTGCCGATCGGGCGTCCGTGGCCGGACGGCTGACGCCGGGTGCGATCGTCCGCTTTCTCGACCAGTACGTGGTCGGCCAGGACGAGGCGAAGAAGATTCTCGCGGTGGCGATGTACTCACATCTGCGGCGTCCGGCGTCCGATGCCTCGGTGGAGATTGCCAAGAGCAACGTGCTCATCGTCGGGCCGACCGGAACCGGCAAGACGCTGCTCTGCGAGACGCTGGCGCGGGCCGTCGAGGTGCCCTTCGCGACGGCCGATGCGACCAGCCTGGCGCAATCGCGCTACGTCAATGAGGAAATCGAGGCGGTGCTGTTGCGCCTGCTCGAGCGGGCCGGCGGAGATCTTGCGCGGGCCCAGCGGGGCGTTGTCTTCATCGACGAGGTCGACAAGCTGAAGGCCCGCGATGGCGAGCCCCGCGCCGTGTCGGGCGAGAGCGTGCAGCACGCGCTGCTGAAGATCATGGAGGGTGCCCCGGTGAAGCTGCCGGACGGCCGCTATCTCGACACCGCCGGTATCCTCTTCATCTGCGGCGGCGCTTTCGTCGGGCTCGAGAAGATCACCGCGACGACGCACACCTTCGGCTTCATTTCCACCGCGCAGGGCGACAACCAGCAGATCCTCGACCGCCTGAACGCGCGCATCAAACCGACCGATCTTTTCGCCTTCGGCCTGATTCCGGAGTTCACCGGCCGCCTGCCGGTGATCGCGCGCTTCTCGCCGCTGGGCCGTGACCTGCTGGTGCGCATCATGATCGAACCGAGGAATTCGATCTATCGCCAGTTTCGTGCCCGCCTCCTGCAGGAGGGCGTCGAGTTGCGCATCGAACACCGGGTGTTCGAGCAGATCGCCGAACTGGCGATCGAATATGGAGTCGGCGCGCGCAGCCTGCGCGGCATCTTCGAGGAGATGATCGCGCCGGTGCTCTACGCCGTGCCCGAGCGGCCGGAGGTGCGCCGCGTGGTGATCGGCTCGCTGTTCGAGGAGCCCCGGCTGCTGCCCGCCGGGTAGGGGCTGGCTGCAGGGCTCAGGCGGCGACGCCGATCTTCTGTTCGCCGGCGCCAAGCGACTGGACGTCGCCGGAAAGCTGTCCGCCCTCGTCGATCAGGATCTTGCCGTAGCGGATCTTGCCGGTGACCCGGCCGGTGGCGTGGATCAGCAACTGCTTGCGGACGGTCAGTTCGCCCTCGAAGCAGCCGTGGATCTCGGCGACGTCGATGCTGACCTTGCCGTTGAAGGCGCCGTGCTCGGCGATCTGGATCACCCGGCTGTCCATCGTCGCCTCGACGCGCCCCTCGACGACGAGGGTGTCGCAATCGAGGATTTCCGCCCCCTTGAGCTTCACGTCGGGGCCGACGATCAGGCGGCTGCCGCCGGTCGGCTCGCCCTTGCTCTCGGATTTCTGCTCGGGTTTTGGCCTGTCGGCCGTTTCCGAGGCCCCCTGGCCGGCACCGGACGGGCTGCCGCCGGGGCGCAGCGTCACGGCAGGTGCCGGGCGGGCGGTCGGAATGGTGGTGGACGATGCCGGCGTGACCGGCGGGTGGTCGTCGCGTTTGCCGAACAGGTTGGGGCGATTGAGCATGGTCTCTCCTTGGGCGTAACGAAAGGCAAACGTCCGGCCGGCTGGCCGGGCGGTCATCGGACGCTGATGCTTTGCAAGCATCGTGCCTGTTGTTTTTTTGCTGTTTTATCAGTGATTTGTCTTGGCGCCCGGGATGTCCGCACGGCGATGGCGTCGGGCAGCGGCGACACCCGGACGACGCCTGTCCATCAATCCTCCTGCCGCCGTCGTCGCCGCTGTCGTGGCGCGGCGACAGGAATGAAAACGGCCCGCTGCGGGCTGCGCAGCGGGCCGGAGAAAATGTGCCCGGGCTTGCCCGGGCAGCGTGTCGCTCAGTGAGCGTCTGCGCTGGGGGGGACGCAGGCGCAGAACAGGTTGCGGTCGCCGTAGACGTCGTCGATGCGGTTGACGCTCGGCCAGAACTTGTCCTCGGCCACCCAGGGCAGCGGAAAAGCGGCTTCCTGGCGGCTGTAGGGATGTGTCCACCCGGCGTCGGCGAGGTCGGCCTGGGTGTGCGGGGCGTTCTTCAGCGGATTGTCGGTGGCCGGCCAGAGCCCCTGTTCGACCTTGCGGATCTCTTCGCGGATCGAGGTCAGGGCGTCGATGAAGCGGTCGATCTCGGCCTTCGATTCGGACTCGGTCGGCTCGATCATGATCGTTCCCGCCACCGGGAAACTCACCGTCGGGGCGTGGAAGCCGTAGTCCATCAGACGCTTGGCGATGTCGATCTCGCTGATTCCGGTGGCCGCCTTGAGCGGGCGGATATCGAGGATGCATTCGTGCGCCACGCGGCCGTTGCGGCCGGTGTAGAGCACCGGGAAATGCGCGCCGAGGCGGGCAGCGATGTAATTGGCGTTGAGGATGGCCACTTCGGTGGCGCGCCTGAGACCGTCGCCGCCCATCATTGCGACGTACATCCAGGAGATCGGCAGGATCGCCGCCGAGCCCCACGGGGCCGCCGAGACGGCGCCCTGGCCCTGGTGCGGACCGCTGACCGGCTGCACGGCGTGATTGGGCATGAAGGGGGCGAGATGCGCCTTGAGGCCGATCGGCCCCATGCCCGGTCCGCCGCCGCCGTGCGGGATGCAGAAGGTCTTGTGCAGGTTCATGTGGCTGACGTCGGCGCCGATCAGGCCCGGCGAGGTAAGGCCGACCTGTGCGTTGAGGTTGGCGCCATCCATGTAGACCTGGCCGCCGTGGGCGTGCACGATGCCGCAGATCTCGCGCACCGCCTCCTCGAAGACGCCATGCGTCGACGGGTAGGTGATCATCAGGCAGGCCAGACTGGCGGCGTGTTCCCCGGCCTTGGCCCGGAGATCGGCGACGTCGATGTTGCCGTTCTCGTCGCAGTCGACCACCACCACCCGCATGTCGGCCATCTGCGCCGTCGCCGGGTTGGTGCCGTGCGCCGATTTCGGGATCAGACAGACATTGCGGTGCCCCTCGCCGCGACTGGCGTGGTAGCGCGAGATCGCCACCAGACCGGCGTATTCCCCCTGTGCGCCGGAATTGGGCTGCATGCAGATGGCGTCGAAGCCGGTGATCGTCTTCAGCCAGTTCTCCAGGCCACCGATCATTTCCAGATAGCCCTGCGCCTGATCGAGCGGCGCAAAGGGGTGGATGTCGGCGAATTCCGGCCAGGTGATCGGGATCATCTCGCTGGTGGCGTTGAGCTTCATGGTGCATGAGCCGAGCGAGATCATCGAATGGTCGAGCGAGAGATCGCGGTTCTGCAGTTTCTTCAGGTAGCGCAGCATCTCGTGCTCGGTGTGGTGCGTGTTGAACACCGGGTGCGTGAGGATGGCGTCGGTACGCAGCAGGCTGGCCGGCAGGGCGGGATCGGACTGCTGCACCTGCGCGTCGAGGGTTTCGATATCGGCGGTGACGCCGGCGATCAGCTTGATCAGCACGGCCACATCGTCGCGTGTCGTCTTTTCGTCGAGCGCGATGCCGAGCACGCCGTTGGCTGCCGGGCGCAGGTTGTAGCCGGCGGCGATGGCGGCCTGGTGCACGGTGAGTGCGCGCGGGCCGAGATCGATGCGCAGGGTGTCGAAGAACTGCCGCGTGAGCACGCTGACGCCGGCACGCCGCAGGCCTTCGGCGAGGATCGCGGCGAGGCGGTGGATGCGGCCGGCGATGGCGCGCAGGCCCTCGGGGCCGTGATAGACCGCGTACATTCCGGCCATGTTGGCGAGCAGGGCCTGTGCGGTGCAGATGTTGGAATTGGCCTTCTCGCGACGGATGTGCTGCTCGCGCGTCTGCAGCGCCATGCGCAGGGCCTTGCGGCCGCGCGCGTCCACCGAGACGCCGATGATGCGTCCGGGCACCGCCCGCTTGTATTCGTCGCGCGTGGCGAAGAAGGCGGCGTGCGGACCGCCGAAGCCGAGCGGCACCCCGAAGCGCTGCGCCGAGCCGAGCGCGATGTCGGCGCCCATCTCGCCGGGCGACTTGAGCAGCACCAGGGCCATCGGGTCGGCCGCGACGGCGACCACGCCGCCGCGCGACTTGACGGCGCCGATCGGGCCGCTGAGATCGCTGACCTCGCCGCGATCATCGGGGTACTGGAAGAGGGCGCCGAAGACTTCCTGCAGGGCGGCTTCTTCCGGGGTGCCGAAGATGAGTTCGAAACCGAAGAAGGCGGCGCGCGTCCTCAGCACGTCGATGGTCTGCGGGAAGCAGCCGGAATCGACGAAGAAGCGGTTCGATCCGGCCTTGCTGACGCGCCGCGCCATGGTCATCGCCTCCGCCGCTGCGGTCGCCTCGTCGAGCAGCGAGGCGTTGGCGAGCTCAAGGCCGGTCAGGTCGATGATCGTCTGCTGGAAGTTGAGCAGCGCCTCCAGGCGGCCCTGGGCGATTTCGGCCTGGTAGGGCGTGTAGGCGGTGTACCAGCCGGGGTTCTCCAGCACGTTGCGCAGGATCACCGCTGGCGTCAGCGTGTCGTGATAGCCCATGCCGATCAGCGACTTGTTGACACGGTTCCTGCCGGCGATCGCCTTCAGCGCGGCGAGCGCCTCGTGTTCGGGGCGCGCTCCGGGCAGGGCGAGCGGCGCCGGCAGGCGGATGGCGGCCGGCACGGTCTGTTCGATCAGCGCATCGAGGCTGTCCACGCCGAGCGTGGCGAGCATGGCGGCAATCTCGTCCGGGCAGGGGCCGATGTGGCGGGCGACGAACTCGTCGCGCCGCTCGAGCGCGGTCAGGGAGAGCGGGGTCGGCATGGGCGGCTTTCGCGGGGTCAGGCGGCGACGCTGGCCGTGTAGGCGGCGGCGTCGAGCAGGGTGTCGAGGTCGGCGGCGCTGGCCGGTGCGAGCCTGAACAGCCAGGCGGCGTAGGCGTCCTGGTTGACCGTCTCGGGGGCGTCGACGACGCCCTGGTTGATTTCGGTGACGGTGCCGGCAAGCGGGGCGTAGACGTCGGCGGCGGCTTTCACCGATTCGACGACGGCGGCTTCCTCGCCGGCGGCGAGGGCGCGGCCGGTATCCGGCAGCTCGACGAAGACGAGGTCGCCGAGGAGGTCCTGGGCATGGTCGGTGATACCGACGGTGACGCTGCCGTCGGCCTCGAGACGGACCCATTCGTGGCTCTTGGTGTATTTCAGGTTGGCGGGGACGTTCATGGTCTGATCCTCGGGAAAAGGGATGTGGGGAATGCGGGATGGGGGTCAGGCGAGCTGCGAGGCGCCGTGGCGCACGAAGAGCGGCCTGACGACGCGGGCGGTGAGGCGCTTGTCGCGGATCTCGACCTGCACGCGGTCGCCAGGCACGACGCCGGACGGCAGGCGGGCCAGTGCGATCGATTGCTGCAGGGTGGGCGAGAAGGTGCCGCTGGTGATCTCGCCCTCGCCCTGGGCGGCAAACACCTTCTGATGGGCGCGCAGCACGCCGCGGTCCTCGAGCACCAGGCCGAGGAACTGCCAGCGCTGGCCGTGCGCGAGGAGGGCGTTCTTGCCGACGAAGTCGCGCGGCGCGGCGAGATCGACGGTCCAGGCGAGGCCGGCGTCGAGCGGCGAGACGGTTTCATCCATGTCCTGTCCGTAGAGATTCATGCCGGCCTCCAGGCGCAGCGTGTCGCGCGCGCCAAGGCCGCAGGGACGGACCCCGAGATCGGCGAGCGCTTGCCAGAGCACCTCGGCACGCGCTGCCGGCAGGGCGATCTCGAAACCGTCCTCGCCGGTGTATCCGGTGCTGGCGATGAAGAGGTCGCCGACAGTTACCGCGAAGAAGGGCTTGAGCCCTTCGCTGGCCGCGCGGGTTTCCGGTAGCGCCTGCCACACCCGGGCGCGGGCGTTCGGCCCCTGCACGGCGATCATCGCCAGGTCGCGGCGCGGCGTCAGTGTGGCGTCGAGTCGCCATTCGGCGAGACGGGCGGCCATCCAGGCGAGATCTTTGGCGGCAGTGCCGGCGTTGATCACGAGACGGTAGTCGCCCTCGCCGACGAAATAGACGATCAGGTCGTCCACGACGCCACCCGTTTCGTTGAGCATCGCGCTGTAGAGCGCCTTGCCCGGCGTCTTCAGCTTGTCGACGTTGTTGGCCAGCAGGCGCAGCAGGAAGGGGCGTGCGTCGGGGCCGCGACAATCGACGGCGCACATGTGCGAGACGTCGAACATGCCGCAGTCACGGCGTACCGCGTGGTGCTCCTCGATCTGCGAGCCATAGTGCAGCGGCATGTCCCAGCCACCGAAATCGACCATTTTGGCGGAGAACCGGCGATGGGTGTCGTTAAGGACAGTTTTCTGTGTCATCTCAATCCCTTGTGTGGATTTGTTGAAGTCGATTCCAGAAACTAAAAAGGGGCGAACCCGTAGCGAGTTCACCCCCCTGTCCTTGATACCTGAGAGATTACCGCGCCGCGCCGGCCATGGCCGGGGTGCGTCGCGTTGCCCCATCGGTGGGCATGCCGCCTTGGCGCGGATGCCGCTCTCCAGAGTTCATTGCACGAACGGTCCTTTTGCCTGAGCGTTTTCGGGTGGATTGCGCCTTCGGCGGCGGGAGGGACCTGCTCGGCGTTGCCCGCGCTCTCCCGTTCGCGGGCGGGACTATAGCGCGCCCGCCGGTGCCGCGCAAGAAAGGCGGGTCGGGAGCGGTTTCCATGCCCGCGTGCTTGAAGGGTGGTGAGTCCGCCGCGACTCCTCCCAGAAAGTGTCAGGACAAAAAGCGGGACACAAAAGCCGAAAGCCGGCACGAGGCCGGCTTTCGGTGGAATGCTTGGCGGAGTGGACGGGACTCCATCTCCAAAAACATTAACCACTTAAAAACGTAGTGTTACGTGATTCGGCGAAATCGTTTGTGTAACACTTGTGCGTTTAGGCTGTAAGGATACCATGGACCAGCAATCTCGTCATGGCAGCAGCAGGGCGTCGGGTATCCGGGCGCTCAACGTTGGAATTCACCGGACTGGCGCGGCTTGCCGCGACAGGTCCGGTGGAATGTATTGTTGGGCGTCTCTACTGGGAGCGCCACCGGCGGCAGCGAACGCAAGTATCAGACGGACGTTCATCGCGCAGAATCCGTGTTGATGGATCGGTTGGGCGTCCTCTTGGCACGGCGGACGATGGCAATGCCACCTGCTATGACTAGCTGGAGAACTACCGCCAGCGGCCAATAGAGCATCCACTGTAACGGGAGCCCAGAGGGATCCCTCGGGCCAAGCCACAAACTTGCGATCGCTGCGAGCGCAATAGAAGATGCAACGAACCCCGCATGCCATACGGCGTTCGATGGCTTAGCGAGGGCGGCAACGAAAGCCCACAACAGGTGTGGCGCCGCATAGAACAAGTACCCGCCGATAACATAAGCGGAGAACATTTCCACTCCGATAGGCTGGTGCATGAGAGCAACAGCAAATGCGCCGAGAGTGACAACGGCCGGAACGCTGAGGTGGGCTAGGAGTGACGTTCGTTTCATGACGCCCAACGTGGAGCTAAATGGCGCGCCGCTTGCGGCGCGTCCAAGCGACCGCAGGGAGCGTTTTTGAGCGTGATGTTAGCAGGGGACAACGAACTGTTCCTTGAGTGGGGAGAGATACACGGCGACGATGGTCGCTCCCCAAATGAGATTAGAAAGCTCTATTAGTACGAAGGACCAGCCCGAATAGACGTTGGCGCCAAACGCTGGCCAAAGAAACAACGATAGAAGTGTGCCAATGACGGCTGTGCGTGGCGCCCACGGTTTGAACATAAATAAACCGTAATAGGCGGCCAAGGCACAGACAGCAGCGACGAGACCAACTAAGACGATAAACACCAGTGTTAAGAGAGAAGCATCTGCGTCATTTGCTGCTTGCGCCTGGATGAGAGGCTCGGGGATGAGCGATGTGATGACAAGATCAACACCTCCACCAATCAAAGCCAGAATAAATGAAGCCACGAGCATCGGTCGAAGAATTGAAGGAGACATATTTATTTCCGCTAACGTCTGAATTGAGCGGCCTGCGCGGCTTTTCGCGCAGGTCCGCTCGACTGCAAGGTTATACGTCTTGTGCATATGCGGCCAATGCAGCCTTGTAATTCGTTACAGCCACATTGAAGCGTTCAAGGACTTCAGTAATGGCCTTTGCATGCTTTTCGCTCGTAGCTCCACTTTGCCTATAGGCTTCCTTGAAACTACTTTGAATCGCAGCCGCCTGATCTCGCAGTTCTTTCAACTCTTGAAGTGCCTTATGCGCCGTAGGGAAGTAGAGATCGGCCAACGTAAACATTCGTTTTGCATCTAGCGAATTTTCGCTCTTAAGCGTGATATCTAGCGCTTGGTTGTAGGTCAGCTCCCCCTCCATTACCTTCCGGTAGGTAACGTGATGAACGACCAAATGCCCAGCCCAACCCTCGATTGATGTGTACAACTCCTCCAGGCGGCTACGGATTGCGTCCTTGTGTTCTCGATCCGCCTCATGAGCGAGCTTCACCGTGAGCTGTTTCAAACTACTTCGATTTGCGAGCCAGACACCGAGCAGCGTAAATAAACCCGTAACTACGGAACCACCCCAGGCAAGAATCGAAGGAAGGTGCTTATCCCAGTCCACAACAGTTCCTATGAAGACGTATAACGTAGAGGTGAGGGGCGGCCGGAGCGCGAAGCGCGGAGGGAACCTGCAAGCGCGGCTTGCAGGCCGCCCCTCTCGACCGCCGGGTTGGGCGGCGGTGTGCATGAGGGATGGCGGTGGCAAAAAGCCTGCGTTGGTGACACGGCGGCAGAACGGCAATTGAAGCCGAATAGTGGCTTAGACATTGGCTTCGTTTTCAGATACCACCTCCATCTCCTGTGCTTCAAGTGCTAGCGAATGCGAAGTCGAATGTTCTTCACCTTCAGACCACCATTTTTCGACCCATGCTCTGCCCCATTGATCAACCTCGTAGACCGAGAAGACTTCGCCGAGCATGGATTGAACGCGCACGATTTCGGCCGGCGCGAGTGGTTCAAGAACCGATGATGCAATTTCGATGACACGCACGCGAGTGCCTTCTTTGACAGCGGTGCCAAGTTTGTCGTGCGTTTGTAGCGGAGAAGAGGAATTGCTCATGACGCCCAACGTGCTAGGTGAGGGGCCGACGGAGCGGCGAAGCCGCGTAGGGAACGGAGAAGCGCAGCTTCTCGGCGGTCCCTCTCGACCGGTGGGTTAGCCCTCGGACTCATACTTGTCTCGCAGGGCAAGGTAGTTCTTCTTGGCGAATTTGAAAAGTTCGCGCTCATAGTCCTCATTCGCCTCGGCCTCAGATGACGAGGCTATGAGGTCAGCGCTTTCGGATTCTATGACTTCGACGGTGATTGAATCACCAGGCGACAGCGCCACATTCTCCAACCAGACGACATGCTCGTTGGCAACGCCGACTGCGCGACTAGTTAGGCCACCCAAGCGAAAATCTATGTTTGTCTCGCCATCGTCATCGGGTCGAGCTGAGCGAGTGCTCTTTCCGAGCAATCCGGTAGCTGTAATGATTGCGGTAAGGACGGAGAGATCGTCTGCGCCCCCGACAATGGGCGGCTGGCCATTTATTGAGATGCGGAAAGCAATCATCGGGGCAACCTCAAGAGGGCTAACGTTTGAATTGAGCGGCCTGCGCGGCTTTTCGCGCAGGTCCGCTCGAATGAAGGGTTGGGCCTCGGGCGCATAGCAGAGTGGTGACAAAACTCAATTCAGTCTTCCTTCGATTTCTTGGCATCGTTGAACATTGAGACATACATGAATAGCTCAAAGATGATGCCGAAAAGCGCAAGAACCCCCGCAATCTCTGCCCAGGCGGACAAATAGCAAATACCAGCCAGAAGAAACAGAACCCATGTTGTCTTACTCACGGCGAAAACCATCCGGTGACCCACTGGACTCAGAGCGCATAAACCGACGAACGACAACTTTGGCCACTGAGAAGGCAACAAAGAACGAAATGGCAAGGAGCAGACGGCCGTCACCGTAGGTACTTCGGTACCAGGAGGCATCTATGACGGCAGCGCCCAGACCATAAATGATTGGAGTCACCACAAACGCGAGAAGGGCAGCCTTCAAGGTTTCAGACATGATGCCTCGACTGACAAGAAGAGCGCGGAGATCATGAGTACGAGGCCCAACGTAGAGCTAACCGGCGCTGCACGGCTTTATCGCGCAGCGTCCAGCGACCGAAGGGGCGAGGTTGAGCGCCGGGTTAGATTTCGGGAGGTTCATATGCGGGATGATAAACAACTTGGCAATTGTGCTTCTTTAGCTCTCGGTACCAATGGGCTGCCTTTTCTGAGTCAGTGTTCTGATGGAGCGTGAACAATTCGTTGGCCGCGAAGAAACAGCCATGTTCGTATGCTTTTAGCCAGAGCGGCTCCACAAGTTCAAAGTTCTTGAACTCTGGCCAATAGTGCCCACAGTACACAGCTCCCAAATAGCGCATTGCGTCAGCATTGTGTTGTTCGACTTCCTTTTGAAGAAATGCCAATGCTTGATTTGCATAGGATGTAGCGGCTTCCATGTTCTTTTCCGGTGACCACTCACAATCGGAGCAGGTGCAGTCCGGGCGATGGCGCATAGCAAGCTCGAAGAGTGCAAACGGGTTTTCTTTTGCGGCCAGCTTGCGGATGAGGGCTTCGGCTTCAACGAGCTTTCCATTTCGCTCCAATTCGAAGGCGTATAGGAATTCCTCGATGTCCATGGCTGAGAAACCTAACGTTCGAATTGAGCGGCCTGCGCGGCTTTTCGCGGAGGTCCGCTCGAATGAAGGGTTGGGCGGCACATGGCTCCCGCCATGCAACGACAACCGCCCCTCGTGAGAGGCCCCCAAGTGCCCTGGACGGGAGCGCTAAACACGGCGCACCTCTTCAGGACGAAGGCAAAAGTCCACCTCCGGTAACGAAAACCAGAGATAGCCAAATTTGTCTATTTCGGTGATGGGAATGACCTTCCCCTCGAACCCCTTCAGGCGTAATTGATCTTCGGAAGGAAGATCGTGAGTGAGCCAGTGCGGAATGGTTAGGACTTCCACGCGATCTCCAACCCCAATGGATGTTCCGTTGGCATCTAGCGGAGCGAGAGGAACACTGTTTGTCATGAGCGGATTGAACCTTGCGCGGCGGACGGTAAGGAGATGGCTTGTGACGCCCAACTTTGATTTAGGGAGACAGCACTGCGCCCTAACTTGGCCGCCTGTCTCCCTAACCTGGCGGGCATGACGCGTTGCAAATGACCTTGCATTCTGGGTTTCCGGTTTCTATGCTGTGTTTTTATACAGTACTAACCGGCCATGAAAAACAGCACTCAACCTCTGTCTCCATTGCAGTCGAGCAAGGTGCTTGATCAACTGCGCGAGCGAATCCGTTATTTGCACTACAGCATACGGACCGAGGAGGTTTATGTCTATTGGGTAAAAAAATTCATCCGCTTTCACCGGATGCGTCACCCCGTCTCGATGGGGCGCACCGAGGTCGAGGCCTTCCTGTCGTGGCTTGCCGAAACCCGGAAAATCTCGGCATCGACACACAAGCAGGCGCTTTCCGCACTCCTGTTCTTCTACGGGAAGGTGCTCGACATACAGCTACCGTGGATGGCCGAGATCGGCAGGCCGCGTTCGAATCGTCGCTTGGCATTCAGGGCGGCGCGCAGGTCAGCCCACTCCTGGTGATACTTGAGCTGGACCGCCGGTAGCGGGCGGCGAGCTTCCGTCAGCGACTTGGTGCGCAGCAACTCGGTGATCTCGCGCTTCGGCGCGCAGAAGGGGAGAAGATCGGTCGGGATGCGCGAGCGGTATTTGTACGTCGAGCCGACCCGGACGAGGTTGGTTGGCAGTGCAGGCACTTTGGGCTCCTTCTCGGAGCCGTCCAAACTCTCGCCTTGTGTAACACCTTTGTGTAGCACTTTCAAAACAAAACGCCTTGCAATGTCGTGGAACCCACGACTTTACAAGGCGTTAATGTTTTTTGGCGGAGTGGACGGGACTCGAACCCGCGACCCCCGGCGTGACAGGCCGGTATTCTAACCGACTGAACTACCACTCCGCGTCGGTGCAACGGTGGTGCTGTCGGCCTGCCGCGTTGCCTTCGGCAGGCCCTGGAAAGGGTGGCGTCCCCACGGGGATTCGAACCCCGGTTATCGCCGTGAAAGGGCGGTGTCCTAGGCCTCTAGACGATGGGGACCCGGTGCTGCAGGTCGGTGAAACGGCCTGGTGCTGCGGTGTTGCGGGTGCTGCGGTTTCCTTCGTGCTTGGTGGAGGTAAGCGGGATCGAACCGCTGACCTCTTGCATGCCATGCAAGCGCTCTCCCAGCTGAGCTATACCCCCGCTCGAAGGAAGCGCGCATTATAGGGAGGCCGCCCGGGGCTGTAAATACCCCGCGCGAAAAAAA
>JAPKHL010000055.1 GCA_026646875.1 Rhodocyclaceae bacterium | reverse complement strand
GCGAACAATCCGCCGAGCAGGGAAAATCCGAGCGTCGTGGCGAAATCGAGGCCCATCGTCATCATCGGCAGGGCCGCGTTGGCCTGCGACATCGCCAGCACCATCGCCAGTGTTGCCGCCAGGTGACGGTCCGAATTGCCGCGCTGCTCCATCATCGCCAGCGTGGCGATCGGGGCGGCAAAACTGACGAAGTTGATCTGCAGCGCGGCAAACACCCCCAGTCCGGTCAGGCCGAGCGGGCGCAGGGCCGGCGCCAGCAGGGCGACCACCCGGTCGAGCGCGCCGCGCGCTTCGAGCAGCCGCATCAGCGAGAGCATCACCACCATGACCGGCAGCAGGATGAAGAGGGCGAGCTCGACCGCCGAGCGGCCGGCCTTGAGGATGATGTCGATCAGGATGTCCATGGCCGCGAGCTTAGCGCATCGGCAGCGATGGACGAATTCCGCCGCTCCTGACGGTTGCGGCAGCGGTGGTGTTTTTATGCAAATCGACTAAAGTGTGGGCTGGCCGGTCGCGGAACTTCCACGGCAGCCATCATCCACGGAGGCAGGCTATGGATACCCTCTTGCTGCGGGGCACGCGGGACGCTCGCGTGATCGAATTGAAGCGCCGCCTTCAGGACATTCTCGGCGCGGTCGCCGGCGAATATGCCGGGCTCTCCGCCGGCGCAGGCGGAGAGCCCGAATTCAATCCGGACACCGAGGCTGCGGTGCGCCGCTGGCAGTCGGGCGTCGGCCTGGTCGCCGATGGCGTGGTCGGCCCGCGCTGCCTGGAGGCCCTGGGTCTGGCGAGCTATCCGGAGATCGTGCCGGCCCTCCCGGCGGAGACCGTGCACCGGCTGTTCCCCGCCACCAAACCGGCCAACGTCGTTCGCTACCTGCCCTATGTTCTCACCGCCCTGCGTGCCGCCGGCCTGGTCGAGCGGCCGCAGCTGCTCGCCGCGCTGGCGACCATCCGTGCCGAGAGCGAGGGCTTCCTGCCAATTTCGGAACTCCCCTCGCAATTCAACACTGCGGCCGGCGGGCCGGCATTCGGTCTCTACGACGGTCGCCGCACTCTCGGCAACACCCGGCCTGGCGATGGCGCGCGCTACAAGGGGCGCGGATTCGTCCAGCTCACCGGGCGGAGCAACTACCGGCGCTTCGGCGAACAGCTGGGCGTTGCACTGGAAGACGATCCCGAGCTGGCCAACGCGCCGGAAATCGCCGCATCCCTGCTGGCTGCCTTTCTCGCCAGCCGGGCGTCCGCACTGCGCGACGCCCTGGCGGCGGACGACCTGCGGCGGGCGCGCAAGCTGGTCAACGGCGGCAGCCACGGACTGGAGCGTTTCCGCGACGTGTTCGCCCGGGCGGCCGAGGCGCTGCCGCTGCCCCCTGCCCAGGGGCACCGGGCAGCCTCCGCCGCGCCGACCCGGGCCGAGCGCAGGCTCAACGTCGTGCCCGATCCGGCCGATTTTCGCGACCGTGCCTATGTGCCGCCACCGCGCACCCTGCCCGACGAATATCCTGCCGCCGCCGATATCGCGCATCGTCTTGGCGCCTATGCCCGTGCCGGCCTCGTGCTCGATCAGGGGCGGGAAGGCGCCTGTACCGGCTTCGGTCTCGCCGGTGTCGTCAATTACCTGCGCTGGCGCAAGACGGGGATGCCAGCGCGACTGGCGTCGGTGAGTCCGCGCATGCTCTACGATTTCGCCCGCCGCCATGACGAATACGCCGGCGAGGATTACGAAGGCTCGAGCTGTCGCGGCGCGCTCAAGGGCTGGCACAAGCACGGCGTCTGCCTGGAGGCCGACTGGCCGTACCGGCCGGGCGACAGTGGCACTCCTGCCTTCGGCTGGGCCGAACGGGCGACGCGCACGACCCTGGGCGTGTATTACCGGATCGACAGGACCTCGATCACCGATCTGCAGGCGGCGATCCACGAAGTCGGCGCCATCTACGCCTCCGCCTGCACGCACGCTGGCTGGGAAGGCGCATGCGGCCGGCGCGGAGCGCCCGCCCGCCACGCCGACCTGCCGCGCATCGCCTTCGATGGCCATCCCTCCGGTAGCGGCGGCCACGCCTTTGCCCTGGTCGGCTTCAACGCGGACGGCTTCATCGTCCAGAACGCCTGGGGCCGGGACTGGGGGCGGGGCGGCTTCGCGGTGCTCACCTATGCCGACTGGCTGGCCAACGGCATGGACGCCTGGGTCGCCGCGCTCGGTGTGCCCGGGGTCGTCTGCGGCCGCCTGACCGGCGCGGGCACGGGGGCGGGCGCAGTCGGCACCGAGCGGCATCTCTGGTGGGGCGAGGAGCAGGCTTACCGCCACAGCCTGATTTTCGGCAACGACGGCCGGGTGGCGCGCTACCTCAGCGAAGACAGCCCGAGCCGCAAGCTGTTCCATCAGGCCTGCGTGCTGCCCGATGCCTGGTTCCGCCAGCAGGCGGGCGAAAGGAAGCGGCTGCTGCTCTACGCCCACGGCGGCCTCAACGACGAAGCGGCCGGCATCGCCCGGGCGCGGGCAATGGGTCGCTATTTCACCGGTAACGGCTGCTATCCCTTGTTCCTGGTCTGGAAGACCGGGCTGCTCGAGTCGATCGGCAACCTCCTGCGCGATGCCGTCATGCCCAGGCCAGGACTGGCGGGGTGGTCGCTCTCCGAGATTGGCGATCCGCTGATCGAGCGGCAGTTCGCCCGCCCGCTGGTCCGCCCGATCTGGAGCGAGATGAAGGAGAACGCGGAACGCGCCGGGCTGGCCGGCCGGGGCGGCGACCTGCTTGCCGACGCGCTGCGGAAACTGGCCGATACCTGGGGCGGACAGCTGGAAATCCACCTGGCCGGGCATTCCGCCGGATCGATCATCCTCGGTACCCTGCTCGGGTTGCTGGAGCAACGCGGCCTTCTCGGGCGGATCGCCGGTACCCATCTGTTCGCGCCGGCCTGTAGCGTGGCGTTTGCCAACCGGCACTATGCCGCCTTCCCGGAGATCATGGCGCGACTGCATGTGCACGTCCTTTCCGACCGCCTCGAGCGTGACGACAATGTTGCCGGCATCTACCGGAAATCCCTGCTCTACCTGGTCTCAAACGCTCTGGAAACGGACCCGCGCACGCCCATCCTCGGGCTTGACCGGATCAACCGTCCAGCGTCGGGCGGCTGGGACGGTGCCTCCAGCACCGTGGCCGCGCTCGATGCCTGGCAGCGGGCGGCGCGGGCCGCGGGACTGGGTGCCCGCTGGCGGGTTCTCGACAACGACAAGGTGCTCGCCGCGCGCCAGCCCGCAACGCTGATTGCCGCCGCACACGGCAGCTTCGACAACGATCTCGCGGTGATCGGCGACATGCTGGAAATCCTCCATGGCAACCCGCTTGCCCTGACGGTGGACGATTTGCGGGGATTCTGAGCCGTCGTCCCGCTTCCCCGGAGCGTTTTTCTGCGAGTCCGTCTTTCTTGAAATTTGTTTACGTCGTATATTTGTAGACGACGTAAACAAATTTTCGGCGAGCCAGGCTTGCCGCAAGGAGATGGCCTGCATGGACGGCAGCGAAGAACACAAGGATTACCCTGGCGATATCGGTCGTCGTGAGCGCAAGCGCCGGCAGCAGCTCGACCATATCGCCGATACCGCCTGGCGTCTGTTCGAGACCGAGGGGTTCGAGACGGTCACGATGGAGCGCATCGCGCTGGCCGCGGACGTTTCCAAGGTCACGCTGTACCGGCATTTCCCGGCGAAGGAAGCCCTCCTGGCGCACGTCTTTCATCGCGATCTGCAGCAGGGCTGGCCGGCACTCCGGCCGGCCCTGGCCGAGGCGGCACCGGGACGGACCCGACTGGCCAGGTTTCTCGAACTGCAGGCGCAATGGTGCGAGCGGCACCGCTTCTTCCTGCTGCCCTACACACGCTACCGCATGAGCGATGCCCGCCTGCCCGCCGAGGGGCGCGAGCGCAGCGGCATGGAGCCGATCGTCACCGAGCTGATCGCGCAGGGACAGGCCGCCGGCGAATTCCGCGACGATCTGCCAGCCGAGCTGCTTGCCGTGCATTTCCGCTTTGCCCATCTGGCGGCGATGCTGCGTTGCCTGATGGACGACAAGCTGTCGATGGCCGACGAGCTGGCGCAGATGCTCGAACTCTTCTGCAATGGCGTGGGGGTGCGTTGATGCGTCCCGGATCCGATTTCATCATGGCGGCGGCCGCTGCCGAGGCCGCGCCGGAAGCGGCCGGCGGCAAGGGGCGGCAGCTCGGCCTGCTGCAACGCTACGGGCTGCCGGTACCGGAGTTCTTCATCATTCCGGCGGACTGGAGCCGGGCTCGCGGCACCGGTGTGCCGGACGAACTGCGGGCCAGGCTGCGCGATGAGCTGACCTCACGCGGCTGGCAGGAACAGCCGTTGGCGGTGCGCTCATCGGCGGTCGGCGAGGATGCCGCCTCGGCATCCTTCGCCGGTATTTTCCTGTCGCGGCTCAATGTCCGTGGCGAGGCAGCCCTCTGCGCCGCCGTTGCCGACGTCTGGTCCTCGCTCGATACGCCCGTAGCCGCAGCGTACCGGGAACGTCTTGGCTTGGCCGACGAGCCGGCGATGGCGGTGATCGTCATGCCCCTGCTCGCGGCCGAGGCCGCCGGGATCGCCTTCACCTGCGATCCGGTCAGCGGGCGCGAGGACCGGATCATCGTGCACGCCAACTGGGGGCTCGGTGAAAGTCTGGTCGGTGGCGAGGTCGAGGGGGACGAGTATGTATTCGCCGAGGATTCGAGCGACACCTGGCGCCTGCTGCAGGCAAGAACCGGCAGCAAGACGACCGCCAGCTTCCCGGCGCCGGCCGGCGGCACCGAGCGCCGGCCGCTCGCCGCCGACAGGGCCGGAACGCCGGTGTTCGACGCCGAGCGCGCCGAGGCGCTCGCCGCCCTGCTGCGCGATGCCGCCGTGGCGCTCGATTTCGTGGCTCCCTTCCACGACCTCGAATGGGTCTGGGACGGCCGGCAATTCTGGCTGACGCAGATCCGGCCGGTGACCCGCCGCCCGCACCACACCTACGACGGCCTGCGCGGCCAGCCGGCGATCTGGACGCGCGGCAATACCTGCGAAATCATGCCGGAGCCGCTGCAGCCGATGGACTGGAATTTCTCCCGGCGCGGCTGCAACGATCTGCTCGAGCAGGGGTGGAAGCTGGCGGGCTTCGCCGTCCTGCCGGGTGTGCAGCGGGCCGGCCTGTTCGACGGCTGCCTGTACCTCGAGGCTTCGATCATGCAGTGGGAGGCATGGGACGGCATCGGTCTCCTGCCCGCGCGCTTCAATGCGCTGATGGGGGGGCACCAGCCGGCGATTGGCGTGTCGGCACCGGGCTGGCGCGAACGCCTGCGCCGTGTCGGCAATATCCTGCGCTATCTGCGGCGCGCGCCGGCCCTCGGCCGCCGGGGCGATGCCGAGGTGTCCGCTGCCCGCGCACTGGAGCGCGAGTTGCGCGCGGTACCGCTGCCGGAAGCCCCGGCCGATATCGTGCGCCTGTTGCACCGTGTGCTGAAGCCGGCGCGAGAATCCCTGGGCATGTTCTTCCTGCAGGGCTCCGGTGGCGGCAGCCTGAGCCTGCTGCTCGATACGCTCGAACGCGCCTTTCCCGGGGAAAGCGAGGCCATCGGCGCGGCCCTGCTCGCCGGCGGCGAACCGAGTGTCACCGCAGCCCAGGGCTATGCACTGCTCGATCTGGCGCAGCGGGCGAAGCATGCCCGCGATCCGGCGCGGCCGCTGGACGATCCGGAATTCGCCACGGCCTTTGCCGCGTTTCTCGATGAGTACGGCCATCGCGGCCACTACGAAACCTACCTGCGCAACCCGCGCTGGCGCGAAGTACCCGAGCGGCTCCTCGAACAGTTGCCGGCGCTGGCCGAGGTCGATATCGAGGCCATGCGCGTGCGTCAGCAGTCCATGGCCGCTGTGGCCTGGGCGCGCATCCGGCGCGAGCTGCCGTTCTGGCATGCACCGCTGCTGCGCGCCCAGGTACGCGCCGCCAACCGCGACTGCAATCGGCGCGAGGCAGCGCGCAGCGCAATGATTGCCCTGCTTTCCGCCGGCCGCCGCTTGTGGCTGCTGATTGCCGACCGCCTGGTCCGCGAGGGGGCTCTCGAGCGCCGCGACGACATCTTCCTGCTCATGCCCGCCGAGGTGCAGCGCCACGCCTTTGGCCAGTTGCCGGCGGCAGGCTTGCGCGCCCGGGTGGCTGCCCGGGCCGTACGATTCTCGGCATGGCAAGCGGCGACGCCGCGCGAGTGGCTGACCATTGCCCCGGCGGGCGCGGACGGAACGGCAGGCAGCCCGCAAGCGGCGCCGGCAAGACTGGCCGGGGATCGTGGCGTTGCATCGTTCCGCGGTGTCGCCACCGGGACCGGCGTGGCGCGCGGCAGCGTGCGCCGGCTGCGTCATCCGTCCGAAGGCCTGGCCCTGCAGCCCGGCGAAATCCTCGTCGCGCCATCCACCGATCCGGGCTGGACGCCGCTCTTTCTCAAGGCCGGCGGCCTGGTCGTCGAAACCGGCGGCTACATGTCACACGGCGCCATCGTCGCCCGCGAGTTCGCCCTGCCGGCGGTGGTCAACCTGCCGGGGATCATCGATGCGCTGGAAGACGGTGAGGAGGTCGAGGTGGACGGGCTGCGCGGCGAGGTGCGCCGGTGCGCAGGGCGATAGTGGCAAAAAAAAAACGCCCCGGGGTTTCCGGGGCGTTTGTGCTGCGACTGGGCGCGCGGCTTACGCCATCGCTTCGTACAGCGGCAGAGTCAGGAATTCCGGGTACTCCGGCGTCAGGCTCATCTTGTCGAAGATGACCGCGGCCTGGTCGTAGGTGGCGGTATCTTCACCCTGGGCGGTGACGGTGGCCCGACGGTGACCTTGCGGCCGTCGTCGAGCACGCCCTTCGGCGAGACGACCCACTGCCACACCTGCGAACGCGAGATCTCGGCAGTGGCGGCGTCTTCCATCAGGTTATGAATCGGCACGCAGCCGTTGCCGGCGAGCCAGGCGCCGAGGTAGTGGATGCCGACGTTGATGTTGTTGCGCAGGCCGGCTTCGGTGATCGGGGTTTCCGGCTTGAAGTTGAGCCAGTCGGCCGGGCCGAACTTGCCTTCGACCTGCTTCTCGAACTGGTTCGGCTTGTCGCCGAGCACCTTGACGAACTCTTCCATGGCGATCGGCACGAGACCGGGGTGGGCCACCCAGCCGCCGTCGAAGCCGTCGTTGGCGTCGCGGGTCTTGTCGTGGCGGATGCCGGCCAGCGCCTTCTCGTTGGCGACCGGATCGTTCTTGATCGGGATCAGGGCCGACATGCCGCCCATCGCCGGCGCGCCGCGCTTGTGGCAGGCCTGCACGAGGGCCAGGGCGTAGGAGCGCATGAAGGGCACTTCCATCGTGATCGCGCCGCGCTGGGCGAGACAGAAGTCCTTGTTCTTCTTGAACTTCTTGATGCACGAGAAGATGTAGTCCCAGCGGCCGGCGTTGAGGCCGGCGGAGTGGTTGCGCAGCTCATACAGGATCTCTTCCATCTCGAAGGTGGCGAGGATGGTCTCGACCAGCACGGTAGCCTTGATCGTGCCCTGCGGCATGCCGATGTGTTCCTGCGCCATCACGAAGATGTCGTTCCACAGGCGGGCTTCCAGATGGCTTTCCATCTTCGGCAGGTAGTAGAACGGGCCGGCACCGCGCGCCACCTGCTCCTTGGCGTTGTGGAAGAAGACGAGGCCGAAGTCGAAGATGCCGCCGGAGACGCGCTGGCCGTCAACGAGGACGTGCTTCTCGTCGAGGTGCCAGCCGCGCGGACGGATCTGCAGGGTGGCGATCTTGTCGTTGAGCTTGTATTCCTTGCCGGCCTCGTTCTTGAAGGAGAGTTCGCGGCGGATCGCCTTGTAGAGGTTCACCTGGCCCTGAATCTGGTTGTCCCAGTTCGGGGAGTTGGAATCCTCGAAGTCGGTCATGTACGAATCGGCGCCCGAGTTGAAGGCGTTGATGATCATCTTGGCCTCGACCGGGCCGGTGATCTCGACGCGACGGCACTGCAGCGCGGCCGGCACCGGCGCGACCTTCCAGTCGCCTTCGCGGATGGCCTTGGTTTCCGGCAGGAAGTCCGGCATCTCGCCGGCATCGATGCGGGCCTGGCGGGCGACGCGGGCCTTCAGCAGTTCCTGGCGGCGAGCCTCGAAGGCACGGTGCAGCTTGGCGACGAAGGCCAGCGCATCATGCGTGAGGATGCTCTCGTACTCGGGCTTGATTGGCGCGGTGATCTGCACGCCGGCGGGAAGGTTCAGGGCCATGGCAACTCCTTGTGGTGAAGGTTAGAGATAGGTTTTGTAGAAATAGACCAGGGTGAGGGCGCCGCCCACCGCGACGATAAAGCGCCGCAGCCAGGCTGCCGGCACCCGTCGCGCGATGCGCGCACCCCAGTAGCCGCCGAGCGTTCCGGTCGCCAGCATGACGAGGGTGTGCGGCCAGGAAACTGCGCCGGCGATGACGAAGGTGGCGACCGCGACCGAGTAGATGATGGCCGAGAGCCAGTTCTTCAGCGCATTGATCTCATGCACGTCGTCGAATCCCTGGATGGCCAGCGAGGCGAGCATCAGGATGCCCATGCCGGCGCCGAAGAAGCCGCCATAGATGGAGACGAGCAGCTGGAAGAGCGCGCTGCCGAGGCCGATGTGCCGTGCATCGCGGGCCTGCCCGCTGCCCGCCGGCGGCTTGCGCAGGCGGGCGACCAAGCGCGAGAGCTGCGCACTGAAAGCGAACAGGACGGTGGCGACGAGCAGCAGCCAGGGAATCAGCCGGGAGAACGCATCGTTCGAGGTGGCGAGCAGCAGCAGTCCGCCCGCGATGCCGCCGAGAAAGGCCACCAGCGACAGCAGGGGAAGCGATTTGCGGAAGCGCATCAGCTCGGCGCGGAAGGCCCAGGCGCTGGCCAGGCTACCGGGCCACAAGGCCACCGAATTGCTGGCGTTGGCGGTGACCGGCGGCACGCCGACGGCAAGCAGGGCCGGAAACGAGAGGAAGGTGCCGCCGCCGGCAACCGAATTCATGGCACCGGCACCGAATGCGGCGATGCCGATCAGGGCATACTGGGCGAGCAGGGCGGTGTCCATGGTCAGAAGGTTTCCGTGGGGGCGTTGTGCGGGTTCCGGAGGGTGTGCGTCAGTCTTGTAGAAGAGTCTATTCTGTCTTGAGGGAAATGATAAGTGCCGTGTATTGCATTAGATCTTTTACCTCGGGTATAAGATCGAGCGATGGATGCCTTCAAGCAGATCACTGCCTTTGTTGCTGCCGCCACGCGAGGCAGCCTGTCGGCCGCTGCCCGCACCGAGGCGGTCACGCCGGCCATCATCGGCCGTCGCATCGACGCCCTCGAGGCCCGGCTCGGCGTGCGCCTGCTGTTGCGCACCACGCGCCGGCTCTCGCTGACCTTCGAAGGGCAGGCCTTTCTCGAGGACTGCCAGCGCATCCTCAACGACCTGGCCAACGCGGAGGCCGCCGTTTCGCTCGGCGGCATCCGCATCGGCGGCCATCTCAAGGTGTCGGCCCCGGCGGGCTTCGGTCGCCGCCATGTGGCGCCGCTGGTGGCTGCCTTCATGAACGAGAATCCCGAGGTGACGGTGACGCTCGATCTCACCGACCGCCTTGTCGACCTGCTCAACGAGGGCGTCGATTGCGCGGTGCGCATCGGCGAGATGGCCGATTCCAGCCTGGTGAGCAGCAAGCTTGGCGAGATGCGTCGAGTGGTCGTGGCCAGCCCAGGTTACCTTGCTCGCCATGGCGTACCGCTGACTCCGGATGCGCTGGCCGGACACAACTGTCTGTCGCTCGGGCAGCAGCGGGGCTGGGCGCTGCGCGCGACGCCCGCGGGCGAGGTGGTCAATTTCAAGGTAGGCGGACGCTTCGACTGCAACGATGGGGCCGTGCTGCATGAGTGGGCGCTGGAGGGCGCCGGCCTGGCCTGGCGTTCGCTCTGGGAGGTGGCGGCCGATCTGGCCGCCGGCCGCCTGGTGTCCGTGCTCGACGATTACGCGGCGCCGCCGATGGGAATCCAGGCGGTGTTTCCGCAGCGCCGGCAACTGCCCCTGCGCGTACGGGCCTTCATCGACGTGCTGAAGGCCACTTACGGCGATCCCGGCTACTGGGGCTGGTGAGCGTTCAGTCGAGAAAGCGCTCGAGCGGAATGTTCCACCGGTCTGCTGCTTCGTGGCCGACGATGCGATCGCTGCCCTGGTCCAGCGCAACGTCGACCGGCGTGACGAAGCACAGCCGGCGGGTATCGTAGATGATGCGCACGACCGGCATCATCAGGCTGCTCTCCCCCTGGCGCAGGACGATGCCGAGGCGGCCGCTGGCGAGCCGGACCAGCGAGCCGGCCGGAAAAATGCCGACCGTCTTGATGAAGGCGTGGGCGAGCCCGCGGTCGAAATGGCGTTCGGACCATTCGAAGAGCTTGCGCACCGCCTCGGCCGGGTTGATCGCCCGCCGGTAGACCCGGTCGGCGGTGATGGCGTCGTAGACGTCGATGATTCCCGCCATGCGTCCGCCGGGCGAGATGGCTTCACCGCGCAGTCCGTGCGGATAGCCCGTGCCGTCGTAGCGTTCGTGATGCTCGGCAAGGACCTTGAAGGCGATGGGGTCGAGAAAATCCTCGACCTCGCGCACGAGGCGCATGCCGGCGGCGACGTGCGTGTGCATCACGCGCATTTCCGCAGGGGCGAGGGTGCTCGGTTTGTTCAGGATGTCCGGCGGCACTTTCATCTTGCCGACGTCGTGCAGCACAGCGCCTAGCGTCAGGGATTCGATTTCGCTTTCCGGACGGCGCTGGTCGCGCGCGAAGACGCCCAGTACCAGCGCGACGCTGACGCTGTGCCGGAAAGTGTAGTCGTCGCTCCGGTTGAGCCGGCCGAGCAGCAGGCAGGCCTGCGGGTGGCGCGCCGCACCGGCGACCAGCTGGCGCGCCGTTTCGATGGCCTGCTGGAAATCCAGGCTGTTGCCGAGGCGGACGCCGGTGAACAGCTCGCGCACCGCGCGTCGCGCGTTGCCGATCAGGCGGTTGGTCTCCTGCATTCCATCGCCCGCCGGCTGGGTTTGTGCTACCTCGTCGGCGAAAGCCCGGGTGAGTGCCTGCTCGATCTGGTTGGCGGCTTCTTCCGCCGTTGGCATGTCATCGGCATCGGCGCCGCGCGCGGTGTCGATGTAAACGAGATCGATGCCGGCCGCGCTGATCCTCTCGATTTCCTCGTCGCTGCGGATCAGCTTCTGGCTGAGGAAGAACGGGTGATCCAGCCAGTCGGCATTGAAGTCGGAAACGAACATGCCGGGTCGCAGCCGGACCACGGGAATTTTTTTGATCGTCATGGCGAAATGAGTGGGCGCGTCGGTCGCTCGGCGTGGGACGCCGTTGCCGCAATTCTATGCCGATACCCTTGCTTGCTGAATGGTTTTGATGGCGGCGGCCGTTTGCGTGGGGCGCCGGGGTCGTGGATTCGTCTTGCCGTAGATCAAAAACGAATATATCGTAAGTCATAGGCAGCCCGGTGCGATTCTGCGGGAGAAGGACATGGGCCAGAGCGGCGATGGCGGAGTGGGACAGGCATTCCGGGCCAAGGCGGGGAGTACGCGCGCCAGCGATCCGGCCGTGGCGGTCGCCGAACTGGCAGCGGCGTTGCGCCAACCGGAAATCGGCCTGCTGATCGTCTTCCTTTCCAGCCGCTACGATCTGGAAGCGGTTGCCGCCGAGTTCGCCCGCCACTTCGGCGATATTCCTGCGATCGGGTGTACGACCGCCGGGGGGATCGGCCCGCAGGGCTATGTCGACCAGGGCATGGCCGGGGTCAGCATTGCAGCGGGCGATCTGGCCTTCGAGGTCGCTGCACTGGAGAGCGTGTCCGGCAGCGACTTGCGGCGCGCCCAGAAGTTCGCCGCCGGCCTGCGCGAAAGGGCGCGCCTGCTCGATCCGGATGCGGATGCCGAGCGCTATTTCGCCTTCATGCTGATCGACGGTCTGTGCGGACGCGAGGAGAGCGTGGCGCGGGCCTTCCATGACGGCCTGGGCGGCATCCCCCTGCTTGGGGGCTCGGCCGGCGACGATCTGGCGTTCGCCCGGACCTTCGTGTTCCTCAACGGACGCTTCCTGAGCGATGCGGCGGTGTTGCTGGTTGGTACCTCGCGGCATCCCTTCACGGTGTTCAAGACCCAGCACTTCGTCTGCGGTGACGAGCGGATGGTGGTGACGCGCGCCAATCCGGGCGAGCGCACCGTGATGGAGATCAATGGCTGTCCGGCGGCCGAGGAGTACGCGCGCGCGGTTGGCCTGGCGATCGACGATCTCGACCCGATGGTATTCGCGGCCTGCCCGGTCGTGGTGAGAATCGGCGATTCCGATTTCGTGCGCTCGATTCAGCGCGTCAATCCTGACGGATCGCTGACCTTCTTTTGCGCCATCGATGAGGGCATCGTGTTCCGGGTGGCGAAGGGCGTCGGGCTGGTCGAGAACCTGCGGGATACCCTGTGCGAGGTTCGGGCGCGAATCGGCGAACCGCGGCTGATCCTTGGCTGCGACTGCATCCTGCGCAATCTGGAGGCCCGGCGCAGCGGCATCCGCGACACGCTCGGCGAATTGCTCGCCGGCTGCAACGTGGTCGGATTCAGCACCTATGGCGAGCAGTTCCGTGGCATGCACGTCAATCAGACGCTGACCGGGATCGCCTTCGGCGACGGGGCACCGCGATGAGGCGGATGCTGGATCTGCGTTGCGAGCCGGACGATGCTTCCGGGCTGCGTAGTGAAATCGAGCGCCGCGACAAGATCATTCGTTCGCTGATCTATCAGGTCGAGCACAACCTGAATGCGCAGGATACGGATTACGGCCTGCTGCAAGCCACCTTCATCCTGGAAGACCAGGTACGCCAGCGGACCGGCGAGCTCAAGCGCACCCTCGCCGAGCGCGATGCCGCCCAGCAGGAGGCGCAGGCCGCGCGGTTACGGCTGGAGGCAGCGGTGGACAGCATTTCGGACGGTTTCGTGCTGTTCGATCCGGATGACCGGTTGCTGCTCTGCAACCGCTCGTATCAGCGCCTGTGGGGACTGCCTGGCGATCTGCGTGGCCGACATTTCGACGAATTGCTGGCGGAGGCGGCGCAACTCGTCGGTATCGACGACCCCGACTGGCTGCGGCAACGGCTGACGGCGCACCGCTCGGGTGCCGGCACGGACGCCTATGCGCTGCCCGGCGGCATGTTCTTGCAGGTGCGGGAGCGCAAGACGCCGGATGGCTGTACCGTCGGCATCCACACGGACATTACCGATCTCAAGGAGCAGGAGGCCCGTCTGCGCCAGCAGGAACTGGCGGCCAAGTCGCGTCTGCTGCAGTCGACGCTCGATGCGATTGCGCAGGGGATTGCCGTGTTTGACCGGGGGCTCGGTCTGGTGGCCTGGAACCCGCGTTTCTTCGAGCTGCACGATCTGCCACGCGGCATGGCGGTGGCTGGTCTGCCCCTGGCCGATTTTCTTGCACTCGATCCCTGCCTGGTGTCGGTGACGGGAGAATTCGCGGCCGCAGCTCTGGCACTCCCCGATGCCTTCGAGCGCGAGGTGGGCAGCGGGCGGATCCTCGAACTGCAGCGCTCGCCGATGCCGGACGGTGGATTCGTGCTCACCGCCAGCGATGTCACCGATCGCCGGCGGATCGAACGGCAGGTGCTCGATCTGCTCGAGCGACAACAGGTCATCTTCGACAACGCCAGCGTCGGCATCGTTTTCATCCGCGAACACCGTATCCTCAACTGCAACCAGCGGATGGCCGAGATTTTCGGCTTTGCCTCACCGCACGACCTGATCGGTGAGGCAATCACCATCCTGTACGCCTCCTACGAGCGCTGGGAGCGCGACGATGCCCTGCGCCGCGCCGCTCTCGGGGAACGGGGCTGTGCCGAGGATGAGCTCGAACTGCAGCGGCGCGACGGGACGCCGCTCTGGGTGCGTCGCACCGGGCGCACGGTGAATCCCGGCCTGGCCGACGAAGGGTCGATCTGGGTGTTCGAGGACATCACCGAGAAACGCCAGGCTGCCAGCGAGCTCCATCTGGCGCGCATGGTGTTCGAGAACAGCAGCGAAGCGCTGATGGTGACCGACGCCAACAATGTGATTGTCAGCGTCAACCGTGCCTTCAGCCGGATCAGTGGCTATCCGGCCGGGGAGATTGTCGGGAAAACCCCCAGCCTGCTGAAATCGGGGGCGCATGGGCACGAGTTTTACGCGGAGATGTGGGAAACCTTGCAGCGCGACGGCTGCTGGGACGGCGAGATGATCGACCGCCGCAGGAACGGCGAGCTCTATCCCAAGCATGTGGCGATCAGCGTGGTGCGCAACGAGCAGGGTGAGATCACCAACTATGTCGCGGCCTTCAGCGACATCACGGAACGCAAGGCCGCCGAGGAGAAGATCCGCTTCCTGGCGCATCACGACAGCCTGACCGGCTTGCCCAACCGTGCGCTGATCAGCGATCGCTTCGAGCAGATGCGGCGCCGCGTGTCGCGACAGGATGGCTTCATTGCCGTCTGTTTCCTCGATCTCGACCAGTTCAAGCGGGTCAACGATACGCTGGGACATCGCGTCGGCGATGCCCTGATCGTTGAAGTTTCACGCCGCCTGTGCGGATGCTTGCGGCAGTCCGATACCGTCAGTCGCTTTGGTGGGGACGAGTTCGTCCTGCTGCTCGAAGGTCTGACCGTGCCGGGCCAGTTCGCAGGGATCGTCGAGAAGATCTTCACAACCTTCGATGCGCCGGTGGCGATCGGCAGCCATTTGCTGCCGGTTTCCGCTTCCATCGGTGTTGCCGTTTATCCCAACGATGGCGAGGATTTCGACACCCTGCTGCAGAAGGCCGATACGGCGATGTACCACTCGAAGGGTCGGGGGCGGGCGACCTTCAGCTTCTTCGACGAAAAGATGAACCGGGATACGGCGTCCCGTCTCGATATCGCCATGCGCCTGCGTGGCGCCCTGCAGCGAGACGAGCTGCGCCTAGCCTACCAGCCGCAGTTTGCCTTGCCGGATTGCCGGGTGGTCGGCGTCGAGGCCCTGTTGCGCTGGCACTCGGACATCTATGGCGATGCCGCGCCGGACCATTTCATCCCGATCGCCGAGGAAACCGGCCAGATCCTGGCAATCGGGACCTGGGTCCTGGAGACGGCCTGCTGGCAGGCGCGGCGCTGGGCCGAGGCGGGGAGCCCGTTACGGATGGCGGTGAATGTCTCGTCGGTGCAGATCTATCGCGACGATTTCGTGGCGGTGCTCCGGCAAGTGCTGGAGCGGACCGGTGTCGATCCTCGCCTGCTCGAGATCGAGATCACCGAATCGACCGTGATGGCCGATACCGACACCATCCGCGAGGTGTTTTCCCAGGTCAGGCAGTTGGGTGTCGCGGTGGCGATCGACGATTTCGGTACCGGTTATTCGAGTCTTGCCTATCTGCGCCGCTTCCATGTCGGCAAGCTCAAGGTCGACCGTTCCTTTGTTCGCGACCTGCCCGGCAACGAGGAAGCGCGGGCCATTGCCGAAGCCATCGTCCGCATGGGGCAGTCGCTGCATCTGGTGGTGATCGCCGAGGGGGTGGAAACATCCGAGCAGCTCGATTTCCTCGTGACCATCGGGTACGACGAGGTGCAGGGCTACTTGCTCGGGCGTCCGATGCCCGCAGCGCAGCTGGATGGTTTGTTGGCCGACGGGATGGTGTGAGCCGGTCCCGTGGTCGCGAAAAGGGCCGACCCCCGTGTGGGGGCCGGCCCTTTTCGCAGGGTATCGCGGCTGCCGGTGCGATACCCGTCCGGTGGGACGCGTGCTTAGTGGAACTGCTCTTCTTCGGTCGAGCCGGTCAGTGCGGTGACGCTGGACTTGCCGCCCTGGATCACGGTGGTGACGTCGTCAAAGTAGCCGGTGCCGACTTCCTGCTGGTGCGACACGAAGGTGTAGCCACGCTCGCGGGCAGCGAATTCCGGCTCCTGGACCTTCTCGACGTAGGCCGACATGCCGCGCTTGGCGTAGTCCTGGGCCAGATCGAACATGTTGTACCACATGCTGTGGATGCCAGCGAGGGTGATGAACTGGTACTTGTAGCCCATGGCGCCGAGTTCGCGCTGGAACTTGGCGATGGTGGCGTCGTCGAGGTTCTTCTTCCAGTTGAACGACGGCGAGCAGTTGTAGGCCAGCATCTTGCCCGGGTGCTTGGCATGCACGGCTTCGGCGAACTTGCGGGCGAATTCCAGATCCGGCGTGCCGGTCTCGCACCACACCAGGTCGGCGTAGTCGGCGTAGGCGATGGCGCGGGAGATGGCCTGCTCGAGACCCTTCTTGGTCTTGTAGAAGCCTTCGGCGGTGCGCTCGCCGGTCAGGAACGGCTTGTCGTTCTCGTCGTAGTCCGAGGTCAGCAGGTCAGCAGCTTCGGCGTCGGTACGGGCGATGACCAGGGTCGGCACGCCGTAGACGTCGGCGGCCATGCGGGCCGCGATCAGCTTCTGCACGGCTTCGGTGGTCGGCACCAGCACCTTGCCGCCCATGTGGCCGCACTTCTTGACGGAAGCCAGCTGGTCTTCCCAATGCACGCCGGCAGCACCAGCGCGGATCATGGCCTTCATCAGTTCGTAGGCGTTCAGCACGCCGCCGAAACCGGCTTCGGCGTCGGCGACGATCGGCAGGTGGTAGTTGATGTAGCCTGCGTCGCCCGGGTTCATGCCCTTGGACCACTGGATTTCGTCGGCGCGGTTGAAGGCGTTGTTGATGCGCTCAACGACCTTCGGCACCGAGTCGACGGGGTACAGCGACTGGTCCGGGTACATTGCAGCGTATTCGTTGTTGTCGGCGGCGACCTGCCAGCCCGACAGGTAGATGGCCTTGATGCCGGCCTTGGCCTGCTGCACGGCCTGGCCGCCGGTCAGGGCGCCGAGGCAGTTGACGTACGGCTCGTTGTTGACGAGGTTCCACAGCTTCTCGGCGCCGCGGCGGGCGAGGGTGTGCTCGACCTGGAAAGAACCGCGCAGGCGGACCACGTCGGCGGCGGTGTAGCCGCGCTTGATGCCCTTCCAGCGGGGGTTTTCGGCCCAGTCTTTTTCCAGGGCGGCAATTTGCTGTTCACGAGTGCTCATGGTTATCCTCACAAAAGTCATGAAGTACGTTGGGTTTGGTAAGCCACGCTGTCCGTGCCGTCGATGCGTCGTGCGCCGGTCAGTCGTTGGAGCGAAGTATAGAGGGGTTTTTGCGGGGCAGCAATAGTCTTATATAAGACATAAGATATTTTCTTTTCGATCAAAAACAGCGGGTTGTCCGTTTGTTTTCGCAATGCGAAATCGTGTTTGTTTCCGTGAAAACTGAAACGGGCTCCGCGAAGGCGGTGGATCGTGGGGGGCGGGGCACCCTGCTATGACTTTAAGCATATAATGATCGGTGCGATTCACGCGCCCTTGGAGGAAACATGAACGGATTCTGGGCGTTCTACGATTGGTCCGAGCGGACTTTCTGGAACAGTCTGACCAAGAAGCTGATGAGCTTCCTGCTGCTGTTCCTCATCGATGTGGTCTATCTGGGGGTCTACATTCATCAGAAAGGCGCGGTACGCGACACCCTGGTGAGCGCCGGCACGCCGGCCGACGTGCTGGCGCGCGTCGATGCGGCATTCGATTTCGGGCTGATGCTGATGCTCGGGCTGACCGTCGTGGCGCTGGCCTGGAACCTCTTGCAGATTGCCTACATCCGCTATCTGATCGTGCGGCCGGTCAAGCTGATTACCCGCATTTTCGACGAAATCGCACGCGGGGAAGGCGATTTTTCGCACGATCTGCCGACAGTGACCCACGATGAACTGCGCGAACTGGCGCTCAGCTATAACCGCTTCGCCGACAAGATGCGGCAGGTGATCAGCGAGGTGCGCAAGATGAGCGTGAGCATTGCCCGCGAGGCGGTGGTCGTGCGCAAGAGCGTCGGCGAGACGGCCAAGCGCGCGCGCCAGCAGGGCGAGATCACCGAGCTGGTCTTTACCGCAAGCAATGAGGCGACGCAGGCGATCCACGAGGTGTCGACCTCGACCGAGATGATCTCCCAGTCGACCGAGGCGAATCTGGCGAGTGCGCGCCTGTCCCTGGACGAGATGCTCGAGATCGTCGGCAAGGTGCAGGGCGTCAGCGACAAGCTGGCGACCTTCAACGGGACCGTGAACAACCTCAGTCAGCGCTCGGACAGCATCCGTACGATCGCCGGCCTGATCCGGGACATCGCGGATCAGACCAACCTGCTGGCGCTCAACGCAGCCATCGAGGCGGCGCGGGCCGGTGAAGCCGGGCGCGGTTTCGCGGTGGTGGCCGACGAGGTCCGCAAGCTGGCCGAGAAGGTCAGCGTGGCGACCGAGGAGATCGGCCAGAACATCACCGGCATGATTTCGCTGGTACGCGATACCCAGAACGAGAATGAGCTGATCAATAAGGACATCGGTCAGACACGCGAGGTGGTCGAGCGCTCATCCGGACAATTCCGACAGATGGTCGCGGATTTTGAGCGGACCAGCGAGCAGCTTGCGCAGATCGCCTCGGCGATGGAGGAGCTGACGGCGACCAATGCGCAGGTTCACGACAACGTGACGCAGATCCATTCGCTGTCGGCCGAGGTGTCGACCAACATGGTCAGTTCGGAGAAGTCCACCGAGGGCTTGTCCGAGGCGACCGAGCTGGTACAGGAACTGGTTTCCCGGTTCAAGATCGGGCGTGGCACCTTCGATTACAACGTCGAGCGCGTGCGCAAGTTCCGCGACGACATCCAGGCTCAGCTCGAGAGCATCCAGCAGCGCGGTATCGACGTGTTCGACCGCAACTACCGGCCGATCGCCAACACCCGTCCGCAGAAATACCTGGTGGCGTACGACGAGGCCTTCACGCGCGAGTGCCAGGGCATGCTGGATGGGGCTCTGTCGGGCATCAAGGGCGGGGTGTACGCGGTCGCCGTCGATACCAACGGGTACCTGACGGCGCACAACGCGAAATTCTCGCAGCCGCTCACCGGCGATTACCAGAAGGATCTGGTGGGGAACCGGACACGGCGCAAGTTCGAGGCGCCGACGGAGCTGCGCGCGGCCCGGAACACGGTTCCGCTGCTCTTGCAGACCTATATCCGCGATACCGGCGAGGTGCTGTGCGACATCGCGATGCCGATCCACGTGAACGGCAGGCATTGGGGGAACGTGCGCGTCGGTTGCGAAAGCTCGGTGCTCCTCGACGCGTAGTCGGGGCGCTTGCCGGGCAGCGAAAGCGTGCCGCCCGGACAGGCGCGGGTCAGAGCAGGGGGGCTTCCGATACGACGATGCCGTCCTCGTCGGCGTAGATCCATTCGCCGGGACGGAAGGTGACGCCGCCGAAGGTAACGGCGATTTCACGGTCACCGGCCCCCTTCTTGACGCTTTTCAGGGGGTGGGTGTCGAGGGCGCGCACACCGAGGTCGATGCCGTTGATGTCGACCGAGTCGCGGATGCAGCCGTAGACGATCACGCCTTCCCAACCGTTCCTGTGGGCCAGGAGGGCGAGCTGGTCACCCACGAGCGCACAGCGCAGCGAGCCGCCGCCATCGATCACCAGCACCTTGCCTTGACCATTCTCACCGAAGGCCTCGCGGACCAGTGAATTGTCCTCGAACAGCTTGAGCGTGACGATGCGCCCGCTGAAGGCGCTACGACCGCCATAACGCTTGAACATGGGGGTGACGACGCGCACGCTGCCGCTGCGTGCCTTGTCTTCGTTGTCGTCGAGCAGGTCCGGGGTCTTGAAATTCATGGAAGGCTCCTGTGGGTGGGGAGGGATCGGAACGGGAAAACGAAAAGGCCATGCATCGCTGCATGGCCTTGGTCGGGGGAGCGGGGTCAGACGACGGCTTCAGTTTCCTCCTGGAAGATCAGGCGGACCTTCCCCTCGGGGTCGATGTCGACGGTGACGTGGCCGCCGGCAGCGAGGCGGCCGAATAGCAGTTCGTCGGCCAGCGCGGCACGGATGGTGTCCTGGATCAGCCTGGCCATCGGACGGGCACCCATCAGCGGGTCGAATCCCTTGCTGGCCAGGTGTTCCTTGAGGCTGTCGGTGAATAGTGCTTCCACCTTCTTCTCGTGCAACTGTTCCTCGAGCTGCATCAGGAACTTGTCGACGACACGCAGGATGATCTCGTGGTCGAGCGGCCGGAACGAGATGGTCGCATCCAGGCGGTTGCGGAATTCCGGCGTGAACAGTCGCTTGATCTCGGCCATCTCGTCGCCGGCCTGCTTGGACGAGGTGAAGCCCATGCTGGTCTTCTGGATCGCCTCCTGTCCGGCGTTGGTGGTCATGATGATCACCACGTTGCGGAAATCGGCCTTGCGGCCGTTGTTGTCGGTCAGGGTGCCGTGGTCCATGACCTGCAGGAGGATGTTGAAGATGTCCGGATGCGCCTTTTCGATCTCGTCGAGCAGCAGCACGCAGTACGGTTTCTTGGTGACGGCCTCGGTGAGCTGCCCGCCCTGGTCGAAGCCGACGTAGCCGGGCGGTGCGCCGATCAGGCGCGAGACGGCGTGCCGTTCCATGTATTCGGACATGTCGAAGCGCAGCAACTCGATGCCGAGGCTGTAGGCGAGCTGCTTGGCGACCTCGGTCTTGCCGACACCGGTCGGCCCGGAGAACAGGAAGGCACCGATCGGCTTGCCGGGGTTGCCGAGCCCCGAGCGGGCCATCTTGATTGCCCGGGCGAGTGCATCGATGGCGGCATCCTGTCCGAATACCACGGCCTTCAGATCGCGGTCGAGATTCTTGAGGGCGCCCCGGTCGTCGCTCGAGACATGGGTCGACGGAATGCGGGCGATCTTGGCGACGATCTCCTCGATGTCCTGCTTGCCAATCAGCTTCTTCTGCCGCGATTTGGGCAGGATGCGCTGTGCGGCACCGGCCTCGTCGATTACGTCGATGGCCTTGTCCGGCAGGTGACGGTCGCTGATGAAGCGCACCGAAAGCTCGACGGCCGAGTTGATCGCCGCCGCGGAATACTTGATGCCGTGGTGCGATTCGAAGCGCGTTTTCAGCCCTTTCAGGATTTCGATGGTCTCGGCGATCGAGGGCTCGCTGACGTCGATCTTCTGGAAGCGCCGGGAAAGGGCGTGATCCTTCTCGAAGATGCCGCGGTATTCCGTGTATGTGGTCGCGCCGATGCACTTCAGCTGACCCGAGGAGAGCGCCGGCTTGAGCAGGTTGGAGGCGTCGAGGGTGCCGCCCGAGGCGGAACCGGCACCGATCAGGGTGTGGATTTCGTCGATGAACAGGATGGCGTTCGGGTTCTCAGTCAGCTGCTTGAGTACGCCCTTCAGGCGCTGCTCGAAATCGCCGCGGTACTTGGTGCCGGCCAGCAACGCACCCATGTCGAGTGCATAGACATTGGCTTTGGACAGAATCTCGGGAATCTCGCCCTCGACGATGCGCCGGGCCAGCCCCTCGGCGATGGCCGTCTTTCCGACGCCGGCTTCGCCGACCAGCAGCGGATTGTTCTTGCGCCGACGGCAGAGCGTCTGGATGACCCGCTCGAGCTCCTTGTCGCGACCGATCAGCGGGTCGATCTTGCCTTGCAGGGCCAGGGCGTTGAGGTTGATCGTGTAGCTTTCGAGCGGGCCGGCGGCGTTTTGCTGTTCGCCCTCGGTTTCGGCCTCCGGTTCGGGCCGGGGCGCGCTCTGCGGAACCTTGCTGATTCCGTGCGAGATGAAATTGACCACGTCGAGGCGGGTGACGCCCTGCTTCTGCAGGTAGTAGACGGCGTGCGAATCCTTCTCGCCGAAGATGGCCACCAGCACGTTGGCGCCGTTGACCTCCTTCTTGCCCGACGACTGGACGTGCAGGATGGCGCGCTGGATCACGCGCTGGAAGCCGAGCGTCGGTTGCGTGTCGATCTCGTCCTCGCCGGCCACCGTCGGCGTGTGTTCGGCGATGAAGCGGGTCAGGTCCTTGCGCAGCAATTCGATGTTGGCGCCGCAGGCGCGCAGGGCCTCGGCCGCCGACGGGTTGTCGAGCAGCGCCAGCAACAGATGCTCGACGGTGATGAATTCATGACGCTTCTGCCGGGCTTCGACGAAGGCCATGTGCAAGCTGACTTCGAGTTCCTGCGCAATCATTCAGTTTTCCTCCATGACGCACGCCAGCGGATGCTGATTCTCGCGTGCGAAGGCCGTGACCTGCTCCACTTTCGTGGCGGCAACATCGCGCGGATAAACCCCGCAGATGCCACGACCTTCCGTATGAACTTTGAGCATGATCCGCGTCGCTTGTTCTCGGTCCATCGCAAAAAATCTCTGCAGGACGAGGATCACGAAATCCATCGGAGTGAAGTCGTCGTTCAGCAGCAATACCTTGTAGAGCGGCGGTGGTGCGAGTCTGGAGCGCTTGGCCTCGAGCAGAGAGCCGTCCTGATGCTGTTTTGCCATGAGTCGATTTTAACCAGTCTGCCCGGGAGCGCAATAGCGCTGGCGGCAGGGGATGCGGGACGGCGACGGTGTGCCGGAAACGGGTTTGTGCGACGGGCAAGAGAAAATGCTTGACGCATCCGCGTGAACTAGCGTACAAAGACCGAATGTTTTGGTTCTGGCGGATTTGTGGCTCTGTTTGTGGCTTTTCCGTCTTGCGGGTGCTCTACGCAGGCCTTCGTCGAATTCGAACATGCAAGTCGGGCAAGTCCCGGATTCAGTCTTTTTTGAAGGAAGTGGCAATATGGCAACTGGTACGGTCAAGTGGTTCAACGACGCCAAAGGTTTCGGTTTCATCACCCCGGATGATGGCAGCGAGGATCTCTTCGCGCATTTCTCCGCAATCACCATGGGCGGATTCAAGACCCTCAAAGAGGGCGAAAAAGTTTCCTTCGACGTGACTCAGGGTCCGAAGGGCAAGCAGGCTTCGAACATTCAGCGCGCCTGATTTCGTTCAGGCTGCACGGAGAACCCGCCGCATGGCGGGTTTTTTTATGGGCGCTGCAAAAGACTCACGCGCCCACCGTCGCTTCATCGCTGCGCTGTGCGCCGCTAGTGTCGGTCCAGCTGACGACGATGCGGTCGCCAGCCTTCAGATCCCGGGCACGAAAGGCGAATAGCGGGTTGCGCGAGACCGATGTGTTGAGCTGCGCGCTGACCAGCGGCTTGCCATTGGCGCTGAGCGTGAAAGCCTGGATGAAATGCGCCGGCAGCACCTTGCCGCTGGCAGTGTCGCGGCGCTGGCCGGTTTCCATCGGGTGCGGCATGAGCACCCGGATATCGGTGAATTCGCCCTGCAGGGTCGCCCGGATCTTGATCGGATCTGCCATGTTCGTTTCCTTGTCCTGATTTCCTGTCAGCCGCCGCAGCCGCCGAGCGTGACCTTGATTTCGCGGCTGGCGTGGTAGGCCTTGCCGTCGGCCGTCCGGACCACCGCACGCACGCGCGAGGTTTCCGCCATCTTGAGCTGCAGCCGGACATAGGGGAGCGCGCCATTGGCAAAGCTCATGCTGGCGGCGAGCGGCATGGGATTGCGGTCGACGAAAACGGCGATCGTCTGGCTGCCGGGAATCCTGCTGTGCACCTCGATCGGAACCTGGGCGCCGTTTTCGGCGATTTCGGCTGCGCTGATCAGGATTTCCCGGTGGTCAACCGGATTCGGTGTGCCATAGGCTTTCATGGCATCGCTGGTGGTTGCCGCTGTAAAGGCCGCACGATTCCAGTCGTTGGCCAGAACGCGGGTGGGTTTGAGCAGGCCGGCTGCGATCAGCAGTCCGAACGTACCGCTGGCACCTGCCGACTTCAGCAGGACTCTGCGCAGGGAATTCATGGAGAGCTCCGGAAACGAGAAAGCGGGATTGCGGGGGGCGACGACAGGACTAATCGGCGTGCCAGTGCCCGGATTTGCCACCGGCCTTCTCGAGCAGGCGGATGCCTTCGATCCGCATGCCACGATCGGCGGCCTTGCACATGTCGTAGATGGTCAGCAGGCCGACGCTGGCAGCAGTCAGTGCTTCCATTTCCACGCCGGTGCGACCGCTGCATTCAGCGGTGACCTCGCAATGCACGGCGTTGCGAGCAGCGTCGACGGTGAATTCGATGGCGACACGGGTCAGGGCGATCGGGTGGCAGAGCGGGATCAGGTCGGCGGTGCGCTTGGCCCCCTGGATGGCGGCGATGCGCGCGACGCCGAGGACGTCGCCCTTTTTTGCGGAGCCGTCGCGGATCAGCGCCAGCGTTTCGGGCTGCATGAAAATGCTCCCGGCGGCACGGGCGCGACGCTGGGTTTCGGTCTTCTCGCCGACGTCGACCATGTGGGCCTGGCCTTCGGCGTCGAAGTGGGTAAGCGGGGATGCGGACATGGCGGGCGA